>JBBQCZ010000008.1:0-58492 GCA_038319215.1 Bacteroidales bacterium | reverse complement strand
CTAGAGTGCCTAAAGTGCCTAAAGTGCCTAAAGTGCCTAAAGTATTTAGAGTTATATAATGATATTTTTTTTACTATCCATTTTTTCTATTAATTAAACTTTTCCACTTTAACTTTAGGCACTCTAGGCACTTTAAGTACTTTAAGTACTTCCTTTTTAGAGTGCCTAGAGTACTTAAAGTACTTAGAGTTGTTGAATGATATTTTTTGTACTATCTATTTCTTTAATAATTAAACTTTTCCACTTTAACTTTAGGCACTTTAGGCACTCTAGGCACTCTAGGCACTTTAAGTACTTCTTACTTACCTAACAGCTTAAACATATTTCTTTTATAATCTTCTACGCCAGGTTGATCGAATGGATTTACACCCAACATATAGCCACTTATACCGCAAGCTATTTCGAAAAAATACATCATAAATCCAAGATTATATTCATCTAAACTGTCGATTTCGAATATTATATTTGGAACTTTACCCTCAATATGTGCCATTAGTGTTCCTTCAGCAGCTTTACGATTAACATATTCCATGTCTTTTCCTGCAATATAGTTTAGCTTATCTAAATCTGCTGCATCTTCCGGAATAATTGGCGCATCGCTATTATCGCTAACCAATATGCTGGTTTCGAAAATTTGTCTTTCACCTTGCTGAATGTATTGACCTAGTGAGTGTAAATCTGTAGTAAACGAAACCGATGCTGGAAAAATTCCTTTGTTTTCTTTTCCTTCACTTTCGCCATAAAGCTGTTTCCACCATTCTGCAAAATAGTTAAGTCGTAAGTTGTAGTTTACCATTAATTCTATTTTGTGACCAGATGCATACAGTAGGTTTCTCATTGCAGCATATTTTATTGCTGGGTTTTCTTCGCTTACTTCTAAACAAATATCCTGCGCAATTGAGGCTCCACGAATAAATTCTTCAATGTCGAATCCTGCAACTGAAATAGGTAGTAACCCTACTGGTGATAAAACAGAGAACCTTCCTCCAACATTGTCGGCAATAATAAAGTCTGTAAATCCTTCCTTGTTGACTAATTCACGTAATGCTCCTTTCTCAGCGTCTGTAATGGCAACGATTCTCTTTTTTATTGTTTCCTTATCGAAACGCTTTTTCATTTCGTTGTAAAGTAAACGGAATGCTATTGCTGGCTCCGTAGTTGTGCCAGATTTAGATATTACTATCAGCCCAAATTCTTTATTTTTAAGATATTCAATCAATTCTGCGTGGTAATTTCCACTTAGATTATGCCCTGCAAAAATTATTTCTGGTTCTGTCTTTTCAAAATGTGGTTTAAGAGCTTCAATAACAGCCTTTGCACCAAGATATGAACCACCAATGCCAATTATTACAACGGCATCTAATTCACGCAACGAATCAGCAACTTCAATTATATCTGCAATCTCATCTTCATCAAATGATTGAGGGAGATTAATCCATCCTAAAAAATCATTACCTTGTCCTACACCAGAATTTAGTGTCTGTAATTGTTTAATAGCATATTCTGCGGAACGATTAAAAGCATTTTCTCCAGTAAATGGGATAGCATTTGTATAGTCTGATTTCATAACTTATTTTTTTGTAAAGTTATAAAAATCTGAAATTACCGCAAGATAAAGTGTTAAAGATTTAAAAATTGGCGGCCTTCAATATTTTGAAGTTGACGAGTGAGGAAAATGTAATCAGAAATAATTTTGTTTGATGAGGGATCTGTTAGTAATAAGGCGTAAGTAGTTTTGTTAATTTCCTTGTTAAAGAATTTTTGCGTGTATATAATGTCAAAATATTTTAGATTTAAAACAATTTCATTTAATTGATGAATATCTGTGGGATTAATCTTGTTTTTATCAACGACACTTCTTGCTATAAAGTTGAATTTTGAATATAGATCTCGGATTCTAGATATGTCACAACTAATATCTTTACCAATTGGAGGATTGTCTGGCGTTGTATAAACTGATTTTGTCGTTTCTGCAACTGATTCTTGGTTGCAAGAAATATACAAGGCTCCCAAAACAATTATTGAGATATAAATTAATGATTTCATTATTACTACTTTTTTGCCATACAAAAGTATTTACTTTAATTTGTAATAAAAAAACATAACTCGAGTATTATACCAGATTCATCTCTGAGTGTTTAATTGAACAAATAGCACTTAGGCATAGACTTTAACGGGAATCCTTTGATTTTGGTAGAATTGTTTTAAAAAATAGACTAACACAAGTTAGAATAGAGTTTGTTGCTTGATATTAAATATTGATTTTAATAGGGTCAACATGAATCGTTGCAGTAACATTTAGATTATCTTTTATTTTAGATTCAATTGTATTTGCGATATCGTGTGCTTCAAGAACTGATATGTTAGGATTTATCCTGATATGAAAAGTTATTTCTTTATGTTTTCCATAGTTGTGAAGATGAAAGTGATGTGCCTGATAATCATGTCCATATAAATTTTTAATATTTTCTTTTACATCATCAATCAAGTCTTCTGGAATATCTTCGCCCAGAATTTTACTGATTGCATCGCTAATTATTTCATAAACAGCATAGATTAAGATAAGTGAAACAGCAATTCCTAATGCTGAGTCCATCCACCAAAAATATTTTTGAAGAAATATACCAATAAGTACAACAACTGAAGATAAAGCGTCGCTCCGATGATGCCAACCATCTGCTTTCATTGCAATGTTGTCTGTCTTTCTTGCTATGTAAAACGACATTTGTGCCATGCTTTCTTTGATTAATATCGAAATAGATGTAACAATAATCGCAATTATTCCAAATTTTGCTGTTTCGTGATTGTTGATTTTCGCAATCGAATCGGACAGGAATTCCCATGCAACAATTGACAATAAAACCCCAATGAAAATTGCAGCAACTTGTTCCCATCTGCCATGTCCAAAAGGATGCTTTTTGTCGGCTTGCCGTGACGCCATTTTAACCCCCACAATTAACACTATGGAACTCAAAGAATCCGATAGAGTATGCCAAGCATCTGCCATCAAAGCCAGTGACCCAGATACAATGCCTGCCCAATACTTTAATGCAAAAAGTAGCAGGTTTACAATTACTGAAACTCCTGCTCCAAGATAATTTAGTTGATCTCTATTTTTCATTTTACGACACCAATTAGGCTGATAATATTATTCTTATATTATTAATTGAATAAAATTTTTATTTGCAAGTTCCACCAATCTCCTTAATGGCATTATATATTCCAAATTCTCTTGCATTTAGTGCAGCTTCACAATAGTTTGAATCGCCCAATAATTGAGAAATCTTTGCTTTAAACAAATAAGCTAACGCATTTTCTGATTCGAAAGAAATTACACTATCACAGATTTCTAAAGCATTTTTTAATTCTTCCAAATTATCCGTCTTTGTTAATTTCATTGCAGGTAAAATTAGACGTGGACTAAGTAATTCTGGAATATATTCGAACTGGAGTTTCTTAGCATTATATTTAGTAGATTTTAATATTGATACCATTGAAATATTTAATTTTGAAATACTATTATATGGGTTTTTTTCATCTGCAATGTTAAAGTTCTTTAAGGCATTGTCAAGATCATTTTTTGCAAGATATATCATTCCTTTTGTGTTGTAGAGAAATTCAATTCCATCAAAATTTGTAATAAATTCGGCCATATCAACGGCTTTAATAATATGTGTCAAGGCATTATCATAATCATGCATAATAAGTTTGATTGTTGCTAAACCAAACTCAGATTTAACAATATATGATTTTGCAACATTACCCGCATCAGTGTCGTTAAGTGGTTGACTATAAAAATCTTTAACTTCCAGTAAAAGCATGTCTTTTGTTGATAGACTGTTGTTAAATTCGATTTCTGCTTTTTCATATTCGAGTCTCGATAAATGAGCAGAGCCTTTCATATTATATAGTATAGAACTTGCACCTGTAATTGCTATTCCGTTCTCTGTTATCAGAATGCAATCGCCATAATTTGAATCATTGTAAAATCCTAAAGATCTAACAAAATAATATGGCATTCTATTTTCGTTACAATATTTATCGTGATGCAATATAAGGTTAGCTTTATCTTCTGAATTTTTGTCAGGATGTAAATCAATTGCTTTTTGGTAAGCATCACAATAACGCTCAATATTATTCATTTGCATATATAAATCTCCAAGGCTAACGTAGGCATAATAATCGTTTGGTTTTATTTCGATAGATTTTAAAACAGCTTGCTCTGCAAAGTCGTATTCCTTGCGATTCATGTGAATAGTAAATTTTAGATTAAAATAATCTGCATTTGTATTTTTTAGTTTTATGGCTTTGTCAATATCATTCAAGGCTTCGTCCTGAACATTTAAATTTGTTAGAATATAGGCTCTGTAATAGTAATACTCTGAATTGATAGGATCTAGTTTTATTGCAGATGTAATATCACTATATGCATTATATGCTTCTCCAATGGCTAAATAGTAGTTGGCCCTCAAAATGTAATAATCTTTGTCATCAGGAGTCAAGCTTATTGCTTTTGTAAAGTCAGCAAGCGCAAGGTCGCCTCTATTAGTTTGCTGATAAATTAACCCTCTAGTCATATGTAAGTGGGCTGTTGTGTCGCTTATTGCAAATCCTTTTGCAACAGTTACTTCTGCTGTTGAGAAATCGCCTTTTTCAAAATATGCTCTTGCCAGATGAGAATAACATTTATAACAATCCTTATTTAGTGTAATTGCTGTAGTATAATTTTTTATCGCAGCATCAAAATCGAATATGTTTAAATACGAATACCCCAAGTCCTGAAAATACAAATAGTTATTTGGTTCTTCAAGGCATAATTCTTCAAGTAGTTTAGATGCATCTTCGTACATGCCAAGTTTAGCCAATTCTTCTGATCGAAGATATTTTTCTGATTTTACCTGTGCAAACAATGACTGTATTGCAAATAATAACAACAGGGATAATAAAAGCGTTATTTTTCTCATTTCTTTCTCTTTTTAACAAATGTAAAGAAAAAAATTATATGAAATTGAATTCACGTATTTATTTAGTTGTAATAAATTAACAATTAGTAAATTTCTTTACTAGCAGCAAGTAGAAAAAATTAATTAATCTCATAGAGGCTGAGTATAGAACCGACGAATCCCGAAGAATAGTTTAAGCGTTTTTTACATAATTCTCATGCACTCGCTTAACTCTATTTCGTAGAATCAGTTTATATTCTTCCCAATCTGTAATAGTTTTTCGTGCAACACCGCTTTCAATTGCTGCTTTTGCAACAGCGACAGCCACATGTTCAATTACCCTTAGATCAAGCGGTTTTGGAATAATATATTCGGGCCCAAACTCGATAATATCTTTATTGTAAGCTTTGCAAACGTATTCGGGTACAGGCAAATGTGCAAGTTCTGCAAGAGCATGAGCCGCAGCAATTTTCATTTCTTCGTTTATCTTAGTTGCGTGAACATCAAGAGCACCTCTAAAAATAAACGGGAATCCTAAAACATTGTTAACCTGATTAGGATAATCGCTTCTTCCAGTTGCCATAATTACATCCGGTCTTGCACCTGTAGCTTCTTCATAAGAAATTTCTGGTGTTGGGTTTGCCATTGCAAAAACAATTGGGTTTTTTGCCATAGACTTTACCATCTCCGGGCTAACAACATTACCAACTGAAACACCTGCAAAAACATCTGCATCTTTCATTGCATCTGTTAGGCTTTGAATTTCTCTTGTCGTTGCAAATTCCTGTTTGTAAATGTTGTTACCAGCATTATCTTTTCTAACAACACCTTTAGAGTCGCATAATACGATATTTTCTCTTTTCGCACCTAACGAAACAAATAATCTTGCACAACTTATTCCTGCTGCACCTGCACCATTAAACACTATTTGAGCTTCGTCAATTTTTTTATTTGCTACTTTTAATGCATTTAATAAAGCACCACCCGAAATAATTGCAGTTCCATGTTGATCGTCATGAAAAACTGGAATGTTCATTATTTTTTTAAGCTCTTCTTCAATTACAAAGCACTCTGGAGATTTTATATCTTCGAGATTTATTCCTCCAAAAGTTGGTTCAAGCGATTTAACTATTGCAATAAGTTTTTGTGGGTCTTTTTCATTAATTTCTAAATCAAAAACATCAACATCTGCAAAAACTTTGAAAAGCAATCCCTTTCCTTCCATAACAGGTTTTGATGCTTCTGGACCAATATCTCCTAAGCCGAGAACCGCAGTGCCATTCGAAATTACAGCTACTAGATTTCCTTTTGCTGTGTATTCGTAAACTGTTTCCGGATTTTCTTTTATTTCCAAACATGGCTCAGCAACTCCTGGAGTATATGCTAAAGATAAGTCTTTTTGTGTTTGGAATCCTTTACTTGAAACAACTTCAATTTTGCCTTTTCTTCCCTTACTGTGATAGTCAAGTGCTTCCTGTTTTGTGTAAATAGCCATTATTCTCCGTATTTATTTATTTCGTTTAAATCTCCTAGCTCAGCAATGTTAAGCTTGTTTTTTTCCAAATCGTACTGAAAGTTTCTATTATTGTGAATGTCAATAGCAGAGTGAAGTGCCGCGCGAAATGATTGTTCACTTGCTGTTCCTTCTCCTGCCAAATCGTAAGCTGTGCCATGAGCAGGTGAAGTTCTAACAATTGGAAGACCAGCCGTAAAATTTACCCCATCTTCGAATGCTATAACTTTAAAAGGTGCCAATCCTTGATCGTGATACATAGCTAAAACGGCATCAAATTTTTTGTATTCACCAGCACCGAAGAAACCATCAGCAGGGTAGGGGCCAAAAGCCATTATGTTTTTTTCCTTTGCCTCAATTAAAGCAGGAATTATCTTTTCAATTTCATCATCGCCGATAACACCTTCGTCACCGCAATGTGGATTAAGACTGAGTACCGCAATTCTTGGTTTACGAATTAAAAAATCATTAATTAAACTGTCATTGAGAACTTTTAATTTCTTAAGAATTAAGTCTTTAGTAATTTTTTCAGATACTTGCGAAATTGGAACATGACCAGTTACAACCCCGATTTTTATAATATCATTCATTAAAATCATCAAATGTTCACCATTTCCAAACTCTTGAGCCAAGTATTCGGTATGTCCAGGAAAGTTAAAACCTGCAGCCTGAATGTTTTTTTTGTTTATTGGTGCTGTTACCAAAACATCAATTTTTCCGTTTTTTAAATCGTCACACGCTTTTTCTAATGCCTGATAAGAAGCAAGCCCACTCATCTCTGTCGATTTTCCTATTTCAACTCTAATATCCTCGCTATTGCAATTTATTATGTTGATTGTTCTCGATTTTGCTTCTTCTGCAGTTGCAATTGTAACCGTTTGAATATTATAGTTGAAGGCTTTTTTATAATAAGCCAAAACTTTTGGTGAACCGTAAATTATTGGAGTTAAATTACCAATAACTCTCGGATCTGATAAGGTCTTTAGAATTACCTCATATCCAATACCATTTATATCGCCTTGTGTTATTCCTATTTTTAGTTTACTCATTTTTTTTATTTTTATTTAAGGCTAAGGAAGATTAGCTGTATCTTTGCAATTAGCTTTTTTGTTTATTGTTATTAGTCATTTTTAATATTTGTTCCGAATTTTTCGCTTCAGGATTCACTATCATCCAACTGGCTACTTCGGGACTATTTACCACACTTACTACTCACTATTTACTTCTTACTACTTACTATTTACTTCTTACTTCTTACTATTTACTTCTTACTTCTTACAAAGGCTAAGGCGAAGAACAAGGCTATCCGCGGCGGCGAAAGATTAGCTGTATCTTTGCGATTAGCTTTTATTTTTTGTCATTTGTCCGCCGCGGCGGATTGTGATTTCACTTTTATTCAACGATTTTCTTAAGAAAATCAAACAACAATCTCACACCAACACCAGTTCCGCCTATGCCACGATAGCTGTCTTTTTTTTCTGTGAATGCTGGTCCCGCAATATCCAGATGGACCCATTTGTAATCTGTAAAATGTTCAAGAAATTTACCAGCAGTAATTGCCCCGCCCCATCTGCTACCTATGTTTTTAAGATCAGCAACTGATGATTTTAATTGGTCTGCGTAATCTTCCCATAGAGGTAATTCAACTAGTCTTTCCCAAACTTCGAACCCCGATTCTTTAAGTGACGCTATGTGTGCAGGAGTGTTTCCCATAACGGCTGTGGCATTTTCGCCAATTGCTACAACTGCTGCTCCTGTAAGTGTTGCCAAATCTATTACTAGTTGTGGTTTATATTGTTTTGCATAAGCTAATGCATCGGCAAGAATCATTCTTCCTTCAGCATCAGTATTTAGTACTTCAACGGTTGTGCCATCGTACATTGTAATAACATCTTCTGGAACATAAGCGTTATTGCCTGGCCTGTTGTCAGTTGCAGGAACCAATCCAATTACATGTAGTGGAATATTTGCCTTTGCCAATGCACAGATTAACCCAACAACTGTTGCTCCACCCGATTTGTCACATTTCATGGTTTCGAGAGAACCGCTTGGTTTAAGATTTATTCCTCCTGTGTCGAAAACTAGCCCTTTGCCAACAAAAATTATTGGTTCTGCATTGATTGCGTTTTTAGGTTCCCATTTTAAAATAGAAAACGTTGGCGGATCAACACTACCACGATTTACGGCAAGCAAACCACCCATTTTTAGACTTTCGATTTTGCCTTTATCTAAAATTTCGGTTTTAAACCCGTACTTTTTGCCGAGATCTTCAATTTCTTCAGATAACTTTTTCGCAGTCATGAACGAAAGAGGCTCATTTACAATGTCTCTTGCATGGCAAACACCGGCAACAACAGCTTCGATTTCTAGTATGTCTTTGTCCGAAAATCTGCTACTAACAATTTTTATCTCTTTTAAGCTTGATTCTTTTTCTGCTTTGTCTTTAAAATATTTATTGAATGAATATTTACTTAACATAATTGCCTCAGCAAATGCTAATGAGTACAAATCGTTACTAAGATCAATAATACTTATTGTTTCGTACTTGTGTTCAGCTAAGATATTTGCTACCTTATTTGCAGAGTTGCGAATTCCTTCTGTTCTAGTATGTTTTTCTTTGTCAGACTTTGCTAATACAACGAAAGACGATTTGTAAAACGAATTAATATGAACAAAATCTGCTTTATTCTCAAGCATTTTGTTTGCATAATCAATTTCTGTCTTAGATAATTGAAGATCGTTAACCTGTGTTTTATCTGTAATGATATAAGCTATGCTTTCTTCAATTACATATTTATCTGTTAGTTTTATCATAATGGTATAAATTATAAATTACAAGTTCCAAATAACAAGCTTCAAATCTCAAGCATTAAGTATTGGAACTTGTTTTTTTGTCATTTGTTTTTTTTGTTTTTTGTCATTTGTTTTTTGACTTTAGTCAACATATTCTTTTTTCTCCACAATATTACAGTTTCCATCATCGTGAATCAGGTAACCTAAATCGTAGCAAAAATAATAAACTTTACCGGTTTTTGTTCTGAAAATATTTGTCATATAATCAAAATTAAAACCTGCAGCAATAAGTTTGTCACGATTGACTTTGTAAAGATTTTTCTCGAAAAATTCACTTAAAATTCTGCGATTTGTTTTAAGTACTCTGTTAATGTTGCGGCTATAGTTAACAGCATCTTGATTTTGTCTGTTATTAAAGGTGTTTCTGCATTGGTCGCAACAGAATTTTTTATCAACTCTGCCATCAAACTGACATTCGCAAACCGGACATATTCTTTTCATACAGTAAGGAATTTTGAGGCAAATATACATAAAATATACGACAACAAACGAATAAAAAAAGGCTGCGAACTTTTTAGTGTTGCAGCCTTTTCTATGTTGTACTAAGATCTATTTTGCTAAAACGAATCTTTTTGTTGTTGTTTCTTGGTCTGTAGTTACCTTTATAGTGTAGATGCCATCAGGTAGATTACTTAAATTAATACTTGCAGAACTATCAGAAATATTTGAATTAAATAGCATTTGACCTAGGTTGTTATAAACTTCGATGCTCGAAATGACATCAGAAAACTCAATATTTATAATTCCTGTTGAAGGATTAGGATAAATATGTTTTAACGAATTTTGTGATAATTCAACCTTACTTGCATTGATACAGAACTCAACTGCATACTGAGTCCAATTGTTTAGTCCAGCATCAAAGTCTAAAATAACTTCAGAAGTAGCTGTGTTTGTTATTGTAATATGTCCATTTGTTGTGTTCTCAGAATCTCCACTCATGCCATCTCCCCAACTGTCCAAAACTGTAAATTTATAACAACCATCTGCTAGACACATGTTTTTTATGTTATGTGTATTCTTGCCAACAAAAGGACCATCAGTGTATATTATTTCAGATGTCAAATTATTTTCTAGTCGCCATGTGGTCTCAGAAGGCCAGTTGTCAGTTAGTAAGTCAACAACAACCATTTGCCCGTTCTCAATAATTGTAAAGTCAACGGCAAGACTAGTTCCTGTAGTCGCAACATTACTTTCACCATTAACGCTTTCTATAACATAAGTCAAAGTGTGCTCGCCCACCGAGAACCAACATTCAGGAAAAGTTACTTGAGTTGTTTCATTCTGGCCAATATTTCCTGTCCATAAATAATCTTGATAAAAACCAGGAATGCTAAAAGAAAGAACTGCAGAGGTAAGAGGATATGAATCAAGATTTTTAATTGTTATCGTAGGAATAAAGGTGTTTGTGTTACAATAAATTGATTGAGGACTTTCTGATGATACAATCTTCACATTCCCTGAATAAACAAGAACATTTTTACTTGCTTGATCATTTGCAGGATATTCATCAACTTCTCCATTTGGGTTACTAACGTAAGCAACGAAAGTATTGTTTCCTGCTGTTAATGTAATTTCAGGAAATGTAACAACAGAAGATTCCAAAGTTGCAAGATCTCCTGACCAAGGAATTTCAACTGCTGTTCCACCATTTAGTGAGTAACCAACAATTACAGATGTCATATTTATCTGACCTAGATTAAGGATTGAAAAAGTAGGTGTTATTGTAGCCTGAGTAATATGAACTAGACTTGCAGGTATCGTAATTGAGTTTAACATGGCATCATAATCATTGTCATTAGGGATTACCATTACTGTTCCGATGTGTGGGGCTCTGAATTGTTTTGTGACCACAATTGTTGCAGTTGTAACTGTGCTTAAAGGTGCAAATTCCAAAACAGCTTGACCTGAAACATCAGCAAGTTTTGCATCGAGTAGAACACCATTTATGCTTATTGCAACATAAGCATCAGGTTCTGTTGTTACAGTGAGAGATGTCATCCCTAATGGCAATGTTGATAAATATAATGCGTCAATTTGAGCAGGAATACCAACATATGGCATTAATGATGGGTCTCCAACTAAATGATATATCTCCCAATAATATTTTTTACTAGATGACGTACTGGCAGAAACACCCATATTCCCCGCATAAATAATCTCATAAGCAGAAACGTAAGGCGTTTCTTCGTTTTCATGGAAAAGATGATCGTATGCCGCTTGAGTAGTTTGGGCATAGCTTGTTGTTGCAGAAATTGAGCTAGCAACACCACAGCTCCAATAGAAGTCTTCATCCCATAAAGTATTGTTTGAGCCTCCAATATGAGCTACTGCACCTTTTTTTACAGCTCTTACCAATGCTTCACCAAAACATTCTGATTCAAAAATAGTGTTTGATTGACAACAGTTACCAATACTAAAGAAGTATTCGTCTGCATTCTGAAGAGCAGGAACGTCTGCATTTGTGAAACTTGGACCAGCCCAACCTGTAACACCGCAGTGAGCTGTGTAATTTACAAAACCAACGCCGTTGCTAATATCTGTTTTAATAGCTGCTGCTGATGATCCTGCTGCTGGGTATAGGTATGTATGATCGGTAGTTATACCATGATCTTCATTGAAATAATAATTGTGTGCATAATTCATTTGACCGTTTGCATGTGTTGGTCCAAATGAGGCATCATCACCAGCTACCAAAACAACCTCTGCTAAATATGATGGATCTGGAAATGTATATTGTTCAAACATCAAAGTTTTTTCAATTTGAGGCTGAAGCTGTGCAATATTTTGCGCAGAGAATCGTCCAAAATATATTTCTGGAATATAGTCCCCACCACCATCAAATTCACAATAATACATGTCCGAATAATGTTGAGACATATTAAAGGAAGGTATTTGTGCAACATCACCAACAAGCAAAACAAATGTAGGAGCAGGGTCTTCTGCTGTACCAGCATCATAAAGCCCTTGAATATAAGCTTTGATTGCTGTTGTAGTTGTTCCAATTACATCGGTGTAAGCCACTGTTACATAAAAACCTTTCATTGTTTTCCACTCGATAAAACCGGCCAAATCAGCTTCAAACATTCTATCGGCAATAATTACATATTTAATCGGATATTGAGATATTGCATCTTTACTTGTTGGTGTTTTATAATTCCATAAGTCGTTGTACGCACTTGAAAAAGCTGGCGAGTATTTGTCCGCTTTTAGTTGTGCAGATTTTACAATATCAGCATTCTTAAATATAATTTCTACCTGAATATTGTTCTTAACAGTCAAAGTATTTGTTTCAACATCATACGAAAATGGGCTAACAATTATTTGTGCTACTTGAATACCCCTCATTTTGCTTATTAACTCTGTAGTAACTGTTTGAGTTGAATAATAATTTAAATCTCTATAGATTGAATTGTTTTTCTCAAATGGAACCGTATTGGGATCTTGATTTTTTAATACTGACAATTGATTTGGAACTATTGGTAGGCTATATCCATAATCATTCAAATCTATTACTTGCTCATCATAACTAATGATGTTTATTTCAAATTCAGCATCTAGTGGAACTTCAATTAATTTTGTCATTACTGGCAATTCAGGGAAACCTGTTTTTCTGTCAGGAAAATATTCTGGAACAGTAATTCTAGAATAATAACCATCAATGGTCTTGGCTTCTGTGATGTAAAAACCTTCCAAGGAACTTGTAAAAGCAATGCTTTGATTAGTATTTGTTAATATTTCTGATTTTGTCTTTTCGGTTTGAAGAGATGCGAATTCCTGAGCAAAAATGCTTCCAGTAATCAACAGAATAAAACATAGAGTTATTAGTTTTTTCATAGATAAGGTAATTTAATTAATTCAGGTAAAAATAAGGATTTATTTCATTCATTAATAATTTTTTAATCTAAAATTATACGAAAGACTGTTAAAAAGTTCGTTAGGTTGCAAATTATTGAAATGTAAACATATTTATACGGCTTAGATTTTTAAATTTTTCATTTTTAAAGTTTTAATTTAGAACAATTGGAAATGTTTTTTTAGGCATAGGATTTGCAAAATAATATTTTTTGAAACAAAATAATTATATCTTTGTTTAGAGAAAAGCGAAACGAATTATTAATTAAAATCTATCAATTATGAAAAAGCTATTATTTATTTCGGCACTTTTAATGTTAATATCATCAGCTTGTTTTTCACAAAAGGTTTTTGGAATTCCAGACTCAGGAAAATCAATTGTGAATATTAGTGTGCCTACTTCGGATTGGACAGTTACAAATAAAGACGGGCTGTTTAGCATCGTTCCTAAAGATGAAGGAGAGTCTTCTAGATTAGTAACAATGATTTGGGCTTCTACAAATCCTACAGCAGAAACTGCAGTGGACGACCTTGTTAATGAAGCATTTGATGTTGTGGAGTCTTTACTTGAAGATATTGTATGGGCAGAAGACCTTTCTGAATTCGAGAGTAACGGCATTAGCTTTATTGCCAATGATGGCTATGGTTTTTATAAAAACGAAGATGGATCTAAAGATCAGATGTCAACAACAGTTATGATTTTTATGCCTGACGATATTAATGTAATGACTTTAGTATTCTTTGGAACAAGCGAAGCTTATGATAAATGGGAATCTAGTTTGTTAGAGATAATTCTGTCTATGACTCCTAGAAAATAGAAATTTTAAAGAATTTTAATAAGCTATTCTAAAAAGGGTAGCTTTTTTTTTATTTTTTTCTTAAGCTTTCGATATGTTTTTTTATGCTTTCTTCTTTTTGATTATTTCCAGGTTCATAAAATATTTTATTCTCGATTTTGTCTGGTAAGTACTGTTGTTCTACAAAATTATTTTCAAATGAATGGGCATATTTGTAGTTTTTCCCATAATCTAGATTCTTCATCAATTTAGTCGGTGCATTTCTTAAATGTAATGGAACCGGCAAATCACCTGTTTCTTTAACAAAGGCTATCGCACTGTCTATTGCCATATATGCCGAATTGCTTTTTGAACTTGTAGCAAGATAAATTGCAGTTTCTGAAAGAATAATTCTCGCCTCTGGCATCCCGATTTTGGTTACCGCTTCAAAACATGCATTTGCAATTAGTAAGGCATTTGGATTTGCAAGCCCAATATCTTCAGATGATAATATTATCATTCGTCGGGCAATAAATTTAATGTCCTCGCCACCTTCAAGCATTCTTGCCAGCCAATATACAGCTGCATTTGGATCAGAACCTCTAACTGATTTTATAAATGCTGAAATAATATCATAATGTTGCTCTCCAGACTTGTCATATATTGCAAGGTTTTCCTGTAGCTTTTCTACAACTATTTTATTGGTTATGGTTACTTTTCCATTGGAAGAAGTATTGCAAATTAGCTCCAGAAGATTATAAAGTTTTCTAGCATCACCTCCAGAAAAGCGATAAAGAGCATCTCTTTCTTTTATCGTTATTTTTATTTTTTTTAATTCGGAATCTTGTGAAATTGCCCTGTCAATCAGAATGTCTAAATCTTTTTCATCTAGATGTTTAAGCACATATACTTGACAACGAGAAAGTAATGGTGAAATTACTTCAAATGATGGGTTCTCTGTAGTTGCACCTATTAGAGTGATTGTCCCGTCTTCAACAGCTCCTAAAAGTGAGTCTTGCTGCGATTTGCTAAAACGATGTATTTCGTCAATAAAAAGAATAGGATTGCCTTTTGAAAATAGATTGTTCTTTTTCGCTTTTTCAATTACTTCGCGAACATCTTTTACTCCTGAATTTACTGCACTTAAAGTGTGGAATGTTCTGTTCGTAATCCCTGAAATAACATTTACCAATGTGGTTTTTCCAACTCCTGGGGGCCCCCAAAGTATCATTGAAGGAATGTTCCCTGATTCAATTATTTTGCGTAAAGCTGCATTTTTACCCGCGAGATGCTCCTGACCAGCATACTCGTCAAATGTCTTTGGTCGTAATCTTTCTGCTAATGGTTTCAAAACCTGATATTTAGTAATAAAATGTAAAAATACACAATTGATGCAATATTACAACAACTCAGTTTATTGCAAAAATAGATTTTGTTGAAAATGTAATGAAGCTAAAAAAACTCCGTTTCTGCCGGAGTCTTTTTTATTCTTTTATTTTGAAGGTGTATTCAAAAGTGCAAATTCTATCGTCGTTATTCTTGGCACTTACAGTTGATGCACCTCGAGTATTTGTTCCTGTCTTTCCAACCTGTAAAGCCGATTCAAAAACATTTGAAGAGTCTCCTCGTGTCGAGTTCCCGTGTTGAAGAATTGTTGCAGAAAGATTAAATGGTTTGTCAGATGCAATTAATTTAAAAGTTTCGTTTCCAAAAGGAGGGCCAAACATAACTAAAGTGTTTTTTAATACTGCTGATTCTCCCGATTCTAAAACATATTCACGGCCATCGATATCATTAATTGTATGAATAACTGGGTTGATAAATCCATCAGGTTGAACATCAATAATATTGAAGAATGATTTTTTAGTACCGTAGTTGGTTACTTTAATAAGAGCCATAACTCCCGGACTAAAAACTGGGATGTCGTTAACCAGTATTGATGATGGGTCTGGATATTCAAGTATGTCGAATGTTCCGTCGTCATTTATTTTTGCTTTAACTGGAATCAATTCCATAACCACATCAAACCTTTCATTATAATAGTCGAGATCTTTAATGATTTTACCCTGCGCAAAATTATTTAATGTTGCAATTACGTCTGAATTTAAAACTTCAGTATCTGCGTTTGATATTTTATGTAGTTCCTGATTGTAAATAGAATTCGTCACAGAAATAGTTTTCGCACCTCTAGCCTTTGAATAATTAAGCGTGATTTCAGGATTTTCATCATCAATTACTGCAAAACTGGAGTTTGTAATTTCAGTTTGTAGAGATGCTTTTACATCCGCATCCATTTTTGGATCAATAGCAACTTTTACTTTTTGATCGGAGAAGGTTCTAGCTTGAATAAATACCCAAGCACTCTGATTGTTTTTAAACTTCATTTTGTTGTCTAAAACAACAACGGAAGTAAAATTGCCAGAACTTATAACTTTGCCAGTATTCATTAATATTGTTTCGTTTGATACGCTAGATGTTCCAGGTTCTGCAAAAGCGATTATTGTTCCTGGGTTAATTCCAGCTAAACGACCAGCGTTTATTTCAACAATAGAATCTGTTTTTACAGAACTAAGACTAAAATACTCTGATTGTATTTCGTAATCACCGCCGAAAACTGCATAATCGATATCTCCTTCAATAGCTGGATTTTGAAAAGGCGCTTTAGTAGCCATCTCAGCCATTATTCTTGCAAAAACTTGACGATATGTGTCGCCTTCTTTCATTTGTGAGAATGCTTTGTAAATGCAGAATGAAAGAGAACCTACTGCATTGTTTTCATCATCGTAAGTTTCATAATTGAGTTCGTTGGCACTTGCTCCTGAGAAGACAACGAACTTTGCCATTTGTTCTGTCTTCACTCCACGACTTGCTGGGGTATTCGATTCGCCCATTCCAAAACCAACTTTATTGTCTTTTACAGTTTTTGGACTCCAATTTTCAGGTACTAGAGGAGGTGCGCCACCTCTTACTTTTGCTGCCCCACGAGTTCCTGTTCCAGAATGACATGAGTCGAGAAACAATAAAATATTTCCGTTTGCACCAAGTTTTATTCTTAATTTATTAATCCATTCACCAAGTTCATCGTCTCTAAAGTGCTTGCTTCCAGTATATCCATCTTTCATGCTCATTGGAGCATCGAAACAAACCAAAGCCTCGTCAAGTCCATCTATTTCGTCACCATTATCATCGAAAATTTGATGTCCGTGTCCGCTGTAATGTATAACGACATCATCACCGGCACTGATTTCAGCATATAATGCTGTTAATGCATTTTCTATTCCTTCTTTTGTTGCATCAGCATCTCTTAAATACATAATATTTTGTTCAGAAAAGCCAAGACCTGTTAGCGTCTTTTCAATCAACTGAACGTCATTGCCTGCACTAATAGGATACCATCCTGTAAGACTCTGATTGTATTCTCCTATAGCAATTATCAATGCGTACTTTTCAGCTCTTGCAAAAAATACTGAAAATAGAGCAACAATAATAAGTATAAATGATTTTTTCATGGTTGATAAATTAAAAAGATGAGCACACCTTGGCGTACTCATCTTAAATGTCTTTTAATTAAAACTCTGATCCGCTATCTGCTGGAGTTTCTGCGCCTTCTGTTTCTAGTTTTAAAAGAAACTCTTCGTTACATTGGCCTTCTGATTGCCATTGGTAAGTTTCACCAAGTGTACGGCAAAAAACTTCTGCATAACCTTCAGGAAGGATTAATTGTGAGTTTTCCCAAGGATTTAATCTTCCTTTGTAAACTTTGTCAACCCATAGGTCAACATAATAACCAGTCCAGTTGTCAAATTTAACAACACAACCACCTCTTGATAATACTGGTTTTTCCATTGCTACGTCTCCTGCTGGAATTACATACTCGGAAACACCTCTTGATTTAACTACTTTTGTTCCATTTAGGACTTGCTGTGCATTAACAACATTTGACATGAAGAATAATGCTCCGACAATTAATAACATTGTAATTTTTGCTTTCATGGCTAAACTTTTTAAATTATTTTTTTTTGTTTTAACGAGAGAGAGACTAACAAATTATGTGCCAGAAATTCTTGTGAATTTTTGTAAATTTTAGTAATATTGAAAAAAATAATTGGTGTAAATTTTAATTTAGAACTTAATTAAATTTGGAGAATAATAAATCAAGTAGAAATTTTCTATATTTGAGGCATTATTTTTTTTTTCTTAATATTTGATTTAAAAATTTGATTATGAATTCTATAAAGCTAATATTTTTTTTGTCATTGATTCTATTATTAACTGGCTGTACAACTTCTAATAAGATAATAAATAAGTCATATAATGGAGAGTATCGCGCTGAGGTAAAATGCGATAATACTGAGACCGGATCGTCTTCTACATATTTTTTACGAGTTAAAGCTGTTGATAATAAATTGGAGAAAATATGTTGGATTAATGGAGGATATAAAGATGTAAGTCATTTCAAGCCATCGACTATTGGTAAGAATGGATATAGTGAATTTACCAGCGACAAAGGTTACAAATATGAAGTTAGAATAAAGGGACAAGCGCTTTTATCAAAGACCGGTTCGTTTTCGGAAGAAGATGTTGATGAAGAAAATAGTAGTAATTATTATTACTATTCTGATGATGAAGATTGGGATGAATATCCATTTATAGAATAATATCTCTTTTTATCTTTAAATGTTGATTTTCTAACTAGTCTCTTCTTCCAATAAATTATTGATACATATTTGTTGGCTTAGTATATCCTGTTTTTTTATTCGTGAAGTAAACGTACGAACCAGCGACCCTCCCGACAAAAGTCGGGATGCTCTGAACCAACTTGCAGCGCTATAATTTTGTGTTATAAAAAAAAGAGAGGTACAGTTTACTGCAAAAAAAAAACACCGCAAGTTTGCGATGTTTGTGGGAACTGCTGGATTACTCACAAAGTTCGTGAAGTAAACGTACGAACCAGCGACCCTCCCGACAAAAGTCGGGATGCTCTGAACCAACTTGCAGCGCTATAATTTTGTGTTATAAAAAAAAGAGAGATACAGTTTACTGCAAAAAAAAAACACCGCAAGTTTGCGATGTTTGTGGGAACTGCTGGATTCGAACCAGCGACCCCCTGCTTGTAAGGCAGGTGCTCTGAACCAACTGAGCTAAGCTCCCAATATTTTATTCTTTTTATCAGCGACTCTCCCGACCAAAGTCGGGATGCTCTGAACCAACAGAGCTAAGCTCCCAATATTTTATTCTCTTTATCAGCGACTCTCTCGACCAAAGTCGGAATGCTCTGAACCAACTGAGCTAAGCAACCTTTTTTTTGAAGAACGTATTCCCGTTTTGGGACTGCAAATATATATTACATTTATTTATTTGCCAAATATTTTTTGAAAAATTTCAAATAAATTTGTAACGCACTGACTGTCAGATGTCTTTTATTAAATCACCTACAACAAAAGTGCTTCCACCAACAAAAATAACATCGTTTTTACCTGCGTTTTTTAGTGCATCTTCATACGCAGAAATCACATTTTTATAAATATTCCCCAAAATGTCGTGTTTTTTTGCTTCGTTTTGTAATTGTTCAACAGCTAGAGCTCTTGGAATTGATGCTTGTGTGAAATAATATTTTGCTTCTTTTGGAAATAAACCTAAGACTTCAGACACATTTTTGTCATTTACAAAGCCTAATACAATATGAAGTGTTTCGTATTTTTGAGATGTCAATTGAGAAATTACATAATTCAAGCCTTCTTTATTGTGTCCTGTATCACAAATACAAAGAGGGTTTTTATTTATTACTTCCCATCGTCCACGTAGGCCTGTGTTTTTTTGAACATTAGCAAGACCACAATTAATGTTTTCGTTGGTGATAGTAAAACCTTTATTTCTTAATTTTTCTAAAGAAGTTAGTATTGTTGAGAGATTTTTCTTTTGATATGAGCCATTTAACCCAAACTCAATAACTGAATCTGTATTTAGATGGTTTACTTTGTACTTACTTGTTATAAAACCTGATTCTTTAAGTTGAACCATGTAAGATTCATCTGAAAAAGTTATCTCTGAGTTTGATTCTTTTGCTTTCTTTGAAAAAACTTGTTTTGTCTCAATTTGAGTTTCCCCAATAATTATAGGTATTCCTGGCTTAATTATTCCAGCTTTTTCAATTGCTATTTTTTCGAGTGTGTTGCCTAGGAATTGAGTGTGGTCGAGTCCAATATTTGTTATTATTGAAATTTCTGGAGTAATAATATTTGTTGAGTCTAAACGACCTCCCATTCCAACTTCAATAACGGCTATGTCGACTTCACAAAATCTGAAATAGTCAAACGCCAAAGCAACAGACATTTCAAAAAAAGATGGCTTTAATTGAGTAAGAATGCTTGAATTTAGGTTGATAAATTCTGTAATGAATTCTTTCGAAATCATTTCTCCATTTACACGTATTCTTTCTCTATAGTCAACTAAATGTGGGGAAGTATATAAGCCTGTTTTATAACCAGCCTCCTGAAGTACAGAAGCCAAACTATGGGAAACCGAACCCTTTCCGTTTGTGCCTGCAATATGAATTGTTTTAAATTTCTTATGAGGATAATCAAAGTGTTTATCTAGGGCTTGTGTATTGTCGAGATTTGCTTTATATGCTGCCTGTCCTATTCGCTGGTACATTGGTAGCGAGTTGAACATAAATTCGAGTACTTGTTCGTAGTTCATTCTTTGTCTGCAAGTTTTTTAAGGTCACTTTTAAGAAGATTGGAGGGGCTTTTATTCCCAACTTTATGCATGTCGTAATAAAAGATTTGACCATTTTCTGTGTCGATAATTATTTTAACACAATAAGATAAAGTACTGCTCATTTGTGGTCCAAGTATATGAAGGATTAAAGCTTTTTCGTCGTTATTTGCTATTAGGCTTACTATTTTTTCTTTAGTTGAATACTCAAAGTTGAATGGGTATGCTGTGGCAAATGAGTTTTTTGTTCTTATTTCCGGCTCAACTTCTTCTTTCAATAAATATAGTGTCTTCTTTTTTGGACTTCCAGATTTATCCATATAATACTCTGCTATGTTTTCTTCATTTAAGCTTGGGTTTTGTTGACATGCTAGCATGTGGTTCTGGATAAATTTTACCATAAGCCCAATTTTATAATCATAATCTGATTCTAGGGCGCCTTTGTAGCACAATGGAATTGCACATAATGTTGGCATATCATCAACAGTTTTGAAATTGCCTCCAATAGAAAGAATAATAAAATCAAATAGTGTTTGAGATTTGTCTTTTTCGAAATACACCTGATTTATCATCAAAAAAGATTTATTCGGATCTTTTTTAAAATTTTTAAAGTCTGATTCGGTAACAAATTCATAAGGAGTAATTGTCCAATGTTTTTCTATTGCTTCTTGCATAGCTGTATTGTAATCTGACATGCGGTCATTCTTCAGCACAATATATGTTGTAGATTTCATAAATTTATTAATGTCGGTTTTTGTCCCAACAGGAATTTTAATTTGAGAAAATACATGTAATGAAATTATTGCTAATATCAAAATTAAGGGTGCTTTTTTCATATTGTAGGTTTTATAATAATGTAAAATCAGTTTTATTTTTCGAGAAAATTATTCTAGAATCCACAAGCCTCTTTTCTCGTTATATAATTTTATGTAGTAGAACATTTGTTTGCTTTTTTTTCGTTTGCTAAGTTTTGAAAAATCTGTGTAAATTTCAGGTTCTCTTTGCAAAATTGATTCCACATTTTTTAGGCTATATTCCAATATATTGCCAGTTTCCATATCAATCAGATATTGTCTAATTTCCTCGCTTTGATAAGTTCTGGCTGATGGATTATAGTAATATGGGTCGTAGAAAGGGTCTCGGTAAGTTGAGTATTGTACTTTAATTGTCGTAATAAAATGGCTAACTGCTCCAACGAATGGAACAAGATTAAATTTCTCTGCCCAATAGATATAGGGTTTGCCGTTTCTACTGTAGCCCCACAAATTATTTGAATTAATTGTTACAACTATACCATAATCATCAAAAAAACTTATCGTTTTTGCGGTATCTAAAATCTGAAAAAAATCTTTGTCCCCATATGATGGATATGATAAAGATTGAAATTGTAGTGGTGAATTATTACTAAAGGAATAAAAGTCTAAATATAGACCTTCTTTAAAAGAAAAGCTATAGTCATATCTTGTTAATTTAGCACTGTCATTTTGTGCACTTAGTAAAGTGCCTAAGCTAATTGTAATTAATATGAATAAAAGTCTCTTCAATTATATGTTATATGTTTTAGATGAACTTAATAAAGTAAAAAAATATGATTTTAAAAGAAATTTATTTACAAAATTAAACTAATTGTTCAATATTGTAATAGATCAAAATTTATAATACCAAGAACACATCGGAAAAGGGAAAGATAGACTTTCTTCTCCAAAAATTGAAACTCCGGATAATGAAACTTGGAACGCTTTGTTTGGATTTTTTTGGAATCTAAATCCGGGCATAAGCAAGAGTCCAATATGCTTGGCAGTTGTTTTCGTGACCGTAATTCTATAAATTGGATCTACCCAAAGATCTGTTATAGCATCATAATATCCTTGTGTTGTTTCTACATAGCTTTGATCATAAGAATTTAAATCAAACACAAAACCCATCGAGTCGAACACAAAACTTGCCTTAGCTCCAACTTTTGCAATTCCCGAAACAGAGAACATAACAGCTCCAGTTGGAGTTGCAACTCTACGATCAGGGCTTCGGTTGTAATAAATCCCTTCGATTGGAATGTCGTCGAAACCTGCGGTCATGTATGCATATCCTCCAGAAATACTTATGTTGTTCATTCTATCTCCATATGTAAGAGTTCCCCAATGTAAACCTCCATATCCTCTAAAAGTGTTGAGATATCCAGAAGTAGCCATTAGTGTGCCAACCGAAAAATTCCATTTAGGAATTGCTGATTTAAATGAATATTTTAAAGCAAGTACCATTGGGCTTGCAATCCATGTCGACATTACTCCAATACTCAAATTGTCCAGTACTGCAAAATGAACTTCTGGTCCATATAAATTAACCATTGCATAGTTTTCTCCTTTTTTTATTGGAAGAGCATTTGTGGTAAAAACATATCTAGTTGTAAATGGTCCTGTAGTACGGTATTCTCCGAAAACGACATCTTTTTTATCCTCAATTTTAATAATACTGTTTATTTCAGATTTTGGTATGTATATTTTTCCAAGAGTGATAGTTTCAATAAGAACTTCTCTTCCATCGTCCTGGAGTATTGCTCCAATGTATTCAATTCCATTTTGTTTGGTTATTACGTATTGCTGTGGTCCTTTAGTTGGCAATGTGTCCTGAACTTGAGCAAATGTCTGAATTGCAGACATGAATAGTAATAAAAGTAATATCTGTTTTAACGCTTTCATAAAATAAAATTTAAATCATAAAAAATATTATTTATACAAAGATACTGTAAATAAATTTTATGCATTTTATTTATCTACCTTATTATTAACAGATTTTTGCACATAAATGTTAAAATTTGTAGCATTGTTTAAAATAAAATAGGCTTATTTTTTGATTGTGAAAATTATTATTAATTTTGAACTGTGAAAAAAATATTAATTTGTATCTTATTTTTATGTTTTGTCTCCGGTGCATTTTCGCAGACTAGCAATGACTTTCCATTATGGCTATTAGGAGTATGGGAGATTTCATCAGAAACTGGTAGCTCGTTTGAGATGTGGAATAAAACTAATGATAAAGAATTGACAGGAAAGACTTTCAGGATTTTTTACAATGATACTGTAGTTTTTGACACTATGAGAATAAACTATTTCAATTCAGAAATAGTTTATCAAATGTCTGCTAATGTTAAAAATACTAGAACCTACGCACGTTTTTCATTACAAAGGCCTGATCCTGTTTTGTGGAAATTTGAAAATCCTTTAACAGATTATCCCCGAAATATAAATTATATGCGTATGGGGAATGACTCTGTTTATGTTTGGACTGAAGCTAGTAATGCCGATAATTCATGCATGGATTATCTAATGATAAGACATAAAGATGAATAGTCCATTAGTTAGTCTTTGTTACAATACTTATGATTTTAGGATGAAAGATGATTCTGGAAAACTTATGATATTTGATGAGTTGCGAAAGAAATGGCTGGTTTGTACTCCTGAAGAATGGGTGAGGCAAAATTTAATAAAATTCCTTGTGGCTGAATTTGATTTTCCAATTAACCTTATAGCATTAGAAAAGTCGCTTGTATTGGCTGGCAGAAATTATCGTTTTGATGCTCTAATTTATAATAAAGATATTTTTCCTTTGATGATTATTGAATGTAAGGCCCCATCGGTCAAATTGGAACAAGCTGTGTTTGACCAGATTTGGAATTATAATTACGAGATTGGAGCACCTTTTTTCTTAATAACCAACGGAATAAGTTTTGTTATGGGGGAATGTAGGAAAAATGAAGATGTTAAATTTTTTACCGAAGTAAAAAGTTTTTCTCAATTAATTAATCCGTAGTCAATTCTTGTGTCTATTCCAAATATAGGGTTTTCTGACTTATTATTGAATCATTTTTAATGATATTTGCTTTGATAGCTTTTTCTCTAACCACGGGCACGCCGTATTCTGGTTGAATATCTTCTCCATCACATGCAGAAAATCCCAATGCTGCTAAAATTGATAATAATAATGCAGCTTTTGTCAAATAGAACTTATTCCTTAACTTTTTCATTATTGAAAATATTTATTGTTGGTTAAGCAGTTGGTAAATGTTTACATCAAAATAATTCTTTCCGTTTTTTTTCCACTGTTTCAATTCACCACACTTGATAAATCCAAATTTACTAAAAAGATTAATGCTATCGAAGTTTGCCGAGTCAATATTGCACCATAACTGATTCAAAGCAAGTGTCTTAAAAGAGTAATCTATTAGCAATTCTAAAGCTTGTGATGCATATCCTTGAGATTGAAACTCACTATTAACAACTATACCAATTCCAGCCCTATTGTGTATTGGATCATAGTCAAATAAATCTACAATTCCGATGTGAATTCCAGTCTTTTTTTGAGTTATAATTAGTCGTAGTTCTTTATTTGTGAACAAATCATAAACACTATTTTCTATATGTAGTTTTATTTGCCATTTTGAAAATGGTGTCTTAGTGTCGCTAACAAACCAATAATCGGTATTGTTTTCTAGCCCAAATAAAAATTCTATATCTTCAGGTTCTGGTTTTCGTAAAATTATGTTTAAATTTTCTAGTTTTGACCCAATTTTTTCCATGATTTTAATATAATATTAATATCCTGCATCAATCTGTAATCTTTTGCATACATTACATTTAGCCTCTCTGTCATAGCAATTGTTATCTCAGATTTTTTTATAATGCTAACAGGTGAAAAAATTCCTTTTCTTATCTTCGGCAAAAGGCTTGTGTCCACTCCGTCAGATTCGCAATAAGCAACAAAGGAGCTAGAACCGATTAAAACTAACATCAAATTCTTTATCATCTTACCGGGTTTTCTAACCATAAGAATAAAGATTGGTAATAAGCTGATAAAGAAAATTGAAAAAGAAAAATCCAACATTCTTTTGTTTCGCTGATTTTCTGGTTTTGCGATACTATTTATATCTATGTTGTAAAGTTCTCCAGTAGTATTTATAGAGTTGCTTCCGATTACAGATATTCCATCGGGACTTGCAATTTTGTAATCTAGTCGTGCATTATTTAGTTGAAGCATTGTTTGAATTATCTGCTGAGATTGAAGGCTTTTTGCGCAGAAAATTATTTCGTCAATCTTATTTATTTTTACAACTTCGTCTAGTTGGCTTAGGTCCCCAGCAAAAAAATCATCAGAAATCTCTCCTTCGGGATTTACAAACGCAGATATTTTTATTTTTGGATTATTATTGTTTAGTTGCTTAACCAACTCATTACTCTCAGGCTTTGAACCTACAATAGCTACGCGTTTTTTGCCAGGTAGATTTATTTTAAAAATACTTCTGCCAGTGTAATGAAGCGCTAGTCTAATTAATGGAATAATTATGGTTGACCAAGCTGCTCCCCACAGAATAATGGCTCTGGAAAATCTGTAGTTTATTGGTAATAATGAATATAAAACTAGTATTAAAATTGTACCTGCCAAAATACCTTTAAATACATTTTTAAGTTTTACAGGTTTGTCGTAACCACCGAGAAACATTAGTGATGTTATCCAAATTATTATGTAGCCAGTTAACGCATAAACAAAAACATCTTGAGGGTATGCATCTTGCGATCCGAATTTGTAATTTGACCAAAGAGGCGCAATAATTATAAAACCGGAAAGAATTATTGATGCATCAATAATAGGAGTGATAATACTACGTCCGAACCTGTATATAATTGCAAGTAAAGCTCGTAAATAAATTGCGAGTTTTATTAAGGCAATTAAGGCACCAGCATTTTTTTTTGAAAAGTGTTTTTTTGCAAAAATTATCATGGCATTGTAAAATACCAAAACATAATTTATACTACCTTTTTTTGTGCTTTCTCCTTTGTAGTGAATTATTGTGGTGTTAGGAAAGTAATAATTCTTGTAGCCCTCTAGTGTAATACGATAAGACATGTCAATATCTTCGCCATACATAAAAAAAGTTTCGTCGAGAAGACCAGTTTTATTAAGAGTCTCTTTTCGCAAAAGCATAAAAGCACCGGAAAGAATATCTACTTGATGAATTTTTTCCTTATCAAGATATGATAAGTGATACTGACCAAATTTTGCTGATTTTGGGAAAATCTTTGATAGTCCAAAAATTTTGTAAAAAGCGACTTCGGGTGTTGGTAATCCTCTTTTTGATTCTGGCAAAAATCTGGCTTTGCCATCGATCATTTTTACTCCCAATCCACCTGCATCGTTATGATTGTCCATAAACTCACAGACAGATGCGAAGGTTTTTTCTTCAATTACAGTGTCGGGATTAAGTAGTAAAACATAGTCTCCTGTGGATATTTTTATTGCCTGATTATTTGCATAAGCAAATCCGTAATTGACCTTATTCTCAATCAGTTTTACTTCAGGAAATTTTGATTTAACCATTGAACAGGAGCCGTCAACAGAGTTGTTGTCAACTACAAAAATTTCAGTTTCACAATGTCTCGCCGATTCAAATACAGAGTTTAAACACTGTTCAAGAAAGTGCTTTACATTGTAGTTAACTATGATAACCGAAAGTTTCATTAATTTAATTAAACGGCAAAAGTAAAAAAAAAGTGTCTGAATCGGCTAAAAGAAGATAATTATTAGGAAATTTTATAATTATTTAGGATCTAACTAAAGCATTTACTGTCATTTGTGATTTTCATATTTTTAATACATGAGTGCAAAAAATAGCTCATGGAAATCAGCAAAATAATCAGTAAATAGAATTATCCACCCAAAACCTTACTCCAAAAGCCTTTTTTGTTTTCTTTGGTTGTTTCTTTTTCAGATTTGAGAGCAGAAATAGATTCGGGCAGCAGAATTTGTCTAATTTTCGCCCAACCTAAAAAACCACCGATATTTCTATCATCTATAAACATGTCGGCATCAACTTTACGACTAATATATTTGTTAAATTCTTCGTTAGGGTAGCTCTCGTTTACTGCATAGAAAATCACTCCTTGGTCGAGACAAAAATCTACGGCACTTTTAAGATCAATTCCATCTCGAACAGTCCATAAAATAAGTCTATGTCCTTTCTCTTGCAGTTCTCTAAGAACTTCAAATGCGCCTGGTATAATTTCACCTATATCAGGAAATCTGTGTTCTACAATTGTTCCATCAAAATCTACTGCTATTGTGAGTTTGGTGCCGGTTCTGTCCATTATTTTACTTTATAAAGATATGCTTTTGAATTAACAGCATTTTCATCATCTGGCGCCATAATCATTTTATCAGATGTGAGTTTTACAATCTTTGTACGTGTTACTTTAGCTTCTCCATCAAGTTTTACTAAAATATAAGCTCCATCTTTTGAAATATCCCATGAGCCTTGTGTCTTTCCTTCGAAGCCTTGTTTGAAATATTTTTTATTATCAGTAAATATAACTTCTGTCTGGGCAATAATTTCTGGCATTTTTTCACGTAAAATTACTTCATATTGAGGACTTAGATTAAAACTGCCGATATCTAACGAGTCAACTTTCCAAGTACCAACTATATCTTTTACATATTGAGTTTTTACGTTCTGGGAAAAAGTTGTTCCACATACGATCAACAAGATAGTTGTAATTAATAATAATTTCTTTTTCATATTCATATTGTTTAATTGTTTGTCTTTATATTTTCTAATGTTTGTCCGTTTGACAAATTTAATATTTTGTAATCAATTTCCAACTCTTTTAATATATCTGGCATTCTTGTATAGCTTGTGTCTGTGATAAATATTTGACCAAAGTCAATATCGGACACAAGTTTTGTGATAACTTTTACTCTTTTTTTATCTAATTTGTCAAAGATGTCGTCGAGGAGCAATATCGGTGCCAGATTTATTTTTTGCTTTATATAGTCGAACCAAGCAAATTTTAGACTTATTATGAATGTTTTTTGTTGACCCTGAGAACCATAGCGTTTAATAGGATTATTATCGATTTTAAAATCAAAATCATCTTTATGAATCCCTGTAGATGTGTAACCCAAAACTTTATCTCTGTCAAAACTCTTGACTAGTAAACTGTGCAAGTCTTCAGTTTGCAGTTGTGACTGATAAATTAGTTGCACATTCTCTTTATCGTCGGAGATGAGACTATAATATTTTTGAAAAATCTCAATCACCTCATTTGCGAATGAAGACCTCGATACAAATATTTTTTGACCGATTTCAGCGAGTTGTATGTCCCAAATGTCAATTTCGTCATGATCAATTTTGTTTCCCTTCCACGCATTTTTCAAGATACTATTTCTCTGTTCAAGTAATCGATTGTATGTAATTAACTGGTTAAGATAGTTTCGGTCGAACTGAGAAATTACAGAATCTGCAAATTTTCTTCTTAAATCACTTCCTTCATGAATAAGGCTAGAGTCATAAGGGGTTGTATAAACAACTGGCAATAATCCTATATGTTCGGATAGCTTACTGTACTCGGCGCCATTGCGTCGGAACGACTTTTTTTTATCTCTTTGCAATCCACAATATATATTTTCAGATTCTCCATGTAATTCAAAATCGCCTTGTACAACAAAAAAATCTTCTCCTGTTTTTATGTTTTGACGATCGCTCATATTAATAAAGCTTTTACAAAAAGATAAGTAGTGAATGCTGTCGAGAATATTTGTCTTTCCAGTACCATTGTCCCCAATAAAACAATTGATTTTCGGGCACAATTCTGTGTCGAAGTTTTCAAAGTTTTTAAAATTAATTAGCGACAATTTTTTTATATACATCAATTTGGGTCTTAAGTTCACAAAATTACATTTTTTTGGCTAATTATGAGGTGTAACAATTACATGTTTTTAAGTATTAAAGGAATTAATTTTGTAATTATCTGATAATGAGCACACAAGGGGGATTAAAAAAAACGCATTATATTATTAATTATTCGAATAAATAATTTAAATTTGCATCCTCAATTTTGAAATTTTAAAGGTATTATGGCAAAAAATAAGAAAACATCTCAGGCGAACGAAGGTTTTAAAAATGTTGAATCAGCATTGAGCCGTGCCGAAAATTTTATTGAAACTCATCAAAAAGCTTTTATGTATGGGCTTGGTGGAGTATTAATACTTGTTTTGGGAATAATAGTTTACTTTAAATTCGTTAGAGAACCACGTATTGAAGAAGCTTGGTCAGAATCATATAAAGCAGAGTTTTACTTTGAAAAAGATTCGTTTAATCTTGCATTGAACGGTGATGGCGCTTTTCCTGGTTTCTTAGACATTATTGATGATTATGGAAGTACCCCAATGGGAAATGCTGCAAAGTATTATGCTGGAGTATGTTATATGCGTTTAGGCGACTTTGAATCTGCAATATCTCAGTTAGAAGATTTTGATAGTGAAGATCCAATGATTGGTCCAATGGCAATAAACCTTATTGGTGATGCAAATATGGAATTAGGCGATATGAATAAAGCTCTTGAGCAATATTTAGAAGCGGCTAAAACTGCAGGTAATGATTTTTTATCTCCAGTATTTCTTATGAAAGCTGGTCGTACTTGCGAACTCCTTGGCGACAATGCTCAGGCACTCGAGATTTACAAAAGAATTGAAAAAGAATATTTTGATACTCCTCAACAAAGAGAAATTGAAAAATATATCAAGAGAGTTGAGATGAAAATGTAATAGTTTTTAAAAATTATAAAATATTTAATGGGGCTTTATGCCCCGTTTTTTTAATATTATGGCCAGTTCAAAGAAAAACCTATCGCTGTATTCTGAAACAGAAATAGCGAATCGTAAAGATTTCGGGTATTTGCGTATCGGAATTGCAGTGTCTGAATGGAATCAAGAAGTAACATCTGCTTTATTGCAAGCTGCGGTTGATACATTAAAAAAATATGGATTTTCAGATGGTGATATAATTATCAAATCTGTTCCTGGTAGTTTTGAGTTGCCTCTGGCTGCTCAGTATTTGATTAATTATGCCGAAGTTGATGCTGTGATTTGTCTTGGTTGTGTAATTCAAGGGGAAACAAAACATTTCGATTTTGTTTGCTCAGGAGTTACCCAAGGAATTATGAGGCTAAACCTTGATGCCGAAGCTCCAGTTTCTTTTGGATTATTAACAACTGACAATCAAGAGCAAGCAATGGATCGTGCTGGTGGAAAACATGGAAATAAAGGGGTTGAAGCTGCTGTTGCTGTATTAAAAATGCTTAAGCTTAAATTTGACCTTATTGATGAATTTGATCTCGAATCATTCGGTATTGAAGATATTGACGATTAGTAAAATCGTTTTAATTCTTTTTATTAGCTATTCCTGTACTGCAAATAAGGAGTGGCAAACGGCGCGAGTAGTTTATTCAGACGATTTTGAGAAAACTACCAATATTCTAGCTAAAAAAAGCACATATTTTACATTTATTAGAGCAAAATCGCAAGAAGAGGGCTCTAAAATAGAAATTCTAATCCCAGCAGAAGTAAAATTCGTTGACGGAAAAGATTCTCGCTATGTTGGTATGTTTTTCGATGAAGAGAATTATGGAATGGAGACTTGGAGTTTTGGCAGAGTAATTTCTGGAGATAGCATTATGCTAACAGAAACGAGGTTTCAATTTAAAACTTGTGCCTGTAAAACCGCAGGAAAATACTTTCATGGATATTTTCTGGTGTATGGTTACGAACATCTAAAAATTAGTACAGATTCTAAAAATAATGTTTACAATAGATCAGAAATCTATAATTTTATTGATAAATTTTCAGAGATCCCATTGCCAAAAGAAATAAATACTATTGATGATTTAGGTTTTTTTCTGAAAAATATTAACAATTAACATTTGTAATTCGCTGACTGTCAGACTTGTGCGTCTTAATTTTATTAAAATTGTTAATAAAGTTGAAAAAACCGCAATATCCTGATTAAATTATTGGTTTAATAATAGTAATTTTGGGACTCAAATAATAAAACAATCTCAGATGGGAAAGATCATAACATTGGCAAATCAGAAAGGTGGAGTAGGTAAGACCACAACAGCAATAAATCTTGCTGCAAGTCTTGCAGTGCTGGAGTATAAAGTGTTGATTGTTGATGCCGATCCGCAAGCAAATGCTACTTCAGGTTTAGGTTTTGATGTGAGAAATATTCGCACAGGGCTTTATGAAACTTTAATTCGTGATGAGGATCCTAGAAATGTGATTTTATCAGGTACAATTCCTGGATTATCATTATTGCCTAGTCATATAGACTTAGTGGGTGCGGAGATTGAAATGTTGGAGTTGCCGAATCGCGAAAAAGTGATGAAGCTAGTACTCGAAAAAGTAAAAGATGATTACGATTTTATATTGATTGATTGCTCTCCTTCACTTGGACTGATTGTAGTTAATGCTCTAACAGCTTCTGATTCAGTACTTATTCCTGTTCAATGTGAATATTTTGCACTTGAAGGATTAGGAAAACTTTTAAATACTATAAGAATTGTTCAAGGGCATTTGAATCCTGATCTTGATATTGAAGGGTTTTTAATGACAATGTACGACTCTAGATTAAGATTGTCGGATCAGATATTGGAAGAAGTTAGGAAGCATTTTGATAAAATGGTCTTTGAAACAATAGTACACAGAAATGTAAAATTAGGCGAAGCGCCAAGTTTTGGACAATCAATATTTGATTATGATGTTGCTTCAAAAGGAGCAACAAATTATCTAAATGTTGCAAGAGAATTGCTTCAGAGAAATAACATGACTAAAATTAACGAAGAAGAAAAAATAATAAATTAGTATGGCAAAAAAGAACGCTTTGGGCCGTGGCCTCGATGCATTGATTGATACTTCGTCTTTAAATAGTAACGATAGAAATAGGGAGCCTAATGAAATTAATATAACTCTTATTGAAGCTAATCCATACCAACCTCGTTCAAGTTTCGACGAAGAGGCTCTGATGGAATTGGCAGATTCTATTAGAGAATTGGGCGTAATTCAACCAATTACAGTTCGTGTACTTGATGGTGGAAGATATCAACTTATTTCAGGGGAAAGAAGATTAAGGGCTTCTAAACTTGCCGGATTAACACAAATCCCTGCGTATGTTCGCATAGCTGATGATCAAGGGATGTTGGAAATGGCTTTGGTCGAAAATATTCAACGCGAAGATTTAAATGCTATTGAAGTCGCAATAAGTTATCAGAGACTGATGGATGAGTGTAGTTTAACTCAGGATCTTCTTAGCCAAAGAGTTGGAAAAAAACGTTCAACTGTTGCTAATTATACAAGACTTCTTAATTTACCGGCTAAAATCCAATTGGGAATACGAGACGAAAAAATATCTATGGGGCATGCACGCGCATTACTTGCACTTAAAGAAGACGATGTGCAATTGATGATTTTCGACCAGATTTTAAAATACGATTTCTCTGTTAGACGTGTTGAAGATATTATTCGAGAATTAAATAACGAAGATAAATCGGAAGTTAAGAAAATTAAGAAAAAGGTTCCGGCAACAGCTGAAGATTATTTACAGCTACAAAAACACTTGTCTTCTTGCTTTGCAACAAATGTTGATTTTAAAAGAGCAGCACGTGGTAATGGTAAAATTGTAATCCCTTTTAAAGACGATAGCGAACTTGAAAGAATAATTGCAATACTTGATAAATTAAACGCTTAAATTTTGAGATTTTGTAAAAAAATATCATTGATATTAATTTTGGCTACAATTTCGCTTGTCGCTTTTGCACAAAAAGTAGATAGTGACGAATTTGCAGTGCACTCTCCGCGCAAAGCTACAATTTATTCTGCTGTATTACCTGGATTGGGTCAAGCTTACAATAAAAAATATTGGAAAATTCCAATTGTTTATATCGGAATTGGGTCATTCTCTTATTTGGCATATAATAATCAATCGGAGTTTAACAGTTATCGAAATGCATATATTATTCGTAAAGATGGCGGAATAGATGAGTATTATAATATTATTACTAGCGATCAGGGGCTCATAAATAATATGGATAGGTTTCGTAAAACAAGAGACCTTTGTTTAATCGGGGTAATTGTTTTTTATGCAATTCAGATTGTTGATGCAAATGTTGATGCAAATCTTTTCGATTTCGATATCAGCGACGATCTTTCTTTGAAACTTTCTCCAGTTTCATTTAATCAAGCATATAACGGAACTCCAGTACTTGGCGTTGGTTGTGCTATTAAATTTTAAACTATGAAAAAATCTTTAATTATTTTATTTCTATTGTTATCTGGATTTACGCAGGTAATTGCTGATAATGATTCTGTTACAATTAAAATGAATGATGGTTATACCATGGCCGATAATCTCGATAGCCTATTGCTTTCTTGGTATTATTACACTGGTCGTGATACGGTAACATTTTTAAATCCATCTGATAGATACACTTTTGATACTGATGTCTCGGACTCTGTTTATGCACAGAGAATTAAAAAAATTGAAACACCATTAGATTTAACTTACAACAATAATGTACAAAAATATTTAGATAGATATGTGAAGAATGGAAGATGGATAGCTCCTAAATTTCTGGGATTATCTCATCAATATTTCTCAATGTTTGAAGAGAAGCTCGATTCCTACGATATGCCTCTAGAGCTTAAATACCTGCCAGTAATTGAATCTGCACTTAACCCACGTGCAAAATCGCCAGCAGGAGCAACTGGACTTTGGCAGTTTATGTTTAAAACTGGTCAGGGAATGGGTTTGGAGATAAATTCATACGTGGATGAGAGAATGGATCCCGAAAAATCAACAGATGCTGCTTGTCGTTATTTAAAGAGCTTGTACGAGACATACAACGACTGGACTTTAGCCCTCGCCGCTTATAATGCTGGACCTGGGACAATAAATAATGCAATTCGCAGGTCTGGAGGAGCAACAAATTATTGGGATTTATATCCATATTTACCAAATGAAACTCGAAACTATGTGCCGGGCTTTATCGCTATAGTTTATTTATTTACTTATGCAGATGAACACGGTTATAAACCCGAAAAAATTGATTTCTACGAAGATGTTGATACTGTAATGGTTACTCAAGAATTACACTTTGCTCAACTTGATTCAGTTTTAGGTATCGATATTGGCCAAACACGGGAATTAAATCCACAATATAAAATGGATATTATTCCTGCAAAAGGTCATGCCTATCCACTGCGAATGAGAAGGCAATATATAAGTAAATTTATTGAATTAGAAGACTCAATTTATAACTTCAAAGACACTTTGTTTTTTAATCCTCAAAAATACACCTATAAACCGGAAGAAAAATATGTGGATTATTCTCCAAAAGCAGACCAGCCTGCGGGAACAGCAGTATTAAGTTATACGGTAAAATCTGGAGATGCTGTTGGGTTGATTTCTTCATGGTATGGTGTCGATATGGCACAACTTAGAGCTTGGAATGGAATGAGTGGAAATAATCTTGGTGTTGGTCAAGTTTTAAAAGTTTATGTTCCTCAAGCTTTAGAGTCTAAGTATAAAATTGTTAATAGCCTTACTTTTGAAGAAAAACAGAGAATGGTTGGCGTGACCCCAACTGTAAATACTCCAAAAGAGAATACTGTGGATTCTAATTACGAATATTATACTGTGAAATCTGGAGATACACCTTATGGGATTTCTTTAAAATATCCAGGCACGACATCTGATGGGATTTTACAACTAAATGGAATAACTAATGCGTCGAGTTTAAGAATAGGGCAGAAATTAAAAATAAAAAAGAAATCCTAATTATGAGAAATATCGCAGTTTTAGCCGGAGGATATACATCTGAAAGACAAATAAGTTTGAATTCTGGAAACCAGATTTTAAACAGTCTTGATGTAAAACTTTATAATTCCTACTTAGTTGAGGTTAATCCAGAAGGTTTATTTTGCCTCTCAAATGGACAAAAATATAAACTTGATCTTAATGATTTTTCGGTTAATTTAGATGGTAAAACTGTGATATTTGATTATGCTTATATTACTTTGCATGGTTCTCCTGGCGAAGATGGCAAGATGCAAGGGTTTCTTGACATTTTGAAAATTCCGTATTCGGCTTGCGATGTATTTTCATCAGCCTTGACTTTTAACAAAGTTGCTTGCAAAAAAATCCTTCAGAATTCTGATTTATATCTTGCGAAATCTGTTGTAATAACAAATGGAGAGTCTTTTTCCGTTGATGAAGTAATTGAAATAACTGGACTTCCTTGTTTTGTGAAGCCAAATACTGCTGGATCAAGTTTTGGCGTTACCAAGGTTTACGAAAAAGAAAAATTTATTGATGCTATTAATCTAGCTTGCAAAGAAGATAATATTATTATTGTTGAAGAGTTTATAGAAGGAGTTGAGGTATCTTGTGGTGTTGTTAAAACAAAAGATTTGGAGATGGTTTTCCCGGTAACTGAAATTTCAACATTAAACGATTATTTTGATACAGAAGCAAAATACAATCCTGAACTTACTCAGGAAATTACACCAGCTCGCATTTCTGAAGATGAGACTAATTTAGTTCAACAATACAGCTCTTTGATTTATGACGAATTAAATTGTAAAGGTATTGTAAGGATGGATTACATAATAAAAGCTGGAAAACCTTACTTTTTGGAACTAAACTCTATTCCTGGTATGTCGGCTGAAAGCATCGTTCCTAAACAAATTCGTACTATCGGAAAAACTATGGGCGAAATTCTTACAGCTGTAATCGAAGATTCATTTTAATAATAGTTATAGAGTCTTGTCTCTATATCGTTTTACTAAGTATTCTATCTCTTTGTCGTCTCCCTTTGCATCATATTCAGATTTAAGATTGTTGCCAAACATGAGAGAAAAACTCTGCCAAAAGAACGCTGTAACTGAACCTTTTAGGTCATCAACAATTTCGAACGCCGTATTCCCACTTTCTCTGTCCATTAACTTTACCATTAAAACGCCTTGCGATAATGTGAATTTCGATAATATCGGTTTGTAATGAGACATTATTTGGGCTTCGCGAACTTTGAGGTATTTTTCTCTACTCTTTTCATTTGAAAACCTGTAAAGAGAATCGTCAATATTTTTGTAAGTTTTAGATATTTCTATTGCATAAGGATAAACCTTAATAAAATTACGAACAAGTTTTTCATAATTTTTCTTTTCTCTATTATTTCTTGGAGTTTTGTGTGGATAAATAGTAATTTCAGGAAATAATATCAAACCATCTGGCGTGTTAGCTACCAAACTATCTACGTTTAAACTCTGTCTGTAATATTTAGGCAGTTTAAATATTTGTGCAGATGCGTTTTCCGATATTAGGGCAAAAGCTGCTATTGTGAGTATTATTAATAACTTTTTCATAATCTGTAAACCGTTTGTTTTAAATAAGGTTTTAACTAATAAATAAAATATAAAGCAAAATACTGAATAATTTTTTAGCTTTGACATTCAATTTCTATACCAGAATATTTTATGGAAGTTAAAAATATTAAATCATGGATTTATCTTTTGCTTCTCGCCTTAATTTGGGGAGGATCTTATATCCTTATGAAACAAGGTTTGAGAAGTTTTAATTTTTGGCAAGTATCTTCTATTCGAATGGTTAGTGCATTTGTCTTTTTGTTACCATTTACAATTAAAAACATTAAAAAAATTAGCCGAAAAACAATTATTCCACTTCTAATAGTCGCATGGATTGGGAACTTAATTCCCTCTTTTCTATATCCATTAGGACAAACAAAAGTTGACAGTAATATAGCTGGAATTTTAAATTCATTAGTGCCTGTTTTTGTTCTTGTTTTAGGAGTTGCTTTTTTTAGGAAAAAGACTGGTTTGTTGCAAGTGCTAGGTGTGTTAACTGGACTTGTAGGTGCTGCAATGCTTATAACTAAAGATAATCTTTTTAGTTTTGGACAAATGAATTTTTATGCTTTGTATATTGTGTTGGCGACAATACTATATTCGATAAATATTAATCAAGTTAATGTTTTTCTTAAAACTTTAAGTGGATTGGAAATAGCTTCGCTTGCCTTTTTATTTATTGGTCCAATAAGTGGCATTGTTTTATTATTTAGCGATTTTACAAAAGCTTCAGCAAGCAATACATTGTATGTTGACTTGATATGTGTAATCTTTTTAGGCTTGATGGGTTCTGCTGTTGCGGTTTCTCTAGTTAATCAGGTTATTACAAGAGCTGGCTCAATGTTCGCATCATCTGTAACTTACATTATTCCTATTTTTGCAATACTTTGGGGTGTTTTGGACGGAGAAAAACTAAATTTAGTGCAAATTAGTGCAACATTTGTTGTAATGGTTGGTGTTTACCTCGTTAATAAAAAAGTAAATTTAAGGTAAATGAAAAAACAATTTCTAATAAATCTTGGTCTAAGTTTACTCTCTGGATTTTTATTAAGTCTTGGATGGACTCAACTTGGGATTGGATGGATAGTGTTTTTTGCGTTTGTTCCACTTTTGATAATTATTGACAGACTGAAATCTGAAGGAAAGAAGAATTCGGCAGCTATTTTTACAGCATATTCTTTTATCAGCTTTATTACTTGGAACTTAGCTAGCACTTGGTGGATATATCATTCTACTATTCCAGGAGCAATTTTTGTGTTTCTAATGACAACTGTTTGCATGTCTACTGTAATGTTTTTAAGTTACAGAAATTTTGAAAAATCAGTTAGGAGCTTGGCATATTTAGCACTTGTTGTAAACTGGTTAGCATTTGAGTATTTATTAATGCATTCCGAGTTTTCATGGCCTTGGTTATGTTTAGGAAATAGTTTTGCAAATAATATAAGCATTATTCAGTGGTATGAATATACTGGTACTTATGGCGGTTCGTTGTGGATTTTAATTGTAAATATTATTATTTACGAAATTTATAGAATGATTTTATCTAAACATGAGAAACGCAAAATTTATAGAAGAGTATCTGTTTTGGCAATTATTGTATTTGTTCCAATTTTATTTTCTACTTATCGATATAATACTTATAAAGAATTTTCTGCTCCTGTTGATATTGTTATTGTGCAACCTAATATCGATCCTTATAGCGAGAAGTTCGTAATGAAAATAACCAAACAGATTGATATAATTACTGATGCTGCGATTGTAAATGCAGACGACAAAGTCGATTATTTTATCGCACCAGAAACGGCTTTGCCTAATGGTATTTGGGAAAATGAAATAGAAAATCACTTTTGTATAGAGCAGATTAGACAATTTTTGTTAGAGTATCCAGATTCTAAGTTTATAATTGGTGCAACTACAAGGGTTAAATACTCTAAAGGATTAGGTAAGAGTGAAACGGCAGTAGAATCTGGACAAGATGGCGATTATTTCGATTTATTTAATTCATCTCTGCAAATTGACACATCAACTTTTGTGGATATTTATCATAAAAGCCGTTTAGTTCCCGGGGTTGAAGTTATGCCATATCCTAAGATACTTGGATTTTTAAGCGGAATGATGCTTGATTTAGGCGGAATAAATGGTAGTCATGGCACACAGGAAGAACGAGATGTTTTTAATAATGACAGACTTGATATTTATGCTGGAGTCCCTGTTTGTTATGAATCTGAGTATGGTGAATTTATTACTGAATTTGTTTCAAAGGGAGCAAATATATTGTTTTTAATAACTAATGATGGATGGTGGGGTGATACTCCGGGCTATAAGCAACATATAAACTATGCCAGATTGCGAGCTGTCGAAACTAGAAGAAGTATTGCCCGAAGTGCAAACACTGGAATAAGCTGTTTTATAAATCAGCGAGGCGATGTTGTTAAAAAATTGGGTTGGTGGCAACGTGGTTCTATCAGAGAACACTTAAATGCCAATGATAAAATTACTTTTTATGTTTTATATGGCGATTTTTTAGCAAGAATGGCGATTCTTATTGCTGCAATTATTTTAATTCTGCAATTAGGAGAATGGATTAGAGCTAGATTTAAAAGATAATATTCTGAATCCAAAATTGTAATCAGAATAGAAATCCTACTGGTAAAACGATACTTGTCGCAAGCTGTAAGTCGATATCATTCCTTATAAGTTTTGTCGCATAATATTTAGATGGTTTTTATTCCAAAATCCCATGCAGCTCGAGTAAATTAATATTGGGAATTGTTTTTATAAATCTCATGCTTTTAGTAAATTTTAAGATGAAATTTGTGTTCATGACATAACTTCAAAGTAGAACATCATGGTTTACTCCTGCATCTATTAGGAATATATATTCTTCTTCACAAAAAATAAAAACGTGTCAGTATATTTAAGCAAATACAAAGTCTTGTATTTTTAAGCAAAAAAAAAGTGTACCGTTTCCGATACACTTTTTTTAATATTATGAAATGATTATTTTACGATGTTGATTTTAGTAGTAGAAACTTCGTTTCCTTTTACTACTCTAACAAAGTAAGTACCGTTTGCATTTTCTGAAAGATCGATATTGTTAACTTCGAATGCATTGTTAATAGTTTTAACAACTTGACCCATAATGTTAACGATTTCGATAGTTGCACCTTGTACGTTAGCAACGCTAACAACACCTGTTGAAGGGTTAGGATAAACAACAACGTCAGAAGCAATATTAGTATTTACATTAGAAGGATCACCAACATTTACGCGGATAATTGGAACAATTTCGCCACCGTAGTAGTACCAAGTAGTTTCACCAGCAAAATACATCCAAGTTTCCCAACCTGAAGTAGGAACAGAACCATCAACACCAAATCTAAACTCATTAGCACCAGAATTTGTGTAATACTCAATAGCAACTAAAAGTTCAACTCTTTCACCAACTGGAACATCAATAAAATAAGAATCAATTAGTTCAACTGTATGCATAACACCTACTTGTTCAGCAGCATCGATAGTAACGTAAGTAGAAGCAGCAGCTTCAACCCATGCACTAGTACCTTCATCAAAAGTCATAATTTTAGCAATATAACCAGTACCAACTTCAGTCATAGAAGAAACGTAAAAATCAATATGGTTAACTGTTGTGCTTACAAAGAAAGGATATGTTACACCAATAATATCACCATCAACACAACCAGTAGTATAATTACATGTGCTAAAGCTTCCAGTAATATTACCTTGATCATGAGCATAGTCATTATGGGTAATATCAGTAGAATAAGCAATATTATTGTTTGCTAAGTTTTCATCAACTTGACCAGTGATAGAAGCACTTAATTCGAATGTGTATGTTCCGATGTTAGCTGGGTTGAATTCATAATAAGGTTCAATTGTAGAAACAGTGTCAAATTCTTCTACTGCAATAGGAGCGTCGAAAGAAACAGAAGATGTGTAAACTTCAGCACCTAAATTATCTTTAACAACTGCATTAAGAACTGGGGTTACTGTTTGTGTACCGTAGTTTTTAATAACAGCAGTGAAGAATACTGGAAGACCTTGGCCATCAATTTGAGCCAATGGAATCATTCCGTAAAATCCACTATAACCATAGTTAATAAATTCTGGGAAAAGGTTAATTCTTGCTTGTTCTATAGCAACGTCATAATCAGGAGCTTCAAAAATTGTAATATCGTCAACCATCCAAGCATAATCCCATTCGCCAATATATCTAAAACGTAGGTGTACAGTTGCTTGACCAGCAGCAACAGCAGAAATGTTAACCATTTGAATTGAAGGGTTAGTTGAACTTGCATTAGCAGCTAATCCAGTATGCACAGCAAATTGAGTCCAAGTTGTACCGTCAGTACTTACTTCAACATAAGGAACACCGTGAAAAATTCTGTAGTAAGACTCGAAAGAAATAGCAACCTTAGTATAAGCAGAACAGTCGATAGTTCCGTTATAAACTAATTTTGAATCCTGTGTTGTCTCACTAACACCAATAGCGTCAGAATCGTACAATGCAAATCCGTTAGCAGCTGTAGTAGATTCGATTGGTCCCATTCCACCAGAAAAAGATCCTGCAGGTCCAGCAGTACCAATAACCCAAGGTCCGTCGTTTGGATTTGTAACGTCGTATTCAGCAGTCCACTCTGATGCATTGCTAAAATCATTAGTCCAAATAACTGATGTCTTTGCATCGTTTCTCATTTCACCACCTCTAACTGGGGTTGAAATAGTTTTCTTTTCAAACATTGATTGGCCAAAAACCATAGAAGAGATCAATGCCATAGCTAATAAAATTGTAAATTTTCTCATAAATTTCAAATTTAAGTTAATAATTAGTTTTATAATTTTGTGCAAGATACGGAGAAAAAATGAAATACTTTAATTTTGTGGCATATAATTTACTAATTTATTGATAATTTAGTTAACATTTTAATCAAATTTGTGATAAAACTAAGTATAAAGTGTTATTTTTGTCAAAAAACAGATAAAATGAAAACTGAAGCCAGTTCTAGAGAGTCTTTATTCAACTCGCAAGATTCGTTGTTTATTAAATTATCAAATGAAGATAAGGAATTATTATTAAACAACACAGAATGTAGAACTTATAAAAAGAACGAACTTGTTTTTTTAGAGAATACAAAGCCATCGGGTCTTATTTGTTTGTCGGAGGGAAAAGTAAAGATTTTTAAAGAAGGTGCTGGCGGCAGAGATCAGATAGTTAGATTGTCAAAACCTGGTGGATTTATTGGTTATAGAGCCTTATTTGCGGGACAAAATTATCATGCATCAGCTGTTGCAATCGAAAATTCTATTGCTTGCACAGTTGAGAAAAATGCATTGTTCTCCGTAATGAAAAATGATCCAAATTTTACTTTCGGAATTCTTAAATCTCTTGCTACCGAACTAGGATTTTCGAATATGAGAACAGTGAGTCTTACCCAAAAACATATTCGTGGAAGATTAGCAGAATCTCTGTTATTCTTAATTGATAATTATGGGTTTTATGAGGATGGCTCAACAATAAAAGCATTGCTTTCTCGTGAAGACATTGCCAGCCTTAGTAATATGACCACTTCAAATGCTATCAGAACGCTTTCTACTTTTGCCGCAGAACGAGTTATCGCACTAGAAGGACGAAGAATTAAAGTCCTTGATCTTAAAATGTTGGAGAAGATTTCTAATATAGGGTAAAGGACCGAAGACGGAAGACCGAAGAGCGAAGCCCGAAGACCGAAGACCGAAGAGCGAAGAGCGAAGACCGAAGACGGATCCGCCGCGGCGGAGAAGACGGAAGACCGAAGAGCGAAGACCGAAGAGCGAAGACGGAAGTTGGAAGGCGAAACAAGTTGGCAGAGATAAATATTAGACTTGAGAAGATTGTTTTGTCGTGATGGATAAAATCGAAGGTGCAAGCTTTGGTAGTAATACATAGGAATAGTTAAAATTAAAAAATTATTTGCGAGCAGATGATTTTTTTTTATTCAGTCTCAATCCGAACTCCGAACTCCGGTCTTCGGTCTTCAAGCAGGTATTTCTTTTATTAATTCTAAGCCCTCCAAATTCCGTCTCGCGTCTTACCACGGCTCCTGATTCGCCGCGGCGAAGTCGAAGAACCGTCGCTCACCTCCGGTCTTCCGTCTTCCGTCTTCGGTCTCCCAGACACATCCTAGCTCCTCCCGTCTTCTCCGCCGCGGCGGATCCGTCTTCGGTCTTCCGTCTCCAAACTTTTTTTATCTTTGCAAAAACTTTTACTATGATCAAAGAAATATTTGAACACAGGTCGATAAGGAAATATGAGGATAAGCCAATTCCAGAAAACGTAATGAATGATATTTTGGAAGCTGCAATACGTGCTTCGAATACCGGGAATATGCAGGTTTATAGCATTGTAGTTACAACAAACCAAGATTTAAAAGATGCTCTTGCACCGGCGCATTTTAATCAACCTATGGTAAAACAGGCTCCAGCAATTTTGACTTTTTGTGCTGATTTTAACAGGTTTAACAAATGGTGTAATCAGCGAAATGCTGTGCCGGGTTACGATAATTTCCTTTCGTTTTTAACGGCTGCAATAGATGCGATAATAGCTGCTCAAAATGCCTGTGTCGAGGCGGAATCTCATGGTTTGGGAATTTGCTATTTAGGCACTGCAATTTATAATCCAGACAAAATAATTGATATTCTTAATCTTCCAAAAGGCGTTGTGCCTGTTACGGCAATTACCATTGGATATCCCGCAGAAACGCCTCCACTAACTGATAGATTGCCTGCGGCAGCAGTTGTTCATTATGAAACTTATAAGGATTTTAGCGAATCAGATATTGATGAATTGTATGCAGAGAAAGAAGCTCGAGAGGATAATAAACAGTTCGCCAAAGATAATGGCAAGGAAACGCTTGCTCAGGTTTTTACCGATGTAAGATATTCTAAAGCGAACAATGAGCATTTTTCAACTGTGCTTTTCAATGTTTTGAAAAAACAAGGCTTTTTAAACGACTAAATTACTGCTGTCGAAACATTGTGTGACTTTAAATGTTTTGTTTAAAAACTGTTAAATGAAAATAGCTTTCATCATTCTGGCGATAATTGTTTTTGTCGTAATTGTAATATCACTACTTATTTTTCGTCTAATTCAATTTGGAAAAATATCAGATTATAAAAAATCTGAGAAAGTTCTTTCATCAAAGCAATTTGCTGGGAAATCATTTCATAATTATGGAAATGTTGAAATGAAAATGGATAGGATGAAAATTGCAAAAATGGTGAAGGGTTCTTTTAAGTCGAATTCCCTAAAACGCCCTTCATTAGACCAACAAATTGCAGATAAATTACAAATAAATTTTGAAAGAGCATCAGAACTAAATACGACTGTTACTTGGTTTGGTCATTCGTCTGCAATGATTGATATTTCTGGCAAAAGAATCTTACTCGACCCTATGTTGGGAAAATACGCTTCGCCATTTAACGGAGCAGTAAAGAGATTTGAAAACTCATTGAATTTTAGTGATTCAGACTTGAAAAAAATCGGAAAAATTGATGCAATTATCTTGTCTCACGATCATTTTGACCATCTCGATTATAAAACAATAATGAAAATACAATCTCAGGTTATTCACTTTTTTGTTCCATTAGCAGTTGGAGCACATCTAGAGAGATGGGGAATAGATTCGAGTAGAATTACAGAAATGGATTGGTGGGAAGAAACGGAGTTTGAAGGATTACAATTCGTTTGCACTCCGGCACAACATTTTAGCGGTCGTGATCCAAGATACAGAAATTCGTCTTTATGGTCGTCGTGGGTAATAAAAAGCAAGGATAAGAATGTTTTCTTTAGTGGCGACTCTGGATACTTTGAAGGATTTAAACAAATTGGAGAAAAATACGGTCCGTTTGATTTAGCATTGCTAGAGTGCGGTCAATACAACGAGTTGTGGCACGAGATTCACATGATGCCCGAAGAAACTATTCAAGCTAGTTTGGATTTGAATTCAAAACAGGTTCTGCCAATTCATAATTCGGCTTTCAGTTTGTCAATGCATAATTGGGATGAGCCAATAAATAGAGCCAAAGCAGAAGCGGAAAAGTTAGGTGTAAAAATTGTTGATGTAATTGCTGGTCAGTCATTTAACCTTTAGAACTTATTTCTTCAAGTTTGTCGTGTTTCATTATTACAATATCTTTTCCTTTAAGTTCTATTATTCCATCTTGTTCAAATTCCTTAAGAATTTTTATTGCGCTTTCGGTTGAAACTGACGCAAAATCTGCCAATTCCTGACGGGTAAGCAAATTGAATATACTCTCTCCAGCAAACTCTGTTGATGAAAGATATAAAAGTACAGAAGCTAATTTGCCGGGCATTTGCTTGTATGAAATATTTTTAATTATCTCGAAGAGTCTGCTTTCGTTTTTACAATTCTTTGAAGTTATTTTCATTGCAAAAGCCGCATTTTCTTCAAGCAAATTGCGTAATGCATCCTTTTCTATCATGCAAATTTTTGAGTTTCGAAGTGCTGTTGCAGTATAACTATAAGTTGTGTCACCAAAAATTGACGAAAAAGCAAGAAATTCTCCAGTTTTAGCAATTCTTATATTCATTTGCTTATCAAAACCTGTTTGAATAGATACTTTTACCAAGCCATCAATAATATAAATTACGTGCGGCGAAAATGCTCCTTGTTTAAAAATCTGCTCTAATCTCGCGTATTCAAGTTGTTTCTTTTTATCCCTAATAAATTCTAGTTCTTCGGGGTATAAGTCATTAAAACAATTGGCAGAATCCTCTATATTTCTTTGTTTGCTGTTATCCATGATAATAAATATGTATTTGCAAATTTATAAAAACTATTGTATGATAGAAAAAAAACTGTGTCAATACAGGAAAAGCATTGTTATTATACAGCGGCATATTGAAAAACATTTCGAAAAAACGCTGTTTATTTGTCAGAAGAAATTATTAACAAATTTAAATATAAAATTATGAAGTATCTAAAGACAAGCTTACCAGAGATTGAAACAGCGGAAGAATTAAAGAAAATGCAACAAGAAAATCCAAATTTAATGGTGGTATGTGGACGTATGGGGCCAATGTGTATTCCAGTTTATGATGTAATGGAAGAATTGGAAGAAGAATATCCACACGTTAAATTTGCTGTAATGGCGTTTGATAGTCCAGAAGCAGGTATTATTAGAAATGATTCGGCGTGTAGAGGTTTTATGGGTTTGCCTTTTACTATGTATTATAAAAATGGCGATGTTGCTCATGCTACAACAAGTATTCAGAGCAGACAACAGGTCACTGACGTTTTGAAATCGAAATTTTAAACAGGCTTTTGTATAGTTTAGAACTGTCGTGTGATTTTTATTGCACGGCAGTTTGTTTAAATTAAAAAGAAAAAAAACACGATGAATGATATTTTTGATGTTGCGATAATAGGAGGGGGACCAGCAGGTTTGACAGCAGGGATTTATAGCTCGAGGGCTAAATTATCTACTGTGATTATTAACCAAGGTAGTTTTGGCGGTCAGGTTGTGATGACTAACGAAGTTGCAAATTATCCGGGTGTTGAACAGACAAACGGTTATTTACTTGCCAATACAATGAAAAAACAGGCAAAGGATTTCGGTTGTAAATTAATGAGCAATATAAAAATATCGAAATACGACATTAAAACCGACATTAAAGTTTTTGAACTTGAAGACGGCCGTATTGTAAAATCTCGTGCAGCTATTTTTGCTACTGGTGGACGACCAAGATACCTCGATATCCCGGGCGAAGATAAATATAAAGGTAGTGGCGTATCGTATTGTGCAACTTGTGACGGAGATTTTTTTACAGATAAAGAAATTATTGTTGTTGGTGGAGGAAATTCAGCTCTTGAAGAAGCCGGAACGCTTACCAATTTTGCGTCAAAAGTTACTGTTGTTCATCAGTTCGACCATTTTCAGGCTTTTCCAGCTGTAATTGATGAGGCAAAAGCAAATCCAAAAATTGAGTTTATAATGGAATCACGAATTGCTGATTTATCTGGTGATGAATCATTAAGAAAAGCAATTATTGAACATATTCCTTCAGGTAAGAAATCGGAAATGGCAATTGATGGCGTGTTTGTTTTTATTGGCTATGTTCCTAATAATCAAGGTCTTGAAGGATTGTTCGATTTGAATAGAAATAGTGAAATTATTGTCGATTCTGAAATGAGAACTGAAATTCCTGGAGTTTTTGCAGCTGGCGATTGTATTGCAAAACGTTACAGACAAATTACTACTGCTGTGGCTGATGGAACTATTGCGGCTTTAAGTGCCGCAGATTATTTGAGGAATCAGAAGTGAGATTAAATATAGATGGAAGACGGTCCTTCGACTTTCGCCGCGGCGAATCAGGTACCTATATAAGTGCGTAAGGCGTAAGGTCGAAGAAAAAAATGAAGTAGGTAGAATTGCTATGGTAATTTGCATTAAATTTAATCTCCGCAGCTAGGGGTGGCTTTCTGTTCTTCTTACTAAAAAAATCACAACCAAGTAATAAATACAAATTGCACAATAATTTGAAACTATTGTTAGCTCGGTTTTTTATTTTATGACTAAATTTACAAAAAAATAAAAACATGCATTACATATTATTTTACACTACTGTTGAAGATTATCTAGAAAGACGCGGACAATATCGAGAAGAGCATTTAGCTCTTGCAAAAAAATCGTTCGATGAAGGTAAATTAATTATTGCCGGAGCTTTTGCGGAGCCAGCCGACGGTGCGGCTTTGGTGTTTAAAGGTGATAGTCCTGCGGTTGCTGAAGATTTTGCAAAGAACGATCCTTATGTTATTAACGGATTAATTAAGCAATGGCATGTGCGAAAATGGACTGTTGTAATTGGGGGTTGAAATTGATTATTGTTTTTTTTATTCATTTATAGCACCGTCAGTCCAAAGTATTTTTATTTTCTTGATAAAATCTCGTTTCTAAGATTTTCAGAAGACTTTACTTTGTTGTTTTTAACATCATCAAATGCGTTATTAATGCGATTCTAGTATTGCTGTAATGTTATGGGAGCAATTTCTTTTTCAAACTCTTTTTTGCGTAAAGAGGTTAAAATGTTTTCAAACTTCTCAATAATACTATCATCAGCATATCTGTGTAAATCTTGTATGAATTGTAATTTTCGTGTTTGTGCATCCATGATATTATATTTTTTGTAAAGTTAAAAACTAAATACCATTCGTTTCATCAGAAAAAAAAAGCAGTCATTAAAAGCTACTTATTTTGTCGGGGTGAGAAGACTACTTGCGTGGTCTTCGGATGCGGGATTAGTAGTACAAAGCTTGTAACACATGTTTTTCTATGAAAATCATGATATTTTCAAACCCAAAACCTTGAACAAATTCAGATTTTGGGTTTAAAAAATATCCGACACTTTCGCGTCATGCATTCCAAACTTTGTCGGGGTGAGAAGACTCGAACTTCCGGCCTCTACGTCCCGAACGTAGCACGCTACCAACTGCGCCACACCCCGATATTTTAAGATTACAAAAATATAAAAATTTTTAGTTGTAATTGAAATGTTGAAATAACTTATTTATGATTTTTTTTGCGAGTTTCAACGAGAATCATTTTTTTTACATCTAAAATTTTATACTTCACCATTTTAATTGGGGTATTCACCAAATAATTTACACTTTAATTTATAAATTACTTATTTTAGCATTTGATTAAGCATTAAAAAAATGAATATGAAAAAGAGTAGAGGATTATTTTTGACTATTATTATGTTGCTCACAATCGTTTGCAATTTTAATTTAATGGCACAGGTTCAAGGTAGTATGGACCAAACGTTTAACTCAATTGACGGTGGATTCGGAATTGGAACTCCGCCAAATGATATTGTATCAGATGTTGTTGAACAAACAGATGGGAAACTAATTGTTGTAGGACCATTTCTTGATTTCGCAGGTAAGTTAAATACCAATCGTATTATTAGGTTACTACCTGACAGTAGGGTGGATGTTAGTTTTAATGGTGGAGGAACTCGTGCTAATAATAAAATTAGTAGTGTTACCCTGCAAACTGATGGAAAAATTTTAATTGGTGGTTGGTTTACTACTTATAATGGAGTTTCAATAAATCGTATCGCCAGACTAAATTCAGATGGAAGTCTAGATACAGGATTTGATCCAGGAACTGGAGCAAATAATCTTGTTTATTGTGTCCGCGTTCAATCTGATGGTAAGATTTTAATTGTTGGAAGTTTTACGGAGTATAATGGAGTTGCAAGAAATAAAATTGCCAGATTAAATAGTGATGGTAGTCTTGATACTAGCTTCGATCCTGGAACAGGAGTTCAAAATACAACCTACAAAATGGCGATTCAGGCTGATGGTAAAATTTTAATTTGTGGACCGTTTACATCTTATAACGGAACTGCGAGAAATTTTATCGCTAGAATAAACACAAACGGTACTATTGATACTGGTTTCGATCCTGGAACTGGAGCTAGCTCAACTGTTGAGGATGTTGCTATTACAAATGATGGCAAGATCGTAATCGTTGGTTGGTTTACTTATTATAACGGAACATATAGAAGCCGCATAGCTAGATTAAACTCAAATGGAACTTTGGATACTGGTTTTGCTCCTACTGCCGGAATTGGAACTCAATATGGTTCTAGAATTTCTGTTCAGAGTGATAATAAAATTATTGTTGGTGGAAATTTCACTACTGTTAGTACGTTGTCAAGAAACTATTTGGTTAAATTTAATACTGACGGAAGTGTAGATACTGGTTTTGATTATGTAAATGGAGCAACAGGTATTGTAAGAAGTGTACTTTTATTGTCTAGCGGTTCGATAATTATTGGTGGAGAGTTTGGAAGTTATAACGGTAATACCAGATTTAAACTTGCAAAACTGAGTGCAGCGGGAGTTGTTGATCCGACCTTTAATGCTAGAAATGGCGCAGGCGGAAATGTTTATGCAACAGCTATCCAATCTGATGGGAAAATAATTATTGGTGGAGCGTTCCAAATATATAATACCATAGCACGAAATAGAATAGCTCGTATAAATAGCGATGGATCTTTGGATGATACATTTTGGGGCATTCCTGGTACAGATACAGATGTTCATGCAATAAAAATACTGACTGATGGGAAAGTGATAGTTGCAGGGGCATTTACAACAATTGATGGAACTGCGAGAAATCGAATTGCTAGACTATATTCTTATGGTGGTATTGACACTGGATTTGATCCAGGCACTGGTGCAAATGATGTTATTTATGCAGTTGCTTTACAAAGTGACGGCAAAATAATTGTTGGTGGTGCTTTTACTACTTTTAATGGCGTAAGTGCAAACAGAATTGTAAGACTAAATGCAGACGGTAGCGTTGATGCAACATTTAATGCTGGAACAGGAATGGATAATACTGTTTATTCTCTTGTTTTACAAACTGATGGTAAAGTGTTGGCAGGTGGTGCGTTTACAACATTTAATGGTTCAAGTTCAAATAAAATTGTAAGACTTACTTCTACTGGTTCTGTTGATGTAAGCTTTAATGTCGGTACTGGTTTTAATAGCGATGTTCGTGCGATTGCGGTTCAATCTACTGGCGGAGTTTTGGCTGCTGGTGATTTTACTACATTTAATGGTGCAACGCAAAATCGTATTGTAGGACTAAATTCAAACGGCTCTTTAAATACTGCATTTGTTGTTGGCAGTGGGTTTGACAACACTATTTATACTCTATTGTTGCAAACTGACCAAAGAATAATTGTTGGTGGATATTTTACAACTTATAATGGAAATTTAAGAAATAATTTAGTAAGATTAAAAACTACTGGTGCTTTAGACGAGGGTTTTGTTACTGGAACGGGGCCTAGTAATATGATAAGAACTATTGCTTTACAAGCTGATAATAAACTTATCATTGGTGGATCTTTTACATCTTATGATGGTATTGGAAGAACTAGAATTGCAAGAATTAATGCAGCTCCATGTAATAATTTTGCTGCAACAGTTACGATTAATCAACAGCCTTGTCCTTCATTAAATAATGGTAGTGTTACAATTTCCCCATCTGGTGGGACTACTCCTTACTCTTATGCTTGGAGCAGTGGTCAGACAACTATTTCGGCTAGTAGTTTGCCAGAAGCAAATTATACAATTTCTGTAACTGATGCAAATAGTTGTATGGAAATTTTAACTGCAAGTTTAAATGATGATCCTCTTGCAATAACAACTCAGCCAATAAGTCAGTCGGCATGTAATGGAAATAACGATAATATTACTTTTACGGTAGCTGCAAATAAGGCAAATGCATGGCAGTGGAAGAAAAACGGAACAAATATTTCTGGTCAAACATCAAATACATTAGTTTTAAATAATGTAGTTACAGCAAATGCTGGAAATTATACTTGTCAGATTTCTAATACACTTTGTAGTGAAACAATCACGAGTAGCATTGCAACTCTCACAGTAACTGGAAGTGTATCAATTACGACCCAACCAACAACGCAAACTGCTTGCGCTGGAACAAATGTGACTTTGTCTGTTGTTGCAACGAATGCTACATCTTACCAATGGAAGAAAAACGGTTCTGATATAAGTGGAGCTACTGGTGCAAGTTTAGCTTTAAACTCTGTTTCGGCAAGTGATGCAGCAAGTTATACAGTAAATGTTATCAATTCGTGTCAGACAATTACAAGTAATGCTGCGGTTCTTACAGTAAATCCATTGCCAACTATTACTACACAGCCAGTAACTCAAACAGTTTGTGCTGGAGCAAATGTAACATTGTCTGTTGTTGCTACTAATGCAACAAATTATCAATGGAAGAAAAATGGTTCAGATATAACTGGGGCAACAAGTGCAAGTTTAATTTTAAATCCTGTTTCGGTAAGCAACGCAGGAAGTTATACTGTAAATGTTATAAATTCGTGTCAGACAATTTTAAGTAATGCAGCAGTTCTTACAGTAAATCCATTGCCAGCTATTACTACTCAGCCAGTAACACAAACAGCTTGCGCAGGAACAAATGTAACTTTGTCTGTTGTTGCAACAAATGCATCAACTTATCAGTGGAAGAAAAATGGTTCAGATATTAGTACCGCAACAAGTGCAAGTTTAGTTTTAAATCCTGTTTCGGCGAGTGATGCAGCAAGTTATACTGTAAACGTAATCAATTCGTGTCAGACAATTTTAAGTAATGCTGCTGTTCTTACAGTAAATCCATTGCCAGCAATTACTACCCAGCCAGTAACTCAAACAGTTTGTGCTGGAGCAAATGTAACATTGTCTGTTGTTGCTACTAATGCAACAAATTATCAATGGAAGAAAAATGGTTCAGATATAACTGGTGCAACAAGTGCAAGTTTAGTTTTAAATCCTGTCTCGGTAAGCAACGCAGGAAGTTATACAGTAAGCGTAATCAATTCGTGTCAAACAATTTTAAGTAATGCTGCTGTTCTTACAGTAAATCCATTACCTGCTATTACGACCCAACCAACAACACAAACTGCCTGCGCAGGAACAAATGTAACATTGTCTGTTGTTGCAACAAATGCCACATCTTACCAATGGAAGAAAAACGGTTCAGATATAAGTGGCGCAACTGGTGCAAGTTTAGTTTTAAATCCTGTTTCGGCAAGTGATGCAGCAAGTTATACAGTAAATGTTATCAATTCGTGTCAGACAATTACAAGTAATGCAGCGGTTCTTACAGTAAATCCATTGCCAACTATTACTACACAGCCAGTAACTCAAACAGTTTGTGCTGGAACAAATGTAACATTGTCTGTTGTTGCAACAAATGCTACATCTTATCAATGGAAGAAAAATGGTTCTGATATAAGTAGCGCAACTGGTTCAAGTTTAGTCTTAAATCCTGTTTCGGCAAGCGATGCAGCAAGTTATACGGTAAATGTAATCAATTCGTGTCAAACAATTTTAAGTAATGCATCAGTTCTTACCGTAAATCCATTGCCAGCAATTACTACACAGCCAGCAACACAAACTGCTTGCGCAGGAACAAATGTAACTTTGTCTGTTGTTGCAACAAATGCTACATCTTATCAATGGAAGAAAAATGGTTCAGATATAACTGGAGCTACAGGAGCAAGTTTAGTTTTAAATCCTGTTTCGGCAAGTGATGCAGCAAGTTATACTGTAAACGTAATCAATTCGTGCCAAACAATTTTAAGTAATGCAGCGGTTCTTACTGTAAATCCATTGCCAGTAATTACAACTCAGCCAGTTCTTGATGTATTGCAATGTGAGGGAACGTCGGTTACTCTTTCTGTTGTTGCATTAAACGCAACTTCTTATCAATGGAAGAAAAATGGTTTTGATTTAGTTGGCGAGACTAACGCAGATTTGTTTTTCAGTTCTTTAACTGCTAATGATATTGCCAATTATAGTGTTGATGTAATTAACTCTTGTCAAACATTGACAAGCGATATTTCATCTGTAGATGTAAATTTACTCGTCGTTATAAATACGCAACCTACAACACAATCAGCATGTCCAGGATCGGATGTTTCTTTCAGTATTTCTGCAGATAATGCGACATCATATCAATGGAAGAAAGATGGATCAGATGTTTTATCTGCAAACAGTCAGGTTTTAACATTGTCTAATGTCTCTGCGGCAGATGAAGCTAATTACACATGTGTGGTAAACGGAATATGTAATGAGGAAACTAGCAATCAGGCTGGATTAACAATAAGTAGTACTCTGATAATTGAAAATATAGATGGGCAACAAGCTTGCGAAAACGAAAGTATTAGTTTTAATGCTGTCGCAAACGGACCTAACATGACATATACATGGAAGAAAGATGGCGAAGTGCTTATTGACGGAGCAAATGTTTCTGGGGCAACTAGTTCGGAATTAACAATATCTATGTTGAGTATGTCTGATGAGGGTGATTATTCATGCTATGTTGAAAGTTCATGTGGTAATGCAGAATCTAATCAGGCTAGTCTTGTGGTTTCTGCACCAGTAGTTATAAATTCTCAACCAGTTTCAATTGTTAATCTTGAAACTACTCAAACTGCTGTTTTCAGTGTTAGTGCATCAGGTTCAGATTTGGCTTATCAATGGAAAAAGGATGGTTTAAATCTAAGTGATGATGCAAATATCTCGGGGTCAAACTCTGATGAATTGACAATATTATCTGTTTCTTTAACTGATGCTGGTGAATATACCGTTGTCGTTACTGGATTTTGTGGGTCTTTAGAAAGCGAAATTGCAAATCTTACAGTACTTTCAACAAGTGTGGAACAGAATTTTGTTTCTAGCGTTGATATTTATCCAAATCCTGCAAGAGATTACACTAAAATAAGCGTTTTTGCAAAAGATAATTCAAATATTAGTGTCAAATTATACAATGTTCAAGGACAAGAGATTTCTGTAATGACAGAATCTGATAATTCGGGAGAAGAAAGCGTATTTATTTTAAATATAAGCGATCTAAAACCAGGAATGTATTTAGTAAGCGTTGATACTGGTGATAACGTATTTTTAAAGAAACTATTAGTTGAGTAAATAGAAAATAAAATCTGAGTGAACTGACATCAGACATTTCTTGAAAACAAAAAACTTAAAGTTCGAGTTTTCAAGGAGTGTCTGATTTTTATTTGATCAAACATCTCTAGATTGGCTGATTTCAATATTTTTGATTTGATACGGTCTGTTAAATGCCTCCTGTGAAAGTTTGAAATGGGCAGCTAATTTTCTGATAGTTTCTTTTGATAATCCCTTATGGTAATTAAGAATTTTCGAAATAGTCCCTTTTGATAAGCCAAGTAATAAAATGAGATCTTTTGCTTTCATTTTGTTTTGAATCATGAGTGATTTTAATACTTGAATTGGATCAAGATCACTAAATGAGTTGTTTTCTGAATCCCATTTCTCAATTAAAAGTTCAAGAAGCTCAACTTCATCATTATATGCTGCTTTTGGTTCTTCGGCACATACCAGACTTTCAAGACAGTCACAATATTCATTGTATTGTTGTTGGTTTTTGATGATTGTGTATTTTAGTGTTTCCATTTTAAAAATAATCAATTTATATCGGGTGTTTTATGATTATATTAAGCTTCCACCTAATATGTCAGCATTATTAAAAGTAGCAATTATATTGTTTGGCTCCATCCAATTCGCATGATTAATTACTGTCAACCAATGATTAAATGAAATCCTACTTTGTGCGTTTTGTACCACATAGTCTTAAATTGACAGCTTTTTTATTAAGTGAACTTTCATAATAGAACGCAAAGATAACTAAAAGGTTTCACAATAGGAAACAAATGGGGTGATTTTTAAATAATTCTGAATATTTACTAAAAATTAGTTTGTGTTTTTCTCAGGTTTCCCAATCACCCTATTAATAATCACCGCTATCATAGAATCTCCAGTAATATTTACAGTAGTTCGCAACATATCTAGCGGTCTATCCACAGCAAAAATCAAAGCTAGTCCTTCGGCTGGAATATTTACAGAAGCGAGTACAATAAGTAACATAATCATTCCTGCGCCAGGAACAGCGGCAGATCCAATTGACGCAAGCGTTGCAGTAAGAATAATAGTGAGAATATCTACAAAACTTAAGTCGATGGCAAAAACTTGGGCAATAAATATTGCTGCAACGGCTTGATAAAGACTTGTTCCGTCCATGTTTACAGTTGCTCCAATAGGCAATACAAAACTGCTAACCTCGTCTTCTACTCCTAGATTTTCCTCAACACATTTTTTTGTTAATGGCAGTGTTGCCGCAGATGAACTTGTGCTAAAAGCCATTAGTTGTGCTGGAAAAATTCCTTTCATGAATTTGGTGATATTCATCTTTCCCATTATTCTAGTCATAACAGGATAAAAAATTATCAATAGAAAGCTTAGCCCTACAACTACGCAAATTCCATACATTCCCAATGCTTTAAAAAGCGAAATAGAACCAGCAGGATCATCACCAGCAATATCTGTAATAACAGAAGCCATTAAGGCAAAAACGCCAATAGGAGCGTACATCATAATGATTTCTATTATTTTTAAAACAATATCATTTGATGAATCTATAAATTTTCGAAATACTTCTGTTTTGTCTTGTGGTAGAACCAAAATTGCAATTCCCACAAGTAGTGCAAAGAAAATCACCTGAAGCATCATAGTGTTTTGAGATGAGGCAAAAACGATATTTTCGGGAACGATATCAACCAGAAATTGCAAAGGTCCACTTCCTTTTAATTCTGCAGCTTGTACTTGTCCTTCTTGAACATTTTCCGAATATTTATCAAATAACGACTGTTGTTGCTCCTTAGGGAAATAATTTCCGGGTTTTACTGTGTAAGCAATTCCTACACCTAGACTAATTGCAAAGACTGTTGTTGCGAGATACAAAAGAACAGTTCTGATTCCCATTCTTGATAAACCTGCAGTGCTTTTTAAATCGGCAACGCCTTTTATCAGGCTGGCAAGAATAAGTGGAATCGCAATTAGTTTCAATAATCGAACAAAAATTTTCCCGAAAGGTGAAACCCAATCGGAGCTGAATTTTGCCCATCCGAAATTTACTGCCAATAATCCAAAACCAATCCCCAAGGCCATGCCGAGAAGAATTTTTACAGATAATGGTATTTTTTTTATCGAAATTTTCATGTTTCACAAAATAAGAAGTGTCTAAAATGCCTAGATTGTCTAAAGTGCCTAGAGTTAATAGGATAGTAAAAATCATTTTGCTTTAACTTTAGGCTCTCCGAACTTTAGTTCACTCTAGGCACTTCCTTCGGTTGATGTTCTTTTCTCAGCAAATCGTTTAGTTCTTTTACAGGATTAAAAGTAATTAACGGAACTTCGACGAATAATGTTAGCCAATTTGCCATTGCTCCGTTCCACAATCCTGGGTGTTCCAAGACTCGTATATTTTTCCCTTGATGTGTTTTCTCGGACACAAAACATGCGTTTTTGTCAACGAATTTATTTAAATCAAACTTTTCTCCTGCTGGATTTCTCAGATAGCAAACTAAATCAACAGGGTTGAAATGAGTAGCACCATTAAAATGTTCCTGCTGTTCTGGTAAACTTAAATTTATTTGTGCTTTTTCGACTATCTGCAAAGAATTAGTTCCGTCGGTATTTTTAACCCAAAATGGACCGCCGCCAGGCTCGCCAGTATTCTGCACCATGCCACAAACGCGTATTGGACGATTGATGAATTTTAATAAATCCTCTTTTAGATTTTTACTTTTGCTAAAATCTGCGCCAAATTCATGTGTAAAATAATTGGCATTTTCATTTATAATTTCATCAGAATCCGTAGCAGATATATCATTGTAAATTTGAGACAATTTTTCAATAATACTAATTAAGAAACCGCCAATCATTTTTTTGTACTGAATGGTTTCTTTAAGATAATCGCCATGTGTAAGATTATCGATATTTTTTACGAAAATTAAATCTGCATCAATTTTATTCAGATTTTGCAACAAAGCTCCATGTCCACCAGGTCTTAACATCAAATTACCTTCATTATCTCTAACTAAGGTTTCGTCTTCGTACAAAGCTATGGTGTCGGTTGATTTTTCCTGAGATGAGAAACTTACATTTATATCCAATCCAGTTTTTGCTTTTATCTCAGCCAGATTCTTTTTAAAAGCTTCCTCGTGCTCTGGTGAAACTGTAAGATGAATATCTATTTTATTTTCGCCATTACTCATTTCAATAGCTTCGTGTAGATGTTCTTCAAAAGCAGTCCTCGACTCATTGTTATAGTTGTGAAATTCTATAAGTCCTTTTGGAATGCCCGAATAACCAAGACCAGAATAAAGAATTTTTTCGGCAAGATCTTCGAGATTCTCAAGATTTGAAACTTGAGACTTTAGACTATTAAAAAATGCAAAGTTTTCGATTTGCTCAAACCCAGATTTTACAGAATAGAAACCACCATCGTTAAGGTTTTTTAAATTCGGTTGCTGATGCAAAGAAATCAAACGTTTAAACATTCTTGTTGCAGCGCCAGAGGCAGGAACAAATTTGCATATTCTGAATTTGTTTGATTTCTCGTTAAAGATATCAATGTATTCGTCAGGTTTAGCAATAATAATTATGCCTTTGTCTGGAGTTGCAGGTGCTGATATTGTAAGAAAACTGTCGTTCTTTTTTAGAAGTTCAATTTGTTCGTTGGCAGATTCTTCGGTAATTCCAAGATTGTTCAGATATTTAATGTCTTCTTTGCTTAACATGGCCTAATCTTTTAAAATTAAGCCGAAAAATACAAAAAAAACAGATATGTGACAATGGAATTGAAAGAATAAGTAAATTTTTTAAGATGTTACTAAAAAGCTTTGACACAGAATTTGTCGGCAAAAGGCCGGAACAAATTCTTTGCCAAAGCTAGTACGTGATTTATTGTTTTGAGACCACTTGTTTCACTCGTGGTTACTGATATTAAATCCCTACGGGATATTTTTGGTAGGAATTATAAAATATTATTAGCTAATAAATTGGTTAAGTATGCAAAAAACTTAAGCAATGATTTATTTCCGCAAAATTAAAATGGCCAAAAGCTATTGTCGTACCAAATTTGTTCCATCAGTT
>JBBQCZ010000007.1:0-58778 GCA_038319215.1 Bacteroidales bacterium | reverse complement strand
CGGCAATGAATTACTACATAGCGGGTGATTATGGAAATGCTATAAGAATATATGACAGCATTTACAAATTGGATTACTCTTCGGCAGAATTATTTTATAATTTGGGGAATTGTTATTATAATACCGGCGACATTGCAAATGCAGTATATTTTTATGAAAAAGCCTTAGTGTTAAATCCAAGCGACAACGACATAAAGCACAACTTGCAAATTGCACAGTTATCGGTTAAAAGTAAAACCGATGTGTTGCCTGAGGTATTTTACAAAAAATGGATCAATTCACTTAATTCTTTTTTTAATTCCGACACCTGGGCAACCCTTGCTATTTTTCTGTTTATTTTGAGTCTAGGATGTATAGGGATTTATTTCTTCTCCAAAAGAATAATACTTCGGAAAACTGGTTTTATTTCAGGAATTGCATTATTTGTTATTTCTCTAACATTTTTGTTTTTCGCAAACACTCAGGCAAAACAAATTACACAAAACAATTTTGCAATTCTTTTTGATACAAGCTTAGTAAAATCATCTCCATCTGAAGAAAGCAATAATTTATTTGAAATAAGTGAAGGTTTGAAAGTTGAAATCGCAGACACACTAAATGGTTGGTCAAAAATACTTCTTTCTGATGGAAAAGAAGGTTGGGTAAAATCAGAATCCTTAAAAAGAATTTGATATTTTTTTAAGCATAGTTTTTGCGTATTGAAAAAATCAATATCTTTAAAAAATGAAAAACATACTATTTTTAAGCATACTTATTCTTTCCATTGCATCGTGCAGTTTATTAAATCGGAACCTTTGTGCATCGTACATTAGCGACGAATCTACGTTTAGAGCATATTCGGAAGCCATAAGTACAAATGCTAGTTTTGCTGAAGACAAAGCTTTATTATTGGCAAAAAAAGAAATTGCCGAAAAACTTGACGATTATATTTTGCAAAAGTACAATCACAAAACATTTCTTGAAGACCCTGATTATGAAGGAAAAATAACGACAGCTAGAAAAACAATTCTGACAGACATTTCGATTGTTTGTTCGAAAACTATTATTAGAAAAGGAATGTATAAGTCGTATATTGCGATAGAAATTCCGAAATCAGAAATAGATAAAATTGTCAAAGAAAAATTGAAGGAGGAAGTTAGATAAAATGGATATCGCATTACTAATAATCGGAATATTATTTATTTTAGCAGGAATTATAGGTTGTATTTTACCCGTTATACCTGGACCTCCGCTAAGTTTTGTAGGATTACTACTACTTCATTTCACTTCAATTGTTGACATTTCGGCATTCATTCTTATTTCAACTGCAGTAGCTGCGACAATAGCAACTATTCTAGACTATGTTGTTCCTGTTTGGGGCACAAAAAAGGCTGGCGGTTCAAAATGGGGAATTCGCGGAAGTGGATTGGGTCTAATTGTAGGACTATTTTTTAGCCCAATCGGAATATTTGTTGGACCATTTATCGGTGCGTTATTAGGCGAAATTTTATTTCATTACAAACAGAAAGATGAAATTAGCGACAAAGATAAATTTGCAAAATCGCTAAAAGCAGCTACTGGCTCATTTTTAGGTTTGATGTTCGGAGTTGTATTAAAACTAATGGTGTCTTGTTTTATTGCTTTTCTATTTTTTAAAGAAGCCATTCAAGCATTCTTTTAATAATTTAATTCTCAAAAAAGCTAAAGTGCACGCTTCCATAATTTCGCATCATCGAGAAAAATGGATAAGAAGAAAAGTCCTGTTTATCGGAGTGCTCAATTACCAATAATGCTGATTCCGTTAGTATATCATTATCAAAAATAGAATGATAAATCTGCTCTAAATTTTCAAGATCATAAGGAGGATCAGCAAAAACAACATCAAATTTTCGGCGACATGATTTTAAATACCTGAAAACATCAGATTTTATAACAGTAGCCTGATTCGTATTTAAAGCGACAAACTGCCTTTCAATAAATTTAGCGTTATTTACATTGCTCTCAATAGCCGTAACAGACTTAACACCTCGACTAATAAACTCATAAGAGATACTGCCAGTTCCACTAAATAAGTCAAGAACGTCAAGATTTTCGAAATTGTACATATTATTTATAATATTAAACAATGCTTCTTTTCCAAAATCTGTGGTTGGTCTCGCCTTCAAATTTGATGGTGGTGTGAAAACTTTCCCTCTATACTTCCCCCCGACTATTCTCATTTGCTAAACATTTAAAAAATTATAAAAATAATGAGGCGCTATATCCTGAAATTTAAAGAAATACTTATAATCTACACTTTGAGCCTCAAAATAAACCTGCGACACAAACTTTCTCAAATTAAGAATAGCCAAATTATCAGTTTCAATAAATCCAGAAAAAACAACATGAGTATCTTCGCGAGATAATTTCAATTGCTCAAAAAGGTTTATTACTAAATAAAGCAAATCATTACTTGTCTTGTAAGGAAATGTGTTAAACAGTTTGAGTCCGTTAATGTCTAGAATTAGCAATTCAACATATTCTTCAAATACATGAACAAAGACTTTTGAATTTAAATTATGTTCGCTTAATTTATTTCTTGTGAAATTCGATTCTATTAATGAAAATGAAGACGGTAAAATTTCCACATTAGGGATAAGTGTAAGAATCAAATCCTGCAAATTCTTATTAATTGGAAAAACTACAACATTTGAAGATCTGGCTAAATTAACATACTTGATGTCGTAATTTTCATCTGCAAGAAAATTTAATTCCCAAATAATTCTCTCAGTTCCTTTCTCAAACAAAACACTTGGAATAATTGTCTGTCGACGATCAGCTACTACAAAACAAGATTTTGCAAACTTCTTTCCAATAAGATTCTCATTATTTAGAACTGTCTCAACTTCCTCAATATAATCTTTATTTACATCAAAGTTAAAAGAAATCAGGCATAAATATTTATTATCTGATACTGACATTAGAGAATAAGAAAGTCCATCCTGACTAAACAGAATGGACAACTTTAAATTTGCTATATCGTAATTTTCTAAGTCTTTGTCTCTGATGTAAACTTTTTTCATGAGAATATTATTCCCAGTTACCAGCGTTATTGTTTGCTTCAATCAGACTACCAACTCTTAAACAAGAATCTTTTTTAAGTGCATTATAATTGATAATGTACTGTTTGTCAAGTCCTTCAAGAATTTCTTTATTTAGTGCATAACACTGGAAGACTTTAACCATAACACCCGATCCTGTCATTACAGCACTGGTATCCATAATAAACTGAATCCTTTTTCCACAAGGCATAAACCTGATAGAGTCTATTGGATATTTTATATGTTTGAACAATGAGTCAATAATAGGTACATAAAATGTATCACGAGAAATAAGTTTAAGTTTTAAAGCTTGAGCTTCGGTAAGTGAATCAGGTACAAAACCGATAGCACGAACAACACGAATATTCTCTGTTTTAATAAAATCGATTAAAGTGTCAAAATCAGGAGTATAAAAACCTGTAACTTCTTTAAATGCGACTTGAGCAGTTCTGATGTCTTTTAGCCGACTAATTGTAACATCAAACCTCTTTAACCTTGCCTCTTCGAAATCAATAGGTTTGTTAATCCCAATAATAATAAAATAACCTAAAGCTATAATTGCTCCTAAAAGAACGATTTTGATAATAATCCCAACTGTTTTTTCCATTAGTGAAAATTTAATTTAGTTTTGTCAACAAAAATAATCTATTTTTTTAAAAAAAAAGCTAATTTTAATCTTAAAATATTTAAAATGTCTGAAAAGTTTTTCAACAACAACATACTTGCCAATCTTGGGCACGATCCAACCTTAGGACAAACGCTTGCAGCAGACAATTTATTGTCTTTTTTACACGATCCAGAAAAATTTTGTATTTTTTTACTTAAGGGATATGCTGGAACTGGAAAAACTACATTAATAAGTGCTTTAATAAATACTCTTAATGATTTCAAAATAAATACAGTACTAATGGCTCCAACTGGCAGAGCCGCAAAAGTTCTATCAAACTATTCAGGAAAGTCAGCTTTTACAATTCACAAATGTATTTACCGCAAGAAGTCGACAAAGCAAATTAATAGCGATTTTGGATTAAATTTTAATAAATTTAAAGATACTGTTTTTATTGTTGACGAGGCATCAATGATCGGAAATGCAGATTTATCGGGGTCGGCTTTTGGTTCTGGAAGATTATTAGAAGATTTACTAAGTTTTGTTTTCAATGATAATAATTGCAGATTAATACTTGTAGGCGACACTGCACAGTTGCCTCCAGTTGGCACACTTTTAAGTCCAGCATTGGATAAAAAATATTTAGAATCACTTAATATGAAAGTATTTGTGTCTGAGTTATCTGATGTTGTGAGACAAACCGCAGAATCAGGAATATTACACAATGCCACAAAACTAAGGCATAATTTAGGCCTAGAAAACTTATGTATGCCCGAATTAACAGAAGGAAACTATCCAGATGTTAAGTGTGTTAGTGGTTCTGAACTTCTTGAAGAAATAGAAAACTGTTATGCCAAATTTGGAGAAGATGAGACTAAAATAATATGCAGATCAAATAAAACTGCAGGAAAGTACAATCTTGGAATTCGAAATAGAATAATGTGGAAAGAAGAGGAAATTACTAACGGCGATTTACTGATGATAGTAAAAAACAATTACTCTTGGCTACCAGAAAATGCCGAAATCGATTTTATTGCAAATGGAGATATTGTAGAGGTGGTACGAGTAGGAAAAAAATATGATCTATTTAATCATAGATATGTAGATCTGACAATAAAATTTGTTGATTTTCCAATGCTTGAGATAGAAACAAAAGCGATTCTCGACACACTAAGCAGCGACAGCCCTGCTATGGATAACAATTATTATAAAGATTTATACAATTTACTGAGCATTGATTATGGAGACATTTCTGATAGTAAAAAAAGACACGAAGCGATATTAGCTGACCCATATTTTAATGCATTACAAATAAAGTTTGCTTATGCGCTAACATGCCACAAATCGCAAGGAGGACAATGGAAAGTAGTTTTTGTAGATCATGGCTTTATAAAACCTGAAGAATTAACACCTGAAGACAAATATGCTTTTACTCGATGGTTATACACTGCTGTTACACGTGCAACAGAAAAGTTATATTTGGTAAATTTTTCAAAAGAATTTTTGATAAAATAATATTTTCTAATCAAGAACAACGAGTTAAAATACCAAACAAAAAAGCAGTCCCATTAGAACTGCTTTTCAAAAAATATAAAATAAATTTCTTAGAATTCTCCAGAGCCTGAATTTTTAATTACCGCAGAGCCAGGTTGACCCTTTGGAGCCGAGCCATCAATATTTTTCACTTCCTCAACCCCTTGTTTTACTCCATAATCTGTACTAAGAACACTAAATTCAGTACGTCTATTTAATTGATGTGCGTCCTCTTTTTGTTTGTTGTCTTTAAGATTATTTATGTATGGTTCGGAAAGAATGTCTCCAATTTTGAAAGCTGGAAATTCGGCAGCCAACTCTTTTGTAATAGCTCTAGGTTCGGTCTCCCCAAAACCTTTTGCAGTAAGTCTATCAGGTTTAATACCTTTTTCAATCAGATAATCTACACATGATTTTGCTCTTGCAAGAGACAATTCCATATTATAATCGTCGTTGCCACGGAAGTCGGTATGCGAGCGCAACTCAATAGTTAAATTAGGATTGTTTGTTAGGGTTTTAATTAAGCCATCCAATGATACTGTAGATTCTGGTAATAAATCGGCCTTATCATAAGCATATACAATATTTGGCAAAACAATGATTTTTGGAATTCTTGCAAGATTTATTACAACATTTATTACAGTGTCATAATCAACCTTAAATGTTGTAAATTTAGTAGAATTTGAAAAATAATCCTTACTTACTTCCGCTTTAATCTCATAATTCTGGTTTGGTTTAAGCTTATATGTAAATGTTCCAGTTTCTGAGGAAACTAATTCAGCAACAAGTCCATCATCGTTTACTAAAGTAACTTTAGCACCTTTAATCCATGTTATTCTATCTAAATCTGTTGTATCATTAACCATTCCGTTTAGAGTTATTACTAGCGGAGGAAGGTTAAAAGAGTATAAATCGTCGCTACCTTTACCACCTTTACGATTAGAAGAAAAATATCCTGTTTCCTCCTTACCATTAAAGATAATACCAAAATCATCAAAAGAAGAATTTATTGGATATTTTAGATTTTCAATTCCAGTAATATTATTTTTATCGTCCATTATTACTTTATAAATATCTAGGCCACCCATTCCTTGTTGTCCATCAGATGCAAAATACAATGTTCCATCTTCTCTTACTGTAGGAAATACTTCATCACCAAGAGTGTTTATTTCCGGACCAAGATTTACTGGTCTGCTAAAAGACGAGCCAGCACCACCAGATCTTTGCGCCATATAAAGGTCCATTCCGCCATATCCATCAGGAGCTTCAGCAGAGAAATACAATAATTTATCATCTTTTGAAAGAGCAGGATAACCAACTTCATAGTTTTCAAATCCAGGCATAGCAACAAGAATTGGTTCACCCCAAGCGTTTCCTTTTTTTGTAGCATAATATATTTTACAAGGCTCATCAACTTTTTTACCTGCTTTACATCTTGTAAAAAACATATCTGTACCTTTCATAGAAACAGTAGAAGCCCCTTCGTCTTCATCAGTATTTATTCCACCAGCAATAGGAATAGGTTCACTCCAATTTCCTTTTCGGTCCTGAGTAACTTCAAATATATCAGTAAATTTTTGTCCTGATTTATAGTTATCTCTAGCACCCATAGAGCCTTCACGAGAAGAAGTAAAATAAATACTTCTATAATCCTTAGATGACCAAACTCCAGAAAAGTCGAGTTGTAATGTGTTAAACTTAGATTCATTTACAACTTTGTATCTGGTAGGTCTATTAATCCATTTAGGGACAACAGTACAAGAAGCCAAACCAGAAGTTGCACGATGATCCTGAGGGGAAACTTGAAGATATTGTTTATAAATATCAATTGCATCTTCATATCTACCGTTCATTCGCAGCGCATCGGCATAAAACAACAACACGTCTGGTTTAATAACGCCTTTAATGTAGTTTTTTACAGCTTCGCCGAAATACATTTGAGCCTTATCCGAATCACCAAGCATTTTAAAACAAAAACCCAATTTATAATTAACTTGAGCTCTGTCTTCTTTTGATGACAGTGATGGTATTGCTTTTTGGTAGTAGTCCTTTGCCAAATCGAACTGGCCAGTGTTATAATACTCATCTCCTTTTCCAACAAGCGAACCTTGAGCAAACAAGAATATTGGAAAAAATATCACCATCGATAAAAATACAATCCGTTTCATAGTGTTCAGTTTTTGTTTATAAAACTTTGTCAAATATAACTTTATTTTTTTAAAAATATATCTCTTGTAAAATGTTTTGATTCTGTTAGTGTTTTTGTATCTACACTTGCTTTTTCCACACCGTAACCCTTTAATTTATAATAAATTAGATAGTTATTCTCTGGCACTAATTCAATCTCATAGTATCCATTTACGTCAGTAGTTTGTGTATCCATAAGCACATATTCGTCATTCATTACCTGAATATCAACATTTTCCATAACCTGATTTGTTTTCTGATCATAAATAATTCCTGACACAGTAAAACTAATTTCTGGCAAAACAAAATGAAAAATATCCGTTTTTCCCATTCCTCCAATCCTACGCGAAGATAAAAATCCTTCTTCTTTCATACCCATAAATACTATGCCAAAATCATCATGTGATGAATTAATGGGACTTCCAAGGTTGAAAAGGTTGTATTTGATGCCAGAAATATGTTTCGCCCTAAAAATATCGAAGCCTCCCATGCCAGGATGACCATCAGATGAAAAATACAAATCTCCATTACTACGAATATATGGATGAACTTCATCCTCTTCAGTATTTATAATTGATCCTAAATTTTGTGGTGGACTAAAAGGCAAATTTTTTCGATCACGCACTACCTTATAAATATCTTTTCCTCCAAGACCTCCCAATAAACTATCTGCAACAAAATATAAAGTAAGTTCATCATCACTAATTGCGGGATGTCCAATTGAAATACTTTGAGGAATTCCAGGTATTTCTACTTCTTTAATTTGCCCCCAATAAGACCCAACTCTCTTCGCTACATATATCCTGCAACCTTTATCCAAGTCTTTATCGTATTTGCATCGGGTAAAATAAAGATTACTTGATTTATGATTTAAACAAGCAGCTCCTTCCTCATCAGAAGTATTTACAAGTCCTGGAACCAAAACTGGGTCTGACCATCTACCCTCTTTATTTTGTTCTGAAAAAAACAGATTTGAACAAAACTCGCCAGATTCAGGACTGATAGAAATATGTGTTGGAGCATATCTTGTAGAAGTAAAGTAAATTTTATTTTTATTTTTAACTTCATAAAAAGGACAATAATCATACTCTCCAGAATTTAATATTCCATATATATTAACTTCATATCTTGATGGTTTTTGTAAAGAAGCAAAAGTAAACTCTATGCTTTCTATTCCTTTATTTGCCAATTTATGATTTGGAGCAAGTTCTTTAAAAATTTCGTATTGAGTTAAAGCTGAATCATATTTCTGCAACATTTGCAAAGCTTCTCCATAATAAAGATAAACAATAGGATCGTCATAATTAAACTCTATAGCTTTCTTAAAGTATAATGCAGATGACTCTGGCAACGATAATTTCTTGTAACAATATCCTGTTTTATAAGTGGCTTCAGCAACAACATGTTTTTTATTATGTTTTTTATTCAACTGCGCATCATAATAATTTATAGCCTGCGAAAATTGCTCTCGTTCTAAAGCAATATTTCCAGACTCGATAAGTTTTTGCCCAAAAATAATTTGGGAAACAAAAAGTAATAATAAAATCAAAAATGTTTTAAACATGCTTTTGTTTTTGATTTTGTAAAGTAATATAAATTATAAATATTTTGCAAATCAAAAACTAGCAAACAAAAGAAATGCCACAGAAAATCTGTGGCATCACATTGTGAGAATAAATTGACTATCTAAAATCTTGTAAGTTTTCCATTAACATACGTCGAGCAAAGAAAATCCTGCTTTTTACTGTACCAATTGGTAATTCTGTTTGTTCAGCTATTTCTTTGTATTTGTACCCATCAACAAACATTTGAAAAGGAATACGATACTCATCTGCTAATTCTGCAATTGTATTCTTAATATCATTTGTACTAATTGCAGTTTCAGCATTTTCATTATCAAACATCGTATTTTTAATGATATACTCATCTTCAGATTCATCATTAATTGTATTCTTTGAAGACAATCGTGTAACCTGATTCAAATAAGTATTTCGTAAAATTGTGAACAACCATGCTTTAATATTGTTATCTAATGTATACTTGTCGCGATATTGAATTGCTTTAACAAAAGTGTCTTGAACAAGATCTTTTGCGTTTTCAGAATCTCTTGTAAGGCTTAATGCGAAATATCCGAGACTGCTTTCTAAGCTTAATAATCTAGTAGTGAATTCTTGAGTGCTCATATTATTAGTTTTTTAGTTTTTGTAATTAAGTAATTCAATACAAATATACGACTTTAAAATCAGATTCAAAATTAATTGGCAATTATTTTTAGCCACTACACGGCTAAATGAGACCTTTTCTAAATAAAGAAAAGCCTGATATTTAAGTAATACCAAGCCTTTTACAGATATAATAATTGCGGATTACAAATTACTACTTCTTAGGAAGCAAAGATGGAAAAATTTCAAATTGACTAAAGAAGAAGTTCGCTTCGATAAGAGCATTTTCGTCAGAATCGGAACCATGAATGGCATTTTCCTGCACAGACAAGGCGAATTTTTTACGAATAGTCCCCAATTCTGCATTTTCAGGATTTGTATTTCCAATTAGATGTCGAAAGTCCTCTACGGCATTTTCTTTTTGTAAAACGGCAGCTAAAACTGGTCCCGACGACATAAACTCAACTAATCCTCCATAGAACGGTCTATCTCTGTGCACATAATAAAACCTTTCAGCCTGAGCTTTTGACAATCTAGTCATTTTCATTGCAACAACATGAAATCCAGCAAGATCGATCTCGTGCAAAATCGGAACAAGTTTTCCTAGACGTACAGCTGTAGGCTTAATCATTGTAAAGGTAAATTCTCCATGTATCATACAAAATAATTTAAAAGTTAAACAAAAGTCCTATGGACCCGACAAATAACCCTACTAAGATATTTATAATTTTCATAATTACAAAACTCTTTTTTGACTCTGCCAAAAGCGGAAGAGAACCATGTCCATCCTGCACAATACTGCTAGCCATAAGAATGCTAATAGGAATTGTTCCCTGTAAGAATAGAACAACAAAAACCAGATGTGGACCAGATTGAGGAATGATTCCGACTAAGAGTGCAATTATTAAAACATAGAATAAATTATTATAAATCCAAGTACCAAACTCTGTATTTTGGAGTACAATATTTATTGCGATAAGCGTAACAAAAACCCATAAAAGTATTTTTGGCAAGTGTTTTTTTATTAAATGATTCCACATGTGTGTTTTAATAAAATGATCATTAGTAAAAAGAATTACTAATAATGCAAAGAAAGAGCTAATAAGAATAGTTATTTTAACCCAATCGATTCCATGTTCATGAGAATCGTGCTCGTGATTATCTGCATTTTCTTTCACATTGCAATCAGTTTCAGCTTCATGATTATGCGCAGTTTCCGGCTCAACGTCTTGCATTTGCACTTTTTCAACTCCGTTAATCTTAGGCAGACTAAATATTAGTTTATCAGAATGGCTGTGTCCAATAACTCCACTAAAAGTTAGTCCTATTACACTAAATAAAATAAGGATTAGAATAAGTCTTTTGGGCAGAAAGTTAAAATTCTTGAATGAAAACTGGGCTACTGGTTTTTCACAACAACCATCATCGTGCAAATCAAAAGAGAATTTATTTTCTTCGGCAAAATTTTTATTTTTAAAAACCTTATCAGTTATTAAGCCGACAATAATTGCCAGAACCAGCATAATTCCAAAAATAATCAGAGCTTTTTCTGGCATAAGAGCTAGCATAAAATAAGCCTCATCGCCAGAAGTAGCAATCATTGCTGCAACCATGGCCCCGAATGACAACAATCTATGTGTGTAAAGTGAAACAACAGTAAAAGTACCCATACATCCAGGAACAAGGCCCAAAAGAGCACCTATTACTACTTGGGTAAACGGTCTTTTACTAATCTTAGAAATTAGTCGTCCCTGCGTAACAACATTAACAAATTCTATTAATAACATAATTACTACCACAAAGCTAGTAATCATTAGAGTTTCCTGAATTATTCCAAACCAATTAATCATAACTAAACATTTATCCACCAATACAAACTATTCATCACTTTGTTCAACACTTTCAACTGAAACTGCAATAATTTCGATTCTTCTTTCTCGGGAAGCCGCTGGACTAAAAATTGAATTTCTAGGATCGTTTGGGTCATCACTAACTTTTCCATCAGAAAGAGTTTTACCAAATGCTACAAATTCATATTCTATCATACCAGAGTTTATGAATTGCAAAAAGATTCCGCCCTCAAATTCTGAAAAGTAGTTTACAAGGCTTGAGATTCTTCTTTTTGCCAAATTATTATTGTACTCTACTGTATTTAATGGGCTTGTGTAACCCTTTATTGTCACAACTATCTTTTGACCTTCACCAAGCAATTCTTTCATTAAGCTTGTAAATTTCAGAAGTTTATTATAGTTTTCTTGCACATAATACGAAAAATAATAGTCAACACTATCCACTGCGGCAAGTTTATCATTCTTATTCAGTCCTTTAGAATACCTTTTTCGGTAATCATCTTGAAGCTTCATATAATCGAAATATGAATCTGTGTAATTAATTTTAGTCACAGTATCCATAGTATTAGCATCAGGTTGATCGTTATGAAAATACAGAGCAATCGGCACTAAAAGTTTAGTTCTTTCGGTTAATATTTCTATTCGCTGCTCTACAATAACTTCTTCCGTTATAACTTTTTCGATGTCGTGATAATAAATATCGTTACAGCAACTCTGATGACTTTTAGCAAAAGCAGATTTTCTATTGCTACTTAAAAAAGCCACATATTGTTTAGGATATATTTTATAATAGAAATCGTTTTGAGCAGAATTTAACGGATAACCAAGATTTTTAATTTCATCCCAAACTCTAAAATTGCCTTTAACTTTAAAAATATCATAACCTCCCATGTTCTGATGCCAATCTGATGAGAAATAAAGTAAAGAATCGGCAGTATTATAAAAAGGTGTAATTTCATTCCCTGGAGTATTAATGACCGAAGTCGTATCAAAAAAATCTAAAAACCTAGTATCTTCAAATATTGGCCGTCCTAGATTTCGGGTATAACCCCATGATTGATCAGGAAGGATTTCACAATAATAAATATCATATCCACCCTCGCCTTCTGGCCTATCGGATGACCAGAGTAAAATATCATTTTTATTTTCCCTTTCGGCAAGAAAAGGCTGAGTTGAATTAAAACCAGGTTTATTGATAAATTCTGGCAATTTTAAAGGATTGCTCCAATTTCCATTTACTAGGTTTGAGGAATAGATATAGGTATTACCACCATTATAATAATCAGAGATTGTAAAAAATAATTTATCCCCAGCATTATTAAAATGAGGATTAGAAATATCGAATTCAGGCAAATTTATATTTTCGTCAATAATAACAGCATGGTCATCACCATTAAAAAAATTAATTTTATATAAATTAGATTTATAAAATTTTGCGCTATCGTTTAAAGGTTTGATAGAAGCAAAATACAACAATGAATCGTTTAAGAAACTGGTAGAGAAGTCGCTATAAACAGAATTTATCACTGAATCGCATTGAATAATGACATAGCCATTTGGTTTATTAAACATTTTCCAAGCGATTTCACAGTTTATCACTTCATTTCGTGCTTTAATAACCATAACATTTAGACTGTCCATTCCATTTATCTCAATAAATTTTTGATAAAAATACTGAGCTTTAACAAATTCTTCATCCGCTTTCAACATTGCTGCATAATAAAATATAGCATCCGGAAATTTTTCAGGAACCCTATCGGCTAAATATCTATAATTGTATGCAGCTTTAACATAATCATTGTCCAATCTATATGCATCGGCAGTTTTAAAAACGATATCATACATTCTCTGATTATATTTTAACGCTTCTTCATAAAGCTTTGCGGCACCAAAGAAGTTTTTTTCTCTATATGCTTTGTCGGCAGAAGCAATAAAATTAGAGATTTCCTTGTCCTGACAAAATATCTGAACCGGCAATAGAAAAACTAATATATAGATTAGATATTTCTTCATTAGATAAAGTCGGGACATTTACGATAATATGGTGATTCGAAAGGCCTTGGTTTAAGGAAAATATAAATAATAGAAAACTCTACTCCACCCTTACCCCTGCTTATTGATGTCAACTTAGATAAATTGATGTCATAATTCATACAAATTTTTACATTTTGATACTTTAGTCCAAAAACTATTATTCCGGCATCGCGTGTTCTCACTAATCCACCAAAATAAATAGATTGCAAACTTACTGGATTATAATCGAGCCTCATCAAAGCACCAAGATTATATTCATGATAATCCTGTTGAAACATAGCTAAAAATTGAGGTTCTACCCACAAGTCATCTTTAATATTATAATCGGCAGATGCAACAAATGTGAACTTTGCAGGTAAATAAGCGTCGGAATTTTCGTAAAAACTTTTGTTAGGGGTATTTAAATGGTTAGCAGAGAACCCAGATTGCACAGTTAATTCAGGTTTAAAGTTATAAATTACATTAACACCTGCACCAAAATCTAAATAGTTAATTTTATCATAAGACCAGCCCTCACCTGCTGGCGAGTATGGATCATATTGTTCTCCTGTATATTGATTTCCAAAAGTTAAATTATTAAAGTTTATTCCATGCATTACATATCCAAAGTTAAAACCAGCTCCAACTTTAATCTGTTTTTGCGTTCCAAACGGCAAAGAGTATGAAAGGTTTAAATAAAATTGAGATGTTCCTAATTTACCATCACCAGCAATATCATTGTTTACTTGAATTCCTGCCCCAGCTTTTGATTCTTTAACAAAAATATTTTCAAATCCAGTATCAAAAGACCCTGCAAAAGTGGTATATGCATTGGTAAAACTATTCCATTGGTTTTTATTGTTAAGAACAAATCTATAATCGCCCTCAAAATTACCAGCATTTGCAGGATTTATGTTTAATGGTGATGAAAAAAACTGACTGAAGTGAATATCTTGAGCTTGAATAACTCCAAGATATCCAGAAGACACAGCTATAAACAATATAAATACAGTCTTTTTCATTTTCTACAATTCAATGTAAAACTAAAAATAAATAATAACAATTGCAATATATAAGTTGATAATTTTCAAAAAATGATAGTTGTAATTTTATTTTAAATTACATTTGCAAAAAAAAGTTTAATGAAAGACATAAAAAAAATAATATTCGTTGTCTTTATTGTTGCTTTATTTGTGCCTTTGATTTTAAAATCAATTGGACTTTTTAATGAAAGCCCTTTAGGTGGAGTTTTTGAAAAGACTGAGAAACCAGTATTAAATGACAGTACATGGCTAAACGGATCGTTTCAGGCGCAGCAAGAAAAATATCTTAACGAAAACATTGGACTTCACAATACTTTAGTAAGACTTCACAATCAAATTGATTTTAATTTATTTTCAAAAACCAGCGCTGAAAAGATTATTGTTGGTAAGTCTAATTATCTATTTGAAAACAATTATATTTTTGCTACCACGGGGACTGATTATGTTGGTGATTTAAAAGCAGACAGTTTAGTTGTTAAAGCGAAACGAGCTCAAGATATACTAGAAGCAAACGGGATTAAAATGTTATTCGTTTTTGCGCCAGGCAAAGCCACCTTTTTTCAAGAATACATACCTGATAGATTTTTCGTTAATGGAAGAAATCCACAGACCAACTATAAGCGACTAACAGAAGAATGCAAATCAAAGAAAATTAATTACATAGATTTTAATTCTTGGTTTGTTGGTCTTAAAGATAAAACTGAGTATCCGTTGTTTCCAAAAGCTGGAATTCATTGGACATATTACGGCATGTACCTATGTGCAGATAGTTTGATTAAAAAAACAGAATTTGATTTAGGAAAAGATATTCCTGAATTATATGTTACCAATATTGAAAAGAGTGCAGAGCAGCGCTATACTGAATATGATTTAGGCAATCTAGCTAATTTACTATATCCAATAAAAACTTACGAACTTGGATATCCGTCATATTCTTATAACCAAGAAGGAAAGTACAGACCCAATGTATTAGTAATTGGAGATAGTTTTTACTGGAACATGTACTATAGTGGCATTCCTGCCAATATTTTTAAAAGCCTCGACTTTTGGTACTACAATAGCAAATATTATAATGATGGCTCCGACAAGGTACAATCAGATGTTAGTTCGATGAGTTACTTTCAGGAAATAAAGAAATATGAGTATATTATAATACTACAAACAGACGGAGGATTAAATAATTTTGGATTCGGCTTTTTCGACAAACTAGTTTCGGCTTATGAAGAAGGCGATATGCCAGAAGGAGTATTAAAATATATTGAAGCAATTAAAAACGATCCGAAATGGCTTAAGAGTGTTGAAGAGAAAGCTATTGAGCGTGGGTTTACACTAGATGAAATGATTGTAAATGATGCCAGATATATGTATGAATTAGAAAAATAATATTTTCATTCTGAGGTATGCATAAAATCCGCAAGTTTCTAATTCCAGAAAAATCCGAAATCGTCAAAAAGGGAAACAAATCACTTTACAATTTTTCTTTCAAGCTTCGAAAGCCAGACATTTAGAATAAACATCATGTGCTTTTTTTAGGAGCTTTTCATTAAAAAGATACCTAGATTTCTCACATTGTTCTAACCAGTAAATGACATTTTTAAAGTTTAAAACAGCATTTTTCAGATTTTCACTTTTCTCTCCGGGTTTAGAAGATTCAAATGCTTTTTGCAAACTACAGATACCATTCAATGTAGAAAACAGTATTCTTTTCGCAATCGGAGCTTTTTTTTGATCTACCAACTCATCATAGAAGTCCATAACATCGATTGTAAAACGAAAACATTTCTTTAAAAAGGCTAAATTTTCCGTGCTATTCATATAATTGGAGATTAATTCATACAATATAGCCAATTGCAACTAGAAAATCAAGTTTATTTTCTGAATTTTAATTATTTTATTAGAAGTCGATTATAATGTCGATTTTTTCGCAAACTAAAGAGTAGTTTTAAATTTCTCAGGGTTAATTCTTATATCATCCTCTCCTACTTGATCAAATGGATTTTCGAGATGTTCCTGAATATTATCGAGACCAGTAAATACCATTGCAAACAATACAGGCTCCATATACACAAGCCACAATGCATACTCATCAGCAAGCATAGAAAAATATGGACCAAGAGCGATAAGAATAACAAAAATGAAAAACTTACTATACAATCTTAAAGTTCTTGGTGTTCGATACTGATATATATGTTTAAGAGTTTCGAATGCTGTAATAAACCTACTAAGATATGCATTTACTCTTGAAACTTCACTTCCTGGCAGTCCTCGATCTCTTAAATCCTCAATTGATTTTGAGATTGAAGAAAACTCCTTATAAATTGCGATTTCCTCATTTGAATAGAGTATTTCGGCAGGTGTCAGAAAAAACTTAACACAAAGAGTAAAAATATTAGAAATATGCGTTCGTAAATCTTCTTTATTCTTTTCAGCAAGATCTCCACTATCTCTAAGCCAATCGCGTGATGCCAAATATATTGATCTCCCCATGCTTTTCATTATGCCATATTGTGTCAAAGCGGTTTCTCTACGTTTATAAGCTCCACTAATAGAAAAGACAATTGGAAATACTACAGCAATACCAATAATCGTTAATGGGAAATCGACTTGCCATCCTAAGTAAATACTTACCGCAGTAGAACTCAATGCTACAATTATTGCAATTAAAGTGTTAAATCCTAAAATAGAAAAAAATCTTTTTATATAGTTCTTCATACTGGTTTCAAATTTAAATTTAAGAAAAATAAAACTACATAATCTTTTTCATATCACAAAAAAAAAGAGACTAAGTTCATTAGCCTCTTTATAGAAATTATAGCTTTGTCCGAAGTAGAATCAGTTCTTAAATACTATTAAGTTGTTTAATAAAATAATCAGCAGGTTTTACACCCACAAATCGTTTAATTTCTTTGCCATTTTTAAATACAATAGAAGTTGGAATACTTCTCACACCGTATTTTGACACAGTTTATTGATTTTCTCTCAAATACACAAATACTCTAAAGTGTTTTTAATGGGATAAATAAAACACAAAAGAGCATTCTTAAGATTTAAGATGCCCTTTTGTGAATTGCTTGATAAAATTTTGCTATAATCTGTATCCTATCGAAATACCGAATCCTGTATTTTTAAGTGTTGCATCATTTTCTGGTAATCCAGTAACTTTAGGTTTAAGATCAAGCATACCTAGTTGAGCGTTTAATTGAATAAACACGCCGCTTGACATTTCATAACCAAATAGTATGTTTGCTCCTGCATCAAATGGTTTAAAATAGGTTGCAGTCAACAGATCGCCCACACTTACTTCATTTGCGAATTTGATATCAGAATCTACCGTTAATGAACCAGTTTCATAAATAGCTTTACCGCCTATAGCATATGATACATAAGGACCAAATCCTAACATAACATAACCATTCCCGAGCTTAGCTTTATAAACAAAATTCAGAGGTAGTTCAATATATGAAAGCTTGTTTGTAATAGTTATAAGACTTTCAGTATTTTTTGCTCCTTTGGTGCTAAACATTAATCCTGGTTGGAAGTAAAATTCTGGAACAACTGGCAACTGAATATTAATTCCCGCATGGAAACCAATAATCATGTCATTTTTAAGATTATTATTGTTTATATCTTTGCCATTTAAGTTTTGCATGTTTATCCCTCCGAGAATACCAAACGAAGTTCTAGAGTCATCACTACTTTGGGCAAAAGTCAGGCTTGTTGCCAGCATAAACAGTAGTGTAAAAGAAAATAATTTTGTTTTCATTTTAGTTTAATTTTAGTTTTAATTAATTTTTTGCATTTTTTTCAGCATCAGCTTTCATCTTGTCATTAGCAGTAATCAAAAATTCTACTCTACGATTTTTGTCTTGTCCGCTTTTACTTGAGTTTGAATATTTTGGCGAGTTTTCACCAAATCCTTTAATTGACAGGCGGTTATATGCAATCCCTTTAGTCGATAGGTAACTTGAAACTGCTCCAGCTCTCTGTTCTGACAATGTCTGGTTATACTCATCGCTTCCTTCACTATCGGTATGTCCCTGAATTTCAATATTGGTATCAGGATAAGTATTTAGTACAGTAACCAAATTATTGAGATTTGTTTTTGCATCGTCAGACAGGCTCGCTTTATCATATCCAAACAGCACACCACTGCTGAATTCCACCACAATACCTTCTTCAACACGTTCTACATGTGCATCGGGAACTGAATTTTTAATATCTTTAGCTTGTTTATCCATCTGATTACCAATTACTGCGCCCGAAACACCACCAACGGTTGCTCCAATTATTGTACCCAATGCGGTATTACCCGAAGCTCTTCCAATTACTGCACCAGCGGCTCCACCGCTTGCGGTTCCAATTACTGCTCCTTTTTGTGTTTTGTTCCACGAAGCACATCCTGTCAAAATAAAGGTAAAACCTAAAATTACAAGAAAACTCATTTTTAATTTGTTCATAATAGTTGTTTAAATTGTTAAAAAATATTTATTCATGTTATCTTCAATCACTTATTAAACTTTCTTTAGTAGTAGAAGTATTTCGAGCAAAAGTAAGTTATGCTTAACTGTGAAATCTTATACATTTATGGATAAAAGTTACATCATTCCATTAAATCCGAAAACTAATTGTTATAAAAACTCACCAAACCACTGTTTATAAGTGCTTTAACCAGGGTTTGGTAAGTAAAGTTTTTTCACTTATTTTTTATGATGCAAAACAAAAAAACAAAATAACTTTATGGCAATAAAAGGATAAAAAATCAGAGACACAGTCAACCCATTTTCTGGAATATCTTTCGTAAATGAGAACTTTAATAAAGTCGGCATGAGTCAACTCATTGATAATGAGCTTAGTAGTAGTGTAGAATTGTTTGAATTTAAATACAGTGATCTTTTCAGAAATTAAACGAATGTGTTTCTTAGTGGTAGCGATTGTATTGAGGACATATCTGGCAATCTTGGCGAATATCTAAAAAGCATACCAAATAATAGAGTTACAAGTCCAGATATAGTGTTACGTGGAATTAAAGAATTAACTTGTGACAACATAATTTACACTTGCGAATCAGAGATATCATATGATTTTAACATTAATCTTATACTTAACAGACTTAATATAAAGGCATTAAAGCTGACAAAACAATTATTTTCGACGGAATTAAGCCAACAATTCGACTAAAAAGATTTGTTTTTCTATTAATCACTGTATAAGGAAAGTGAGTTTATCAATCACGACAATGGATACTAAAAATGTTCACAAATCGACAATATGAAAAATTGATTTTTAGTTAAATATCCAATTTGAAATGGATTTAATAAAATAGTTATTTCAAATTTTCAAAAAAACTTGCTTAACTGTCTCATATTTAAGCTTTTAGAATTCCTACTTAAAATTATAATCCTCTGAAAGAAAATTATTAGGCCCTGAGAACAGTTTTATACTTTTGCGACAAAATATTTCAAAATAAGGCAAAGTTTTTACAGAATTTTAGTGAATATTAGAAATCTTAGGATAAAATTCCATAAAAAAACCACCTGTCTTAACATTTTTTGTAATTTGCGGATTTAAGGAATACTAGCAAGTTGTTTAATAAAATAATCAGCAGGTTTTACACCCACAAATCGTTTAATTTCTTTGCCATTTTTAAATACAATAGAAGTTGGAATACTTCTCACACCGTATTTTGATGCAGTTTGTTGATTTTCGTCGACATTTAATTTTGCAATATTTGCTTTATGCTCTTCCGATTCTGCGATTTCATTTAAAACAGGAATCATCATTTTACAAGGCATACACCACGGCGCCCAAAAGTCAACCAATGTTGTTCCGCTTTTAATTTGCTGAGCAAAGTTTTTATCGTTTAGAATTTTTATTTTTTCACTATCATCTTCTGCAGGAGCACGCTTTAATTTTCGTGCCATAATAAATGCATACCCAATAATTAAAATCAACGCTCCTCCAATAATCAATAATGCTGTTTTCATATTTTTATGTTTGTTTAGTTTACAAATAAACAGCTAATTGTTTAAAGTGTTAACGAAATCTAGCTATTAGGAAATAGGTTTAAAACTGAAATATGATAGGATAATTAAAGTAAATTCGTCATTTATTGTTTTAAGAACGATTTTCGGAACATTTTAGAATCAACAGACTTTACTTCCATCAAATATAATCCTGAAACTAAATTTGACACATTTAAATTGGTAGATTTCTCAGAGCCAGTTGATTTGTAAATGATTTCTCCAAGCGAGTTATAAATCGAAATTTCAGCAATTTCCATATCTGAATTTACCACAATTTCATCAGAAGCTGGATTTGGGAAAATCTGAAAATCATGTTCATTAATAATTGAACTATTTCCACTACCAGTAATTTCCGCATATCTTGCCATAAACTCCTCGTGATACATTCCTGCAATTTCGGCGCTGTGAATTATCAATGTATTTTCGTCATAATCATCTTCGGCGGAGTTTGTCCAGTTGTGAGAACCTGTAATAACCAGCGGATCGCTTGTAGTATTTGTAGCATCAACGACTCCGTATTTATGATGAAAAAAATTAGGAGTAGTGAAATGCGACCAAACATCAATACCAGCACTAACCAATCCATTGTATTCGGAACCGAAATAAAGAATATTTTCGATAATTCCTTTTACATCTACACCTTGATTATGAATTTGAATAACAGCGTCGCCCAAATCATTGTTTATAAAAGTGAGCATTGCAAATTGCATATCGGTATTAGCAGAAAGTACAGCAGTTTCGATATGCGCTGTTGTTGCATCGGAAGGAGAAAAATACAATTCAACCGGCACACCTCCAATATTAAAATTATGGGGAGTATTATCAGTTTTGTCTGCGCCGAACTTTGCATTGGCAGAATTTGGAGTATTTGTAGTACTTCCCCACATTTCCTCAAATTCGGTTTTATAAGCATTTGCCAAAGACTGATCGTGGATTATTACCATATTATTGTAATCGTCGTGGCATGAATTGTATGTATGATTTGTTGAACCAGTTAGAATTGTGGCTTTATCCGAACTTGCAACATCAATTATCAAAAATTTATTATGCATAACTTCGCCATCGTCGGGTCTTTGTATAAATGGTATTGTTGACGAAAGATTATCGAGTTCGTCATTATTTGTTCCTGTATTTGCAGCAGCGACATATCTTACAATTACGCCTCGAGATTCTGCATTATTGATTGCAGTAATAATTGGAAGACTTCCTGTGCTATAGTTACAAACATCGAGAGTGGTTTGAGCAGAATTTACATAAGACACAATTGTATCTTCGAGCGCTTCTGTCCACAAAGCATTTGCAATATCCGAGGCAGAATTATCGCACCAATGATTAAAATAAACTTTGATTTCACCAGATGATTTTGAAGCAGTTGAGAAAATACCAGTTTCGGAGTGTTGCCTTACTCCTTCTTTCTCAGCATAAGCGCGGACATAATAAATTGTAGCGTCGGAAAGATTTTGAAGATTTAGTCCTTTTTGTTTTCCGAGTTCTAATTGAGGCGTGAGTCCGTATTCGAGAAAAATTTGATCGTTAAAATCGCAATTAAAAGAAAGCGAGTTTTGTTTAACATCAATAATTAAAAGTGAATTCTTCTGCCCAAAAGCAATTACTCCAAGCATAATTGTAAAGACGATGCAAAAAAGTATTTTAAGCATAATTAGAATTTTATTAAGCTGAATTTATTGCGAAGATAGAAAAAACGAACTAAAAAAATAGAGATTTTCTATTAAAGATTCAAATAAGACATATAAATCATAAACAAACAAAAAACTTTTCTGTTTCTATACTTAAATCATTAAAATAAATTACTAAATTATTATTAAAAATTAAATTATGAAGAAAACATTTTTGTTACTAATTGCAACTTTTGCATTTGGAGTATTGGCATTTTCGCAAGTAAATCCTCATGCAATTGGTTTACGTTTTGGTGGAAACGGTGAAATAAACGGAGCTGAAATTTCTTACCAACATGGTATAGGAGATGCAAATAGACTAGAACTTGATTTAGGATTTGGGGGTAACAGTAAACACAGTCGTATGTTTTTAGCTGGAATTTATCACTGGGATTGGAATATTACTAGCGGATTAAACTGGTATGTGGGTCCTGGAGCGAGTGTAGGATTTTACACTTATGACGGATACGACGGATATATAAATGTTGCACTTGGAGGACAAATTGGACTTGAGTATGACTTTAACACTTTAGGTGCTCCAATTTTATTGAGTATTGATGCAAGACCAATGTGGGATTTCCTTGGCGACAATGCTGGACTTGGCTGGGGAGCAGCACTAGGAATAAGATATACTTTCTAAAATATTAAAAGCCTTCTAAATGAAGGCTTTTTTTTGCTATTTATTCTGTATTCAAGTTTTGTAAATTTAAAAATCACAATTAGATTTTCTCACATACACATCTAAAGCCAATCCATTGTTCAGGTTTTTCATAAGTAAAATCTGTTTCTACCTGAACTTCTTCACTTTTATCAATCCAACTTCCGCCTTTTGCCAATCCTTTTTCGATTGTCATTTCGGCGACGTTTCCAAGAATATTATAAACACCTAAAGCATTGGGCCAATATGAAAAAACCTGTGCAGTAATGTCAGCATTATCACTCATTTGAGTAATGTCGCCTCTTCCATTTACAAAATTGTATCTAAATAAATCTTTATTCTTTTTACTGCTTATTTTTTTAAATGTTTTTTCCGAATAAGAAATTGCCGCTATTTGCTCCCATTCTTGTTTGGTTGGCAAACGATACCGAAAAACTTGCGGAATATCTTTAACCTTGTCAATATCAGAATAAGGAATTTTGTTTTCTTTAAGGTACAACATTTCATTGACCCTATCCGATCTCCACTCACAATATGCAATAGCTTGTTCATACGAAATCCCAACTACAGGATAATTACTATATGCAGGATGTTGATAATACAATTCTAATAACGGGCTTGACCAAACCGCAGTATCAGGAAGTGATGATAAGTACTCTTCTGACTCTGCTCCTGTTTTATACAAATTCCAATAAACAAATTCTGCATAATCTACATTTCGCATTTCTGTTGCATCAACGAACAAAGAATCATTAACTTTAACACATCCTGGAGGAAGAATTTCTTTTGCAGAAAAAACTTGAGTTGGAAATAAAGAGACAAATACAAAAATAACCAGAGTAATTCTTTTCATTGTTTTAAGTTTTAGTTACATGAATCCATTGCATCAGATGCAGCATTAACCACTTCGTCAACTGCTTTCTTTGCCTCCAGAGAATAACTCAATGCTGCATTAAAATATTGTTTTACAAGTGCAATATCTTTCGTCTTGAGGGACAATTTTACAAGTTTAAGTGCTTTATTTAAATAGAATTCAGTTTTATCATATTGCTCTTCAATCTTATAAATAGATTTTTGACCATTCACACAATAGCAGTTCTCCGCATTTGTTCTCGCATTTTGTATAGCCACATCAACAAAATCTAAATTGGCTTTCACAGTTGACAAAAGTTCATTCGCATTCTTTATTTCTGCTTGCATTATAACAATATTAGCGCTATCTGAAATATTTATGCAAAGTCTTTCAAATTCTATCAGATTATAGTAAGCTTCGTTTGCAGGACTTATTACCTCATTTATAAAATAAGGAAAATTATCACATTGTGTGAATGCAAAATTTGCAGAAGACAATACAATTAACAATAAAACGAATTTCTTTTTCATAAGATAAATTTAGATAGAGCAAAATTAAGAAAAGAGTTTAGAATGCTTCAAAGAAAACATAACATTTTCCAATCGCAAGTTTTTAAATAAAAATTCTAATTTTGTAAAAACTATTTATAATGGAAGCAAACTCGCTAAATCCTTGCAAAAGAAGTAATATAAAAATTGAACAACACGTAGAAATTGTAATGAAAGCTGATCAACAAAGTGGTGAACTAACCGAAGGTTATGTAAAAAGAATTCTCACAAACTCGCAAAATCACCCTCATGGAATAAAAGTTATGTTGGAAACCGGAGAAGTTGGTAGAGTTCAGAATATATTGGAGTAGATGGAAGACGGATCCGCCGCCGCGGAGAAGACGGAAGGCCGAAGACGGAAGGCAAATGTAGTCTAATGATTTTGGCGTACATGAGAGAATCTAATCCGACACAAAGAATTTTGATTTCTGCAACAAAAACATTTTAAATTATAAAAAAATATTATTTTTGTTTACCACAAATCATTAGTTATGGAAGAAAATTTAAGTGCGATTGAAAAACTAGAAAAATTTGCGAGTAACACTTCAAGGAAAGTTTTTTTTACAGAAGATGCTTACCCGCACACATCAATGCATGCAGTAACATATCACAGACGAACGCTTTACATCCCATTTGACAGCAATAATGATTGTTTTTTTGTTTGCTTTGGTGATTCGAGAGAGTTTGGGAATTATGCAAACTTCAGCGGAGTATTTTTTGTCATAGATAAACCGTTAAGCGAACAGCTCATTGTCCGCAAAAATGATATTCTTGACAAAATTGGCTCTATTTTCAAAAAAGCTAGTCTTAAGACTGGAAATCCAGAATTTGACAAGATCTCACTTATTGAAGAAAATTCAACTGCCATTGCTATTGATTGTATAAGAAGTCAAGAGGTTCTTAATTCTATTATATCAGCATTTAAACTTGATAATTTACTAAGAGCTGGGATTAATGAACTGAAAATTGATTTTGTTCCTGAACTAAAAGACAAATCTCATTTTGGAATATATGTCATAAATGACTGGATTATGCTACCAGAAAAAATTGAACAAGTATTTGAAATTGCGAATAATATTAAACGATATTTAACAAAATAAAATTCATGGAATTTATATTTCTAGGTCTGATTGCTGCCGCTGCAATAGTAATAGCGTTAATAATTGTATTTAATAAGCGCTCACAAAAGAATTATATTATTGTAATGCCAGAAGAAAGAAAAGAACTCCTTCGATATAATGTTTCATATTACACAAGGCTAAACGAACAAGGCAAATTACTATTTGAACAAAAGATTGAAGATTTTATTTCGCGTTATAAAATTACTGGTGTCGATACTGTTGCTAACGATACAGACAGAATATTAATTGCAGCATCTGCGATTATACCGGTTTTTGCTTATCCCGATTGGGAATACACAGTATTAGAAGAGGTTCTAGTTTACCCTGACAATTTTAACGAGAACTTTTTAACCACTGGTCCTGATAGATATTTTCGCGGCCTAGTTGGATTTGGGCATCTCGATGGAAAGATGCTCATTTCAAGAACAGCTTTGTATGAAGGCTTTGACGATTTTTCAGATAAGCGCAACACTTGCTTGCATGAGTTTATTCATTTAATTGACAAAGAAGATGGCAATATAGATGGGATTCCTTCGAAAATAATTGAAAATAAATATGCGATACCATGGCTATTTTTAATGAAGAGAGAAATATCGAGAATAGGTGAAGGCAACTCAGACATACATCCTTATGCAACAAAGAACACTGGAGAATTTTTATCTGTTGTATCCGAATATTTCTTTGAAAGACCAGATGATTTTCAGGCTGAACATCCGGAGTTATTTAATACTTTAAAGACAATATTTAGACAACCCTTGAATAAGTATTAAGCAGAACAAAACAAAAAAAACGCCAAAAGCAGCTAAAATAGTATATCTTTGCAAAATAATTTCCTGTGCGACACTGTTAGTCCTGCAGATAAAGAATTTTAAATATTATTATGTTATTCAGTTCACTCAATATAATTGAACCAATTTTAAAAGCTGTTGAAGAAGAAGGTTACACCGAGCCAACGCCAATTCAGGAAGAATCAATCCCAGTAATTTTACAAGGTACCGACTTACTAGGCTGCGCACAAACAGGCACAGGTAAAACAGCAGCATTCGCTATTCCAATACTTCAGTTGCTAAAAGCTACGCAAACAAATGACAGAAAGCGTAAAATAAGATGTCTTATTCTTACTCCTACTCGCGAACTTGCAATACAGATTGGCGATAGTTTTAATGCTTATGGCCGTCATACTGGCATTACAAACACAGTAGTTTTCGGTGGTGTTTCTCAAGCTCCACAAACAGCAGCTTTGCGTGGAAGCATTGATGTGCTTATTGCAACTCCCGGTCGTTTGCTGGATTTAATAAATCAAAGACATATTAATCTTAGTGATATTGAAATATTTGTACTTGACGAAGCTGATAGAATGCTCGATATGGGTTTTATTCACGATGTAAAAAGACTCATTGCATTACTTCCACGCGCTCGTCAAACACTTTTCTTTTCGGCAACTATGCCGAGCGAAATTGTAAAACTAGCAGATACTATTCTTTATAAACCAAAAAAAGTTGCGGTCACTCCTATCTCATCTACTGTTGACATTGTAAATCAGTTTGTTTATTTCGTTGATAAAGGAAATAAGAATGCTTTATTGCTTGACATTTTAAAAGATGAGAAAATAAAAACAGCTTTAGTTTTTACGCGTACGAAACATGGTGCGGATAAAGTTGTAAAAGTTTTAATTAAAAATGATATTAAAGCTGAAGCCATTCATGGCAATAAAGCTCAAAATGCTAGGCAAAGAGCTTTGGCAAACTTTAAAGCTCAAACCACACGCGTTCTTGTTGCTACCGATATTGCAGCGAGAGGAATCGATGTTGACGATCTTGAATATGTAATTAACTTCGAGATGTCGAATATTGCCGAAACTTACGTTCATCGTATTGGTCGTACAGGTAGAGCTGGTGCAAAAGGCACTGCTATTTCTTTTTGCGATGCAGAAGAAAAAGAATATTTGCGCGATGTTGAAAAACTTATTGCAAAAAAATTAAAGATTATTCATGATCATGACTATCCTTTAATAGACCATAATCCAGTAAAAGAGCCGAAGCATCAGAGAGAAAAACGTAGTTCTGGAACATCACAAGCGAGGACGAAATCAACAAAATCAAATCAAAATACATCTAAAGCAAAAGCTGTAAATACACAGCAGAACAATTCTGCTCCAAAGCCTTCGAATCAAAATCAAAAATCAGGATTTGGTAAAAAAATGACTTTGAATAAAAGGGGCACTTCGACAAGCTCAGTGACCTCTAAAAGATAGACAAGCTCAGTGATGGACTAAAGACAATAAAGCTTTATAAAAATGAAAAAAGGAATTGTATTCGCATCATTGTTTTTCCCGATTCTTCTAATTATTGATATACTAATCTTGCAAGAAGATTTTAGTCTTAGATTAATTATTAAAGTTTTGATTTCTGCAATAATTAGCGGTTTAATGTTTGGGCTTATTACAAAATTCGGCAATAAAAAGACAAAGAAATAACAAAATAAAAATATTGCGATTGTTTTTATTCTTCTTACAATCTCTATACATTAAAGCTTTTAAAATCAACGTTTGAAATTTACTTTACACTTTTGATTTATCAACTACGACAGATTGTCTTCGAACGTCTCCGATTCGAACTTCCGTCTCCCGTCTCCCGTCTTCCGTCTTCCGTCTTCCGTCTTCCCACCAATTTCTATCATCTACACTGCAGCAGAATAATTTTTTCTATCTTTGTGAAAATTTAAGCAAATGACAAGTAATGATATTCTTCGCCGTATCCGTTTCACTTTTGATTTAAGTGACGACACAATGATTCAAACTTTTGAAAATGGTGGATTAACAGCCACTCGCACAGAAGTTAGTGCTTGGCTAAAAAAAGAAGAAACCGAAGGTTATGAAAAGATTAAAGATTTTCAGTTTGCGGCATTTTTAAACGGATTTATAAATTTCAAACGTGGCAAAAAAGAAGGCGAACAACCTATTCCTGAAAGCAAGCTCACCAACAATATTATACTCCGTAAACTTAAAATTGCTCTCGATTTACACGACGAAGACATGCTTAAAATGCTCGAGTCTGTAGAATATCCAATTAGCCGACACGAACTTAGTGCATTTTTTCGCAAGCCTGACAATGAGAAATACCGTACTTGTCACGACCAGATTATGAGAAACTTCCTTAACGGGATGCAGAAAAAGTATAAAGGAGATTTTGAGGATAAAACTGAAGAGAAACAGGCAATGAAGCCGGTGATAAAGAAACCTGGGTTAATTAAACCTTCGTCTCAAAAACCAGTGATAAAAAAGTCCTTATCTCAAAAATCGGAGGTAAAAAAGATATTGAAGAAAAAGTAATTAACAACAAAAAAAGTATTGTGAGGCTGATTAAAGGGAAGACACAAAACAATATTAGTACAAAATTTAATTAGTCGAAAATGAAAAACAATAAAGTATTATTTTTACTACTGAGTTTCGTTTTTTGTACTCCATTTTTAAATGGTCAGGATCAACCCAAATTAGTATTACCAACCGGACATAATTCTGGAATACTTACTGCAAGTTTCAGCCCCGATTGTAAGTATATTGTAACAGGTTCGGCTGATAACACCGCTAAATTATGGGACGTAAGCAGCGGAAAGTTACTTCATACGATTTATGGACATACAGGTTGGGTTAATTATTCTGAATTCAGTTCAGATGGAAGTATTATACTTACAGTTTCTACTGACAGTACTGTAAAACTTTGGAATGCAAGCAATGGGATTTTGCTAAGAATAATTAAAGGACAAAATAGCAATATTATAAGTGCAGGATTTAGCCCACAAGGAAATACAATTCTCACTGTAAATTTTGGCGACAATCCACAGGTCTGGGATACACAAAGTGGCAAAATGCTGTTTTCTTTAAACGGACATACTGAAAATGTAGAATCTGCAGTTTATAGCGCAGATGGAGCAAAAATATTGACTACCTCATGGGATAAATCAGTAAGAATATGGGATTCGAAAACAGGAAAGCAGTTAAATTCTTTAAAAAAACAAATAAGCAGAGTTTCTTATGCATGTTTTAGTCCTGATGGTAAAAATATCTTAACTGCATCTATGGATGAAGGCGCTGGAGTCTGGGATGCAGAAACTGGAAAATTACTTTTTACATTAAACGGAAGTTCGGAATATATAAGCTTTGCAACTTATAGTCAGGACGGAAAGGAAATATTAGTAAACTCACATGATGAAACAGCCTACATTTACAATTCTAACACAGGAGAATTAATTTGTAAGATTGATGACCACTATGGCAGACTTTACACCGTCGCATTCAGTTCTGACAGCAAATCTATTCTAACAGCAGGAGCCAAAGATGATGTTGCGAAAATTTGGGACATCCAGTCAGGTAAATTATTATTTAAACTTGAAGGACATAAAAATAATTTAATCAATGCGGCTTATAGCAGCGATAGAAAACTTATAGTAACGACCTCCAACGACAATACCGCCAAAATATGGGATAGCGAAAGAGGAAAGTTATTAATAACACTCGAGAATAAAACTGATAATTCTGCAATAGCATTTTTCAATGCTGATGGCAAAGAAGTAATCACTCAAAATATGGATGGCGGAGTTAAAACTTGGAGTTTTGATAATGGAAAGCTGTTAGGTAGTTTCAGTACTTTGGGTAATATCAGAATTTTTCTAACTAGAAATCCTGATAATAAAATAACGGAACTGATTTCTTATGACGATAAAACTATTGTATGGGATGTAAAAACCGGCGAAAAGCTCCTTGAACTAGAAGATTATGTTGAATCTCTCAATTTGGCGACATACAGCCCTGATGGAAAAACGATTATTACTTGCTCGTCACACGATTTAACAAAACTTTGGGATGCAAAGAGTGGAAAACTCTTATTCAGTTTTTTCGGTCAGGAAGAATCAGTTAGTTCGGCGACATTTAGCCCTGACGGTAAAATTGTTTTAACAAGCTATCAGGATGATACTGCAAAGCTTTGGAATACAACAACTGGAGACTTAATATATTCTCTTGAACCTCATACAGTAAGTAATTCTCCCGCTCAATTTAGCCCCGACGGCAAAACCATTGCAATTCCATCTTGGGATAATTCGGTAAGAATCTGGGATACACAAACTGGCAAAGTTCTTTTCACACTTGCTGAACATAAGGCTTTTGTAAACTTTGCAATATACAGTCCTGATGGGAATAGCATTTTAATAGGATCAGCTGACAAAACTTTAAAAATATGGGACTCCAACACCGGTAAAATCATTCACACTTTAATCGGACATGAAGGTTTTATCAGAGAAGCTTTTTTTAGCACTGATGGCAGAAAAATAGTGTCACGTTCTGATGACATGACAGTTAAAGTATGGGATGTTCAAAACGGGCAAATACTCAACACATTTACTGATCATGCAGGTTATTTATCTTCAGCCAAATTTAGTCCAGACGGAAAAACAATTCTAAGTTCTGCCACTGACTCCAAATATGTAGTAAGAGATGCTGAAACAGGCAAATTACTTTTCACTCATATTCAACTATGCAACGATGACTGGCTTGTATATGATGAATATTTTCGTTACGATGGGACTCAAATTGCCCGTGATTATCTATATTTTGTTTGCGGAAATGAAATTATTGAGCTTACTCAAATGAAAGATGCTCTTTATGTGCCAGGACTGGAAGATAAAATCAGAAATGCTTATCCAATAAATTATCCAAAACTTGAAGATCTTGAAATCTGCGGGACAACACCACTTGTAGAGAAGCTAGATAATGAAAAAGGTTTATACAGTTACAGTATTAACCCACGAAATTCGGAATTTGATCACGTTGAGGTATATATTAATGATAAATTAATTTACAGTTTTTCGAAATCACAACTAATTGAAGATAAAGATAAGTTTATATTGAACATTGAAGAAAGCGAGATTTCCAAACATTTTATTTTGGGAACTGAGAATAAAATAAAAGTAATAGCAGTTTCAAAACATGCTAATAGTGAAATCCGTTCGCGTGGAGTAACAATTAAATTGAATGATAAAAATCCTGGGGTGGGCAATCCGAGATTATTTATTGTAATGATAGGTGTAAATGATTATAAGGATGCAAATCTCGCTTTGAAGTTTCCGGCTACCGATGCCACCGAATTAGGAGCAGCAATAGAATATAGTGCAGAAAAATTTCTTGGAGACACAAGCGTGAATTTGTATATGATTACCAGTAATTTTAAGCCTGGTTCGGGATATGCAAGCCCAGAAAAAGAAAGTATAAGACTGGCATTAGAAGACATTGGCAAAAAATCAAATCCTGAAGATGTGATACTGATATTTTTTGCTGGACATGGCGTTATGCAAGGTTCTGAAGATAAAGTATTTACATTTTTAACATCTGATGCAAGCTCCGAAAATCAAATAGGTATAAGTACCACAGAATTACAACAATGGATTAGCTTTGATGGTCCGAATAAAATTTTGGCCAACAAAACAATTCTGATATTTGATGCCTGTAATAGCGGGCAAGCGACAAAAGAATTACTTGCTTTTGCCAGATCAGATGATGAAACACAGAGAATCAGACAGGTTGAAGATTTAAGAGACAAGTCGGGTTTATTTATTCTTACTGCTTCAGCACCTAATCAATATGCCTACGAATTTCCACAATATAATCATGGTTTACTCACCTATTGTTTACTTTATGAACTTAAAAATAATCCCAAAATATTAGACGACAGCAAATATTTGAATGTTTCAAAATGGTTTCTCGAAACTGAAGAATATTTAAATCAACTAGTAACAAGTTTAGGGTACAAACAGGATGCTCAACCTTATGGAACAGCAAATATACGAATCGGCATAGTTGATAGCGATGTGCAAAATAAGATTGTTTTAGCATCAGAAAAACCGGTAATTATTTGTGCGAATGTCATGAATGAAGAAACATTTGACGATGATTTGCATTTGAAAGCTTTAGTAAATTCGAAATTATCTGAGATATCCGAACGAGGAATAGACCAGAGCTTATTGTTCCCTCAGCAGGAAACTGAAAATGCAAACAAAATAAATATCAGATATAGCCTAAAAAATAACCAAATAAAATGCGATATTCGATTGATAAAACAAGGCGAAACGCTAATGAGTTCTGTTATCTCATCATATAAAAATGAGTTAGATATACTTACACAAAAGATAATCGACGAGGTGCTTAAGTTTGCAAAATAACTTTTGATTGCAGGGTTTAGAGTTTTGATTTCTATGCAGAATAAATATTAAATCACACTAATCTCACCGCCGAAGCTTTAAAAGAAATAAAAACTTCTTTGCCAACTTTGATATCTAAATCAGTAAACGACTGAAGAGTAATATTTATCCAAAGTTTAACACCAATATCGACTTCCACTTCGTAATGGTGTCTGGTTTGGAAAACACTTGCAACTTTTGCTTTAAAATTATTTCTAGCACTTGATACCACTAATGAATCGGCTAGAAAAATATTATTTGAATCGATAATAATTCCAGCAGGTTCAGTATCATCAACTGGACTAATTTCAATTTTAACTTCATTTTTAGAGTTGCCAATAATAGCAAAATGCGAATCTTTTTCGACTAATAATTTTACACAATCAAAATAATTGCGTTGTCCGCTAAAAGAAGCTACAAAACTATTCGCAGGATTACTCAACACGTCATGTAACGGACCAAACTGAATGATTTCCCCATTTTCGATAACAGAAATGCTATCAGCTAAACTTATTGCCTCTTCGAGATCGTGAGTTACATGGATTATTGTAACACCAAGGGATGATATTTTCTTTAGCAGCTTTTTCAGCGATAGTTTTAATTGAGTGTCAATCGCCGCAAATGGCTCATCTAAAAGCAATAAACCTGATTCTGACACCAACATTCTCGCTAATGCTACTCTTTGTTTTTCGCCTCCTGAGAGTTTGTCGATATTTCTATTTTTAAGATGGCTGATTTCAGTAAATCCTAAATATTTATCAACTTGAGTTTCTATTTCCTGTTTATCGAGTTTTTTCATCTTTAGCGGGAAAGCCAAATTCTCATAAACATTCAAATGTGGAAACAAAGCTAAATCTTGAAAGAGCAAAGACAGATTTCGTTTATCTGGCAAAAACCCAGAAATATCAATATCATTCAAAAAAATATTACCAGAACTCAATTTATTAAAACCAGCAATTGTGCTTAACAAAACTGTTTTTCCAGAACCTGAAGGACCCAAAAGAACATGATATTCTCCTTTTTCGATTTCGAAAGAAATGTTTTCGAGATTAAAATCACCAAGACGAACCGATATATTTTGGAGTTTTAGCATATTATTTCCGTTTTCGGTTTGTCAAAAGGTAAAAGAATAGAAATATAACGAGACAAATTACAATAAAAATTACTGCCACAGGTTTTGCATAAGCCAAGCCGAAAGACGTAAATCTGTCATAAATAAGTATCGGGGTGATTGTAGGATAATAAGCAAGCATAATTACAGCACCAAATTCGCTAATTCCTCTCGAAAACATTAAAACCATTCCTGTAAAAACAGATTTTTTTGCTAATGGCAATGAGATTCTAAAAAAGACTTTTGTTTTTGATGCACCAAGATTTTGTGCAGCTTGTTCGAGTCGTTCGGGCACTTCGGAAAAACCGCTGATTGCCGACAAAATAAGAAACGGTAAACTTACATAAGCCATTGCAATTCCAATTCCAAGCGGACTATCAATAAAGCTAAGTCCAAATTTGTTTGCTACTTGTCCTACAACAGTATCGCGAGAAACTAAGCCAAGAAGAGCAATACCCGCAGCAGAATGAGGAATTATTATCGGAATATTTACAATCCCGAGTAAAACATTTTTAAACTTAAATGATTTTCGTGCAATAATATAAGCCAGCGGAACTGCAAAAACAGCACAAATCAATGTTGCGGCCAGTGAAACACCAAGCGTTAATGAAATACTACTTTTTACTTGTGTATCTTTTGCTGCATCAAATATTCCTTGTAATTCGGTTGAGAAAAACATATTTAGTACCGGAGCCAATATAAACAATAAAGCTAGCCCACCAAACAGGTACATAAATAAATATTTCTTCTCGGTTCTGAACATTAGTGATATTAAAGTGCGAAAATAAGAAATGCTGAGGAATAAATGGTCTAAGTCATCAATGAATTTAAATCTAAAGCATTAATATCAAATTTCTTTTTCCAATTTCAGATTAACTTTTGATCAAAATGTTAAGAAAAATAGAATAAAAAACAATCTATATTGTCATTGCTGTCGCTATTTGAATTATTAGTTTCAAACTTTCTTGCTTGATCAAGAAAGTTACAAAGAAATCAAGACAAAACAAAGCTGCCCAACCCGCCTCGAGACAAAACAAAAGAATTGTATGTCGACCTAAACCTAAAACAAATGCCAGCTCCTTTTCCCAATTCAAAAATTTGTTTTAGGAAACGATATATCGGCTCGACACAATTCTAATTGTTTTACAGTACTCACACTTTTTAATAATTTTCAGCGGTGTTCGTGAGCTGCTTCGCAGGTTCACTGCTGAAGCTTCCCGTCCGCCGCGGCGGACCGGGCCTACCCGCTTAGCTTCGCAGACTTTTAACAGCTTAATTTGAACATAATTTCACGTAAATTAAAATATAAAAACTCGCTAAGTAATCAATGAATTTACTTTTTCCAACTTACAATCAGATAAATCAACATACTCAGAATGCCAAGACCATAAAAGATGAAAAATAAGAACTCGAATGGATTTTTCGTAATGCAAATCTTTGCGCCCAATTTGTCCGACTTTTTATCTAAAATAAATTTATCGATAGTAACTTGAATTCCAGCACCATACAAAGGAGAAAATACAAAAGCATTACCATCAATTACAGTTTGGTCGTCTTTATACAATACTAGTTTTGCATAATTTTGTTTGTAATGAAATTTATCTTTTGTCATTTCTAGTCTCGATGATTTTTTATTTGACTTAAGAATCTTATAATCATCGACAAAATTGATTTCCTCTAATTTTAAAGTATAGTTATTCTCAAACTTATATTCGTCGCCTTCTTTCAATATTATATTTCCGTATTTGAATCCAACAACCAGCGACAACGCATGCAAAACCAATATTACAATAAAAATTAGATGAATCGAGAAAAGCAGAATTGGCTTCGCTCCTCTTCTTTTTAATGCCGTTTTCAATAAATTATCCCAAGAGCAAAGAACTAGATTGATCCCGAATAAAACAGCTACACAGCAAAGAATTACAAACCAAATTAAAATTGCAGTATTGTGCTCGGTTGTTTTTTGAAACCAATCAAGAACTATAAGATCGTTCATCTGCTTAAATGCATCATAAATGCTGTCAGAATATGTAAGTATTATTCCGGCAAAGAACAGTAATGCCAAACTTATTAAAAGAATGGCGGTGAGTTTCATTGAAGATAAAAACTTTATCATAATCTATAATTTTAAGAAAGAAACAATGCAATAATTATTACTAATGGTATCATCGACAGATATATTTGTCGTTTCCACGATTTTAGCCAGCTTGGACTTAAATGGCTTCCTATAAGTGCCAATAGAAACATTCCACCCGACATAAAGAAGTTTTTACTCCATCGCCATGCATCGCCATATCCGATTTGTGCCCAAACTGAGCCAGAAAATTCGCCACTCAAAAATAATATTGCACCAAGAAGTGTAAAATTACGTGCACGATGTCTGATTAAATCTCTTTCTTTTGAATCTGAACTCAACTTTAATGCTGCGAGATATTGTGATAATGAAAATGCAATTATTGCGATAGAACTAAGTCTCAATTGAAAAAACATTGCAACATAAGTATTGTCATACATGTAGAAAAAGTCATCAACTTTAAGTTCGTCAAACAATGCAAAAGCCTGAAAGAAAAAAGCGATAAACAAGAATTCAAATGCGTAGAAGCCCTTTTTTCTGTTCTTAAAATTATAAAATACACCCAAAGCCATTATAATAAGGACAATGTTTTGCATTTTTTCGAATGTTCCCGACATTGGAAAATGACCAGAATTTACATAAACCAAAACGACTCCGGTAGCTGCACTTATTAAGGCTGGAATACCAAATAACTCGGCGATTTTATGCTTTTTTAAAACAGCGAATAAAATATTTACAGCAATCAAAAGTAAAGTGCTGAAATAAACTGATATCATGATTTTTTCGTTCATAATACTGAGTTTTTAATTGTTAATCAGATAAATTCTACTTATTGCATTAATAGACCTGTCGGAGAAAAAATCGCAACTTGGGAATAATCTAAAAATCCCTTTGTCTGTTAACTCTGGATTGCAAATTAGAAGCACGCCTGCTTGATCGTTTCGGTTGCATAATTCGCTATAAGTATAAATTGTTCTATATCCGTCCTCAGCAACCACAGCAACAAGTCCACCAGAAATAGTTGCAGTATTAAAATTCTGAACATCTGATAAAACATCTTTCATATCGAGTCCTGTAAATGGCTCTGTAGAATGCAATCCTCTGCCTTTGCCGTAAAAAATAGTGTGCAAAGTTTTAGATTTTGAGAAATCAGAATCAGCAGTAATTGTTTTAACAATCTTGTTTTCTTTATAAATATCAACTTTAGGAGAGTATAGCGGTTTCTTTCCTTTGACAATCTCAACATCGTTATTAGCCCATGATTTCACAGTTATTTTAACAGGATTTGCAATATTTCTAGCAGTTATAAGATCGTTTACGACAACGAGTTTTGATTGTTCTGGCAGCACCCACATATCTTTAGATTTTTCGGGAACAATTCGAGAAACACCAGTTGCAATAATTATATCGTCCATACGATTTGCATAATAAATTTCGCCCCAACTAAAAACTGCTTTTTCTCCTTTATCATTTTCAATTTCGATGTATAAATCAATTAGTGGAGGGAATGCTTCGGCGTTAAGTTTTGCTGCAACGTAAGTATTCATAATATCGGAAAGTGAATAACCAACATAGCGAAATGCTCCAACGAATTTGGCTTCACCGTTTTCAAGAACTGTTTCCTTTACAATAACATCGCGCAACTCCAACTTAGAGAAATCAACGATTCCAGTATTTAAAATTTCACCACCTACATAAATATCTGAACTTTTCAGACTTGTAATTTCTGAATTGTCAAAGAAACTATTGGTAGTATTATTGGCATCAACCTGCAAACTAGTGTTAACAGCGGTATTTTGCGCAACACAAGACTGAACAGCAATCAACAACACAACTGCAAGACATCCAAAAAATTTATTGTTTTTCATTTTTTTCATTTTTATTTAGACTATATTTTATTTCGAAAATCATCATTCTACCAGGGCATTTATATCCTTTACTATTTGTGTAAATTTTATTTAATAAATTATCTGCAGTAAGCGAGAAATTAAAGTTTTTGTATGCACGTTGGATTTTTGCATCAAATGTTGTGTATGACGGATATTTATCACTTAACAAATAAATTGCATCCACAGTATTATCATCTTTCACCCATCGCTTGCCAACATAATTTGCAGATACCGAAAAGTTGAAAATATTGGTAAATACAGAAAACCCACCAGAAAATTTATGATCAGGAATATCAGTCAGAAACTTGCCAGTAAGATCAGTTCCAGCGCCATCATTATTTACAACAAACTTGTTTATTACCGATTGATTCCAAGTATGATTTACGAAAATATTAAACTTTCTAGTCAACGCATAAGTCAAGTCTGTTTCCACTCCATAAATATGAACTTCGCCAATATTATCTGTCTGATAAATTGGGGCAATAGTATAACCCATATTTACAGAATCGCCAGTACTGAGCAAATACATAAAATCTTTTCCAATATTGTAATAAATTGAGACCCCAGCATATAAATTTTCGGTGATATTGAAATCTGCACCAGTTTCAAAGCTGTACAAATATTCAGGTAAAATTTCGGGATTTGCAATTCTAAATCCTCCTTTAACCTGATCGGAACGACATAAATCGTCCAATACCGGAGCTCGAAATCCTTTAGCAACAGTTGCAAACAATTTAAAATCATTACTAAATTCGTACTCTGCCGAAACTTTTGGACTAAATGAAGACCAACTAACAGGAGCTGTATTGTTAAACTGATAGTCGCTTAGATATTCGATTGAATAAGATGGATTTTCGATGCTAAATTCGGCATCGCTAAAAATTGCGAAATCATATCTGATTCCTGGAACAATTGTAAAGTGAGAACCTGCTGGTTTAATTTTAGCTTGAATAAATCCAGAATAAATATCAAGTTTTCCTTTATTTCGGATGATATCTGTAGAAGTGTAATAAACATCGGAACCATTTACAGAACCTGCTTTATACTCGGCTCCAGCAGTGATTTCTACAGATTCGGAAACATTATATTGCGCCATAAATTTAGCACCATTTTCTAATCTTGAAGAATTTATTTCGTAAAGAGCATATTCCCCATCGCTATAATACTCGTTCAAACGGAAATAATCTTCGTACAGAACAAAAGCATTTGCAAACAACTTTAAATTACCTAGATTGCCTCGATATTTAACAAAACTATGGACAGAATTACGCTGAGTGTTAGCACCAGCAAATTCATATATTTTTACGCCCCTACCTTTTGTATCGTCAAAATAATTAAGCGATAATTCGACAGAATTCTTATCATTAAAATTATAACCAGCCATTCCACTTAAAGCAAGTTCTTCGAGGAACACTGGAACGACAATTGAATCGTTTTCTTGGATAATTTCATCAGGCGTATTAATATAGCCGTCACTTTTTCTGAAACTTGTAAAATTCTTCCAATAAAATTTTGAATTATTTGATAATCCTGACAGTCTAAGCTTTGCATCGAAAGTGTTGTAAGTTCCATAAGACGAACTTATATCAGCAGAAAATCTCTCGGTAGGTTTGCGAGTAATAATATTTATTATTCCACCCATTGCATTTGAGCCAAAAATAACAGAACCTGGACCTTTAATAATACTCATCGATGCGACATTGTCTTTATCAATCATACTCCAGTTAACCGAGCCGGCATCCGACTTATTAACAGGACTACCATCCACAACTACTAATGTGCCGCCTTTTGTGTTTCCGCCCAATCCACGCATGCTAATGTCTGTTGATGAGAAAATTCCAGACTCACTGCTTACATTTACTCCAGATACAGACTGTAGAATTTTTTCCGTTGAAATTGCAGGAGCATTATTTATTTCCTGAATTCCCATTGTCTTTGTGCGTACTGGAATATCAAGAGCATGTTCTTCAAAATCCTTTTTTACTCCAATCACGACTTCATCGGTAATATAAACATCGGGTTGTAAAACGATATTTAGTTTCACATCTCCAGCTTTATGAAAATTGATTTCTTTTTTTTCTGTTTTAAAACCAAGACATGAAAATTCGATAATCGTTTTACCCTGATTCTGAACAGATAAACTAAAATATCCATTAAAATCAGAAACTGTTCCTAATCCAGAACCCGGAACATACACATTAACATTTGGGATAGATTTATTCTCATCATCAGTGATATATCCAGACACCACTTGCGCCTGAGTGCAAATACCAATAAGTAAGAAAAAAATTAACTGGAACAAATATTTCATAAAAAACAAATAAATCCCAGAAACCAAAGCAACTATTCAGAAAATAGTATCCTTTAGTTTCTGGGAATTTAGAATGAGAATATCTTATTATTTTACAACAATTCTTTTAGTAACAGGACTTGCATTTTCTTCAGAGAAGAGTTTAACAAGATACATTCCTGAGCTCATTTCGCTTGTATTAACATTAAAAGATCCTGTAAAATTCTCATTAACAGCAAAAATTAATGCACCTTGGATATTATAAATTTCAACTTTATTTACATTATCAGTTGTTTCAATTGTAAAATAATCATCGCAAGGATTAGGATAAATCATGATTTCGGAATTGTAAATTTCTGTAACAAATCCACTAGGCTGAATACCTGCAATAATAATATCATCAATTTTTGAGATACCCATGGTTTCGACATCAAGTCCGCTAACAGAAACATTCGAAGACATGATCCAACGTAAATAAAGAGAAGAAGTTCCATTTCCTTCTAATTCAACAGGCAATGCCAAACCGTTTACAACACCAGTTGACCAATCAGATGCAACAGTAATTGCACCTCCAGTAAGATCAGCCCAAGTTCCACCGCTAACTTTCCACTGCAGTTTAAAATCTTTTGGCCCAGAACCATCAGAGTTTTGTTTTGAAGAAACAGTCATTGAGCTAAAACCATCAGCTTTAAATTTTACTGACCAAAATTTGTCATCAGCACCAGCATCCCAACCATCAGTCGCTGCAGAGTATCCACTAGTCTCGGGCGAATAAAAGAGAGTTCTTGTAGTTCCAGCCGTACCATTTTCGGCACGAACATCATAACCAAGATTTGCTTCAATACCAGAATCTGCATTAAATTCAGCATCAGTATTATCAGTAAAGTCGAAACCAATAATTGTTGTAGGAGTTGGAATAGGAGTAGCTACAACAAGAATATCATCAATTTTTGAGATACCAGCAGCATCAACAGTTCCTGCACTTACATCTGTATTTGATGTCATAATCCATCTTAAATAAACAGAATTACTTCCTGGATCGTCACATGCCACAGGCAAAGCCACTTCGGCAGCAACACCAGTTGTCCAGTCAGAAGCAACAGTAATTGAACCACCAGAAATATCTGTCCATGTTCCACTATTACCAATTTTGTATTGAATTTTAAAATCTTTTGGTCCAGTAGCATCTGAAAATTGCTTTGAAGAAACTTTAAAATTGTGATATCCATCAGCTTTAAATTTGCATGACCAGAATTTATCCTCCATACCTGAATCCCAATCAGCAGAAGTTGCAGCTAAATCAGTAGCACCAGTTGTTGATGAAATTGCTCTTGTAGTTCCAGCAGTAGCATTCTCTGCACGCACATCATAACTAAGGTTTCCTGCAAGACCAGAGTCTGCTGTATAATCTGCATCTGTTGCAAAATTAAAACCGATAATAACTTCTTGTTGTGCATTTGCTGTTAGCATAAACCCTAGTATAAGGGCACTTAAAATTAGTAATTGTTTTTTCATTGTTCTTTTTTTTAGTTTATAATTGTTATTTGCCACTAAGGCACGAAGTTAATCTGTTCCTTCTTTGTTCCTTTGTTCCTTTGTTCCTTTGTGTCTTTGTGTCTTTGTGGCAATTTCTTTTTCTTTACATTTGCACTTTCATTGAAAATGTTATTGTTCCAGTTTCGGCAGCATCGGCGTTTAGGACTTTGATAATTCCTTTTTTGCCAGCTGCCGTTTGAAATGGAATGATTATTCCGGCATTTGCCCATTTGTATTTTTTCTTGCCCCACACATCGTCGTAGGAAACAATTAAAAGACTATCATTATGAGCATTTATAAAATCTTCGGCACTAACTCCATTGTCAGCACGAATGTCGTATTTGGTGTAATTTCTGGTTGTCCAATTAACTAAAAATGGGTAATACTGAGTATATAAATCCGCATTTGCTGAAACATCTTCACCTGGTGATGAAAATGTTGGCGATGGTAATTCCACTCCATTATCCTCACTATAATTAAAATAGACCAAAATATCTGTCAATTCTTGGAATAATGTTGCGGTGTCCTGAAAACTAATTTCGCCAGTTGTAGGAAAAAAGAAATGTCCTGTTATTGTGTTTTGCTGATACCCCAATGTAATAGATGGATATTCTAGTATTCCGCCGAATTGCGAATTTGGATCTTTATATATTTTCATTGTTACTTCTGCGGTATTGCGATTTCTGTCCTGAACAGCAAATGTCCATGTAACATCATCTTCTACACTTTGATAAAAAGTTTTGTTCAATGTAAAACCAGCCGAATTTAATCCCGAATCCATTACGGTTTTGCTAGTGCCATTATAAACTTTTTTAACTGTAAAGTTTGTAATATTTGCTTCGACTCCATTTACAACAATTTTGAAATTCAAAGCTTCACCAATTGCAGCGGTATCACCGTCCATAGTAAAACCTGAATCAAATACCAAGCTAATTGTTGGCTTTAGAGGTTCCGGATCGGGTTTGCATGAGTTAAATGCAAATATCATTATTACAAATATGCCAAGTAGAACAGCAAAGCTCCGAAATGCCTTTATTTGCAACTCGCTAAACGTCAATATATTACGACAAATATTCATCATATTTTACAAAATTTCTTTAAGTTCTTTTGGTAAATTTTTCAGATACGCTGAATCACAATAATTAACAACCCCCATCCCCTCTTTTTGAAGGATTTTACCACCTTTTTCGGGATTGCAAAGAAAAAGTGCAAATTTAAGAGCCAAATCCTTGTTAATTGCATTTTTAGGAATGGTAAGACTGTACAATATTGATGAACCCACAATTTCAGTAGTTTTTCCGGGTTCGCTGCCATTTACAAAGATATTTACAGTGTTGTAATTTTGTTCAAAATCAGGATTGCTAAGATTTATTTCGTCTGGCAATTCGATAAATTTTAGATTGTGCTGCAATGCTACCGACTTATAAATCATCAGATAATCAATATTTCCAGTTTCGAGAAGAGCCAATAAGTCAACTTCTTTTGGACGAATTACAGTATTTTTCTTTGACAACAACTTATCGGATAAACCATTTATATTTAGATATTTCTCGGCAAGTTTAAAAACAAATACCGCTCTATATCCACAAGGATCAGCATTTGGATCGGATCTACCAACAAAAGCATCCTCTTCAAGAAGTATTTCCTGCCAGTTTTTGGAGTTTATTTCGGTAGCAAAACGTGATTTATCTGTGTATGCGATTACCATTTCGTTTGATGCAAACACAAAATTCCAAGAAGCAAAATCAGGAATTACCAATTTATCTATCACCAAAAAATCGGCAACTGCAAGAATATCGCAATCTTTTTTAAGGTCAGTAATTTTACGAGCAGCATCAAGACTTCCAGAAGATTCGGGAAATATTTCCACATCTGGATTTTCTTTTTTAAACTCTTCGATTACAGATTTAAAAGGCACAGACAAGCTTCCAGCATGGAATACTATTAACTTATTCTCGCCTTTCTTTTGGCTTCCACAAGCTAAAGCAAGAGTAAGAACGAGTAAAACTGCAATTATTTTTGTCAAGTGTTTCATCATTATTTTATCGAGTTGCAAAGATATGCAAAACGGTTTGAAATAACAAATGGTAAAAATCAGTTTTTTGAATTTTTTAAATTTTGAGAATACAAAAAATCGGGAGGATTCAAAAATCTGTTTGAATGCTCCCAATTTCGATTCTGTAATTTCAAAGAAACCCAATATTTATAAAAACATGTTATACCAATATAATCACAAAACACCCTATAAATTGATTATTTCTTCATTACTTTCTCAACAATTCTTTCGTTTTCGGTTTCAATGCTAATTAAATACATTCCATTTGAGAATTGACTTAAATCTATTTCAGATTTTTTTCCAAAAGAATCAATTAGCTTTCCATCTATGCTAAAGACAGAAACGTTTGTAATATTAGACGCGTCAATATGCAATAAACCATTTGTTGGATTAGGATAAATCTTGATATTTGAATTCATTACTGTGTTACTAAATCCCATACTTAACTCTGGGTTATAATTGGAAGGAATAGTTCCATTATTATACCAGCTAATTAAAGAATCGAGTTTAGGTCCATAATCAAGTGGTCCTTTTGATTTTGTTGAATTGGCATTTTGAATAAATCCGAATAATATATCAATTTCTACTGTCTGGTCTGAATCAAGATTTATTGGTCCAATACTGCCGACTCCTCGTCTATCACCAGGTGCGTTCATTGCAGTTTCTTCAGACCAGTCATCCTGAGGAACGCCACCTTGCCCCCAACCTATTGGGTCAGAAGTAGGGCTACCTGGAAACATGTAACTTGTTGGGATGTCAGGATTTCCACCACCCGCAGTATGCCCAGTTCCACCATAGCAAAGAGGTGAATTATCAAGCCATGAACCCGTAAGATAATTGTAATATTCTATTGCAGAATTTGGATCTTGCGTTGCAGGATTTCCTGAACCATTATTAAAATAAATAAATTTGCTTAATTTAATGTCATTATTATCAGGATGCGAATATGGTCCATTAAGAACAGTTACTGTCTGCACGGGTGTATTTTCGCCATACCCAAATACTCCAGAAGTAGATTCGTCAAAATCATCCCCATTGTATGCGAAGAATGAACTTCTTTGAACATCACAACCAATATAATCGTCACCAGCATATCCAAGATCAATATCGGTAAACAGTCCGATGAAAACAGAATCGTAATCTATCACAGATCTATTAGTAATTTTTACGTTAAGAAAAGTTTGATAGTTAATCAAATCTTCTAAATCATCACTAGGATTTTCGACATTAAATGCATAAAAAGTATATTGCAATTCTATGCCCATCGGCATTCCATCAGTGGAGCTATGAGGGGCAATTACATCGTTAGTAATCCACCATAACATTTGATCTCCGACTAATTCAGGATAGTCCCCGTCATAAGGTTCGTAAATCCCATCCGAATCAGAATCGTAGAATGGAGCCAGTATATCTGCATATCCGGCTGGTCCATTTCCGGGCCAGCTATATAAATCTGGACTTACGTAGTAGCTTGTATTATTTTCGATATTTGAAATATGAGCAAGAATATCACTTTTATCAATCTTCCAAATTTTATTAAAATCTATTGATGTTGCAGTATCACAAAGTCCTTGTACGCCAATTGACCCATCAGTTAATGGACCTGTCAAAAAATCATAATAGAATGATGATGTTTCATCAAAACCACCTTGATTGAACCTTTCGGCAGAGAAGTGTAATTGTTCGCTATTAGTTTCGTATCCTCCAACCCAAATTGATGTTGCGAAAAGCGAATGAGTTCCATTTCCAACAGGCACTTCATATCTAGCTTTTCCTTGACCATCCCAGAAAAGTGTACCAAAACTTCTAACGCCAGCCTTGACTTGGTTTCTGCCTAAATATTTACAATTCTCATCATTGTATCCAGCCATAAAATTTTGATAATTATCCAAGTCGAAGAAATATAATTGATTTACACTATAAGCAGAGAAATAAATACTGTTTCCCCCAGCATAAACAATAGAATTGCACATGTTTACTAATGGAAGGTCTAAAAATTTATATATGGTTGAAGTATTATTTTCAATAACACAAATTTCAGCTAAGTTGCTAGCATAACTGGTCATTAAAATTCTTTCGTCCTCATCCTTCGTAATAAAAACTCTTGAATAACAAAAATTACTGTCATAAAATGGAGTTTCTGTTATTTGATTATCGATTTCAGTCGAAATATTATATATATGAACTGATTCTAATTCTATTGAATACCAAATTTGATTATCAATTATAGTAAAAGATGTCACTCTTCTTGGAGTACCTCCGATTATCGGTTCAATAATTTTTGAGATTAGTGTTCCATTATACTTAAAAATACCATAAGAGTACTTGCTGCTCCAATAAACATTATCATCTGAGTCAAAATCTATTGATAGCCTATTGGATGTTGAGTTGAAATAATAAGGCTCAAATAGAATTTCTTGAATAATATTTGTATTTAAGTTTACAACAATCAACGATCTTGCAGTATCATCATCCTGGCTTCCAGTAATTGCATAAAGAGTATTATTGTTTATTCCAGAACCGTAAATTATTTGTTCTGATGTCCCAAATAGTGGTTCCCAAATAGGATTCGCTTCAGTAGTATTTGTTTTAAACAGTCCTGCCCATGTGCTGGCATACAAATAACCATTAAAGAAATAAAGATCATTTATAGTGTTCGATCCCAAAGCAGAGTTCTCAGCTGTGAAATGAAAAAAATTATTCCCATCATATTTGGCAACACCTTGCATACTATATCCAATCCACAAATTCCCATTATCATCAAGACAAATATCTTTATGACTAGAAGAATTATCTGTTCCCAATATACTATCTCCAATTTGCACTGGTAGATTTTGAGAATAACAAACTGTGGAAATCATTATCACAATGATTAATAGAATCACTTTTTGAATTTTCATAAGGCTAAAAATTAAATTAGTATTGAGAAACTTTGCTTTCTTTTCAAATCATTAAACACTTCTAAAACAAAAATGGTTGCACCAAATATTAAAATACTTCCATTTAATATTTGCTAAATTACAAATAAAACAATTACAATAAAAATAAAAATCAACAATTTTTGCATATTTTATCATTTTTTTGTAAAACGATACACTCTACAAGAATTATACAGTTATATGAATGCAATTAAATCCATTATTTGTGCTGTATTTAGAAATTAACTTTCAAAATAATCATGTATATTTGTGATGCAAACAAATAAATTATATGAGTTTTCCTCAACTAATATCCATAATAGGAACTATTCCATTGTTTTCGATGCGGACATTTTTTCCAGCATTTTTAACAGCCTTATTTTTTGCTCATCCCGAGTGGTTTCCGGGAGTTGCAGACGCATCACAAGTCGGCGAAAGTGCGTCTTTCTTAGCTCAAAACTGGCTTGTAATTATTCTGGGTATTTTTACAATACTTGAATTTCTTGCTGACAAAAACTCAGATGTAAATTATTTTCTACACGAGGCTGAGCCCTACATGAAGCCAATAAGTTATTTGTTAATACAATTTTTTATTATGAGTGACAATTCGGTTGAAACTCTTAATCAAATTAATTGGGCAGGTTTTAATCCATTAATTGTAATTGCAATATTTGGAACAGGAGCCGTTTATTTTCTGGCTCGACTAAGGAAGAAATTTCTCGACTTTTTGGGTGACATAGACGAAGATGACAATCTTTATCTTGCAAAAATTATTAGCTGGATCGAAGATAGTTTGGTAGTATTTGGCTTCATACTATTGATTTGGGCAGGAGTAGTAATGGTAATAGTATATGCGATTTTTATTGGGTTATTTCTGTATTTGAGGAAGCTAAATGAAAAAAGAATTGAAAAAGAAAAAAATGATTGTCCAAATTGTGGAGCAAAAGTTTTTCCGTTTGCAATAAATTGTCAACAATGCGGATTTGAGCAAAATTCAATTTTTGATATAGGTATATTTGGTCAGCGCAAGACGAAACTGATTGATGACATTCAAAAACATAAATATAATTTACTTTCGCAACGCAGATGTCCGGTTTGTGCAACAAAATCAGAAAAAAGAACTACTAATCAAACATGCGCTGCCTGCGGTTCTATATTTTTTGAGAACCCAAATGTGGACGAATATATCAAGTTCCATGATAGAAAATTTCATATAATTTTGGTCCTTTCGATTTTTATAGGAATGATTCCAATCATTGGCTTTTTGATAACAGCCAGTTTAGTTGGCATAAATTTGTTATCTCCATACAGAAAGTATATTTCAAAATCAGGGACATTCTTCTCCAAACTTTTAATTCGTGTAATAACGGTAATATTCTTTATTATTGGTGTTGGCTTCGGATTTATTGCTGCCCCTGTTTATTGCATAATAAGATATACAATTATTAAAAACCAGTTCAGGCTGGCAGTTAAGCTAAAGACGATAACACCTCAAGTAATGATTGTGAAAAATATAACATAATAGAATATTAATTTAGTTTTGTATTAAATTATTTAATATTTTAGTAGGAAGAATCATTAAATGAAACCATTTTTCAAATTATTACTAGGCATTATTGCCACGTTTATTTCGGTTCCACAAGTAAATGCACAGAGCATTATTATTGGACAAGTTGGAGAGAACGACATATACTCAAACCCCGAACCCGATCCAATGATTCAGGCAGTGGCGGTTCATTTAACAATTCATCCGGGAGGCTCCTTTTCAATTGATGTTGACCAAAACGGAACTATGGATTTTACCATTTCCGCATCAGCTGGTGGTGGACTTGGTGGTGGCGGTGGAGGAGCAAGTATTCAATCATTAAGTCCTCAAACTAAAATATTAACCCATCCAGAAACATCTGTCGGATATCCTGGAGATGCTTATTACACTGTAAATGTTGCAGACACTCTCAACTTTGGGCAAACAATAGACAACAGTTTAGTTTTCGATAAAACTGGAGCTTCACTGTGGTCAACAAATTATGGTTATGCAAGTGGTGCTTATGTATATACATGGAATAGTAATGAAGATCATTACATAGGTTTTATTATGCGACCGAATGTAGATACACTTTATGGCTGGATTAGGCTAATTGTTAACTCTCCTGGAATTTCTTGTTTGATTATACTTAAAGATTTTGCCTGTAATATAAATGAATTTGCTTCAATTAATGCTCATCGCATCAATAACATTTCTGTTTTTCCAAACCCAGCGACAGATTATCTTAACATTTCATCAGGTTCTAACGAGGTCAAAACTAAATTAAATATCTACAATTCTATTGGAACAAAAGTCGATGAGTTTATTTTTGAAAAAGAATTAATTATTGACATATCTGATTATTCGCCTGGAATCTATTACTTAAAATTCGGCAACAATGCGGAGGTAAAAATGATTGTGGTTTATTAATGATTGATTTAACTCTGAACTTCGCACTTACTCGTCTTCGTGTTTACAATTAAATGAATCTTTTTCTCTACTGCAATCCATTCGCCGCATCGAAATGGCATCCCGCCCCCTGATTAACTACGTTGAGCTCACCTCTAACAAGGTTCGTTGCGCCGCGGCGAAAGCCGAAGGATAGGCACTCTAGGCATCCCGAAAAAACAGAAATTGCTTAAACTATGTTAGCGAATTCCAGTTTTTCTCATTAAAACCTCGTTAAATATTATTGCGATAAAGCAATTTCATATTTTTTCGAGGATTCTCGAAGAATAACAAAAATCATAGATTTTTGATTCTTCGGAACTCTAGGCACTCTAGGCACTCTAGGCACTCTAGGCACTCTAGGCACTTTTTCTAGAGTAGAGTCTAAGGTCTATCCCCCTAGTCTCTATTATACCTATAATAAGCATGACACGAACCTTCGTGCGAAACCATACATGCGCCAACTGGATCTTCGGGAGTACATGCTTTTGCAAAAAGTTTACAGTCTTTTGGTTTTTTTAATCCTTTAAGAATTTCGCCACAAATACAACCTTTGTCTTCTCTGGTTTCTTCGACCACTACTGGAATATTAACTTCAGCATCATGGTCTCGATATTTTTCTCTGATTTTAAATCCACTATTTTCAAGTACTCCCAACCCACGCCACCAATCAGAACCTAATTCAAAAACTTCGTTCAGATTTTTTTGTGCAATAATATTACCTTCTGGTTTTACTACCCTAGTGTATTGAATTTCTACTTTAGGATCGTTTTCTTCAACTTGTTTTACCAGCATATAAATCGAGTGCAGTAAATCAACAGGTTCAAATCCAGAAATTACACAAGCTAATCCAAATTTCTCAGGAATATCTTTGTAGATTCCCGAACCAGTTATCACACTTACATGACCTGGAGCTAAATATCCATCTATTTTTACACCTTCGTCAATTAGTGCTTCCATTGCTGGTGGCATAATTTTATGCGAGCTAAATAAATAAAAATTATTTATTTTTTGTTCTTTTGCTTTTAGTATTCCTAATGCACTCGCTGGAGAAGTAGTTTCAAATCCAATTCCTAAAAACACAATTTTTTTTGTTGGATTTTCTTTTGCAATTTTTAGTGCATCTAAAACGGAATAGACAATTTTTATATTTGCTCCATTTGCTTTTTCTTTATCTAAACTTGATGTAGAACCTGGAACTCTGATTAAATCGCCATAAGTTGTGATAATAACATCTTCTAGTCTTGAATATGCGATTGCTTTATCGATAAATTCTCTCGAAGAAACACAAACAGGGCAACCTGGGCCAGATAATAATTCGATGTTGGAAGGTAATATGCTTGGAATTCCAAATTTCTGAATTGCCATTGTATGACCTCCGCAAACTTCCATGAAAGAGACCTTTTTTGTTGAGATCTTTTTTATCTGGTTTACTATTTTTAGAACAAGTTCTTTGTCCCGATATTCGTCAATGTATTTCATTTTAATCTTTTTAAATCGTGTTTTAGTAAAGATTGCATTTGAGTAATTCCAATTTTAGTTTAATTGAATCAATCGCTCAGCTTGCAAAAGAACTTGATGTATCATCACAGAATTTACACTTTCCATTGTTTTACAGATAAAACAAAATTATTACTCCCTGCTGCATTTTTAATCGTACCGAATTCGGTATAATTAAAATCCGAATTATATAATGCTTCCCATTCTCCAATATACTCTATAGTGCTTTTTAAACTTAGCCACTTAATGATGATAGCCTCCTGCATTTGACTTTTAGCCATATCAGTAAGCGAAATATAATCATCTTTTTTATGTGAGATAATTGTAATTTCTCTGCCGTCAATCTCTATTTCCTTGTTTTTTTCCAAAGCACTATTATTTGATTAGTTCACAGAAAACTTTCCCTGATTTTTATAACGCAAACCGAGCATTTTTTGTGAGAGAGTTCTATTTTCATCTGTATATACTGCCTCAACAACACCATTGCCCTCAGTTTTTGTGCTAATACTATACAATTCTCTTTCCTGTTATTTTTTCCTCTTCATCGAGCTGGATGTTGAGTTCTTCAAATTCTTCGAATACTTTTAAAGATTCAAGTGCATCTTCTTCGCTAAGTTTCTCAATTGCTAATCCGGTGTGTAATAGAATATAATCTCCAACTTTTACATCTTCTACCATTTCAAGATTCGCTTCATATTCTGCACCACCTACAGAAACAATAGCGGTTTTGTCGCTAATGCTAATTACTTTTGCTGGAATACTTAAACACATATCTATTTGTTTTTATTTTGATTTAATTTATTTGTTTATTATTGTCTTCAACTTTCGCCGCGGCGAAAGCCAAAGTCACTCCTTCTCTTCCCCGCTATTGCCAATTGCCCTAATGCAATTCCTGCATCATTTGAAGGCACTTTTTTATGACTAAAAACCTCGAAGCCATTTTGCTCCAATAACATTTCCACTTTGCTAAGAATATAAGCGTTTTGGAAACTTCCTCCCGATAATACCACTTTATTTATATTGTTACTGGCTCTTATTTTCTCAGCAACTACAAAAATACAATTAATAATTGTATTGTGAAATTTAGCTGAAATAATGGAATTACTTATCTCATTTTGTAAGTCTGTAACAATTCCGCGGAAAGTCTTTTCAAATGATATTGTTTCGTTTAATTCAAACTCATATTTTTCATCATTATCTTCCAAAATTGCAGCTTCAAGTCGCATTGGAGCCTCTGCGTGAAAATTTGAAACAGGACAAATGTTCGTTAATGCCGCAACTGCATCAAAAAGTCTCCCTGCGCTAGAGCTTTCGGGACAATTGATTTTCTTTTCGATTGCTTGAATTATTATTTCGATTTTATCTTTTGGAATTGTGCTAAGAAAATCTAATTCAAAGTCAAGAAATTGTCTTCCATATATCTTATAAAGAAATGATACTGCTGTTCGCCACGGTTCTTCGGTAACTTTATCGCCACCAGGTAACGGAATATAATCAAAGTGCAAAAATCTTTCAAAATCGTTTAAATCGCAAATGAAAAATTCTCCGCCCCAAATTTTATTATCTGTACCAAGACCAGTTCCATCCATGGCAATGCCAATAACTTGCTCGTCCAAACCATGCTCTGCCATGCATGAGGCAATATGTGCATGATGATGCTGAACTGCAATTGATTCGATACCTGTTTCGAGTGCGTACTTGGTCGAAAAATATTCGGGGTGCAAATCATGAACAACCACATCAATATTTAACCTGAAAAGTCTTTTAAATCTGTCGATTGATTCTGTGTAAAATTCGTAGGTTTTATAATTTTTTATATCACCAATATGTTGACTTAAAATTGCTTGATTTTTTTTACCTATACAGAAGCAATTAACCAATTCTGCTCCAGCAGCAAAAATTCCTTCTACATTTATTCCTAGTTCTACCGGATTTGGAGTATAGCCTCTCGACCTTCTTATTAATCTTTCGCTTTCATTAATGCATATTTCAACAGAATCGTCGGCTCTGTTGTATATCTCACGATTGTATGTAAGCAAAGCATCGGATAACGGTAAAAGCTTTTCTTCGGCTTCACTGTTTGAAATTATTATTGGCTCATCCGAAATGTTTCCACTGGTAAGAACTATTGCGTCAGTTTTTAAATTCTCGAAAAGCAAATAATGTATTGGCATGTATGGCAGCATAATGCCAGTTCTGTCGAAACCAGAACATACTCCAGCAGCAAGATTAAGCTTGGTCTTGAGTAGCACAATTGGTCGTCGCCACGATTTTAGCGCAGTTTCTTCGGCTACGCTTACATAAGCATATTTTTTTGCTGCTTCAATATCAGGAACCATAACTGCAAAAGGTTTCATCTCTCGATCTTTGGCTATACGCATTTTCTGTACAGCGTCTTCATTTAGAGCATCGCAAGCCATGAAAAATCCGCCAAGTCCTTTTATTGCAACAATTTTCCCTTCATCAATAAGCTGTTGTGTGATTTTTAAAATTTGCTGAAAATCATCAATTTTTCTATCTTTTAAAATCAGTTGATATTCTGGTCCACAATTAGAACATGCAACCGGCTGAGCATGAAAACGCCGATCCATAATGTCGGTGTATTCTGATTCGCATTTATCGCACATTATAAAAGGCTCCATTGTAGTTTTTTGCCTATCGTAAGGTAAATCGCGAATTATCGTAAAACGAGGACCACAATTTGTGCAATTTGTAAACGGATAATCAATACGGTTTGACTGAGTTTTTATATCCTGCAGGCAATCATCACACACAGCAATATCAGGAGAAATTTCGGTTACATCTTGTGATACACTTTCACTTTTCTTAATAAAAAAACTGTCGAAGTTTTCTATTTTACAGTCTTCTTCGGTTATTGATGAAATTGATGAAGCTAATGGAGCAGAATTGCGTAAAGTAAGAAGAAATTGATTAATATTTTCAGGTAATCCTTCAATAACGACAAAAACGCCATCATTACGATTTTCTACCCATCCAAATAAATCAAACTTTAGTGCATGTTTGTAAATAAATGGGCGAAAGCCTACTCCCTGAACAAGTCCTGTGACTTTTATTTTCTTTGCAATTACTGTCATTTACGTGTTTAAAACAGATTGCAAATTTAAAAAAATTGTCGAAGAAAATCTATGTTATAAAAAACAATGATTTATTGCGCTTTTCGACAACTGCACCTATTGCTGAAGAATATCTATAACCGGCATTTTTTAATTCCAGAAGTATGTCTTCCTCATGATTTTTTTTGCAACAGATTAGCAATCCGCCAGAAGTTTGAGCATCTGTCATCAGCATTTTTAGTTCTACATTTGGATAATTGTCTATGTCAGAATTAGGCTTTATATATTCGAGATTACGGAAACACGCACCAGGTATGCAACCGAGTTTAGCTAATTCGAATGCTCCTTCGAAAAGTGGAACTTTTTCTGGATAAATTTCAATGCTTACATTGCTAGCTTGCGCTAATTTTAATGCATGACCAGCTAATCCAAAACCAGTTATATCTGTAGCACATTTAATATTGTATTTCTGCATGATTTCAGAACCTTTATTATTCAATTGTTTCATACTTTCGAGAACTTTCTGATGTTTAGCATCATCAATTTCGCCGATTCGTTTTCCAGCCATAATTATGCCAGCACCGATTCGTTTAGTGAGAATTAAAACATCGCCATCAACAGCGGCTGAGTTTGTTATTATTTTATCTGGATGTACTGTTCCCGTTACTGCCAATCCATATTTTGGAGTATCATCAACTATTGTATGCCCACCCATCATTATTCCACCAGCCTCTTTCAATTTGTCAATGCCACCAAGTAATATTTCGCGTAAAACTTCGAGAGGAATATTGGCAGGAAAAGCGACAATGTTTAATGCGGTCAGTACTTTTCCACCCATAGCATAAACATCGCTTAGCGCATTTGCAGCAGCAATTTGTCCAAAATCATAAGCATCACTGCAAACAGGTGGAAAAAAATCTGTTGTCTGGATCAAAGCCAAATCATCACTTATTTTGAAAACCCCAGCATCATCGTGAGTATTAATATCAACCAAAAGATTTGGGTGAGGAGTTGATGGTAGGCCTGCTAATGCTTCGCTTAATTGCTGTGCTGGTAGTTTTGCTGAACAACCACCATATTCTATTGTACTTAATAAATCAAATTTACTCATCTTAAATTATTTCATTTATTGCAAAAACAAACTCATTTTCTTCTAAAATTTTTCTTATTTCACTTAACACTTCAAGTTCTCCAATTGTTCGAATCGACATACCACAATCACTAGAAATATTTTTAGGAGTTGGAATTATCTCTAATTTAAATCCTTCATGCAGTAAAAGCTTTTCTGCTTTTAACACATGGTGAATTGATTGAAATGTGAGAATGTTTGTTTGCATGGAAAAGGATTGTTTAAGCTGTTATTACTTTCCGCGCAGTTGTTAAAATTTCCAAAATATCATACATGTTTGATACATGTCCTGCCGCTAATTGGTCTTTTTTGTTGTAGTAATCGAGGCAAGTGCCACAAACTAATATTTCGGTTCCTAAATTTTCGAGTTTCTTTAGCGACTCTAGAACAGGTGAGTCTTTTAGGCTGTGGAAAATTCCAGAGTTTAATAAAATTATTTTCTTTGGTTTGTTTTCTACTTCTGGCAACGTGTTGATAAAGCCCTTAATAAGAATCTCTCCCAATTCTTCTGCTCCATCTCCTAAGTATTTACTCTTCATCATAATTACATAATCTGATAAACTGTTAACAGGTATAGTGCAGAATTCTTCTACAATTACATTTTCTGGAATGTTTCCAGATTTGTTTACATTTATGGTAATGTCTTTTCCTTGCTTTTCGACATTGAATTGCATTTTGTATTCATTTAAAAAATGACTAACGTTACTTAACGAAGTTTCATTGTCAAGTAAAATCTGCATTGACTCATTTTCTTGTAACTCAGTTAGTGCCTTTTTTGTCATTATTAGCGGGAGAGGACAAAGCTTTCCTTTTGCATCTACAGTTTTCATTTGTTTAATTTATTTTTTTTGTAAAAATCTTTTTCAAGGAATCAATTGTGTAGTCAATTTCCTCTTTTGTATTGAAATAACCCGGACTAAATCTCAAAGTTCCCTGAGGAAAAGTTCCGAGGGTTTTATGACCTAACGGACTACACATTAATCCTGCACGGGTCATAATTCCATAGTCTTTGTCAAGCATTCCTGCAAGTTTATCAGGAGGAAACAAACTGCTTGAGACAGAAATAACTGGTAAAATATTTTGTTCTTTTCCAGGACCATGAATTGTTAATTCATTGACAGTAGAAAGCCCATCAAAGAAATATCTGGTTAATTCCTGCGAATGTTTAACAAGATTCTCTTGTCCTTTACTAAAAATAAATTCTAATCCAGCTTTTAGTCCTGCTATTCCAACTGTGTTTGGCGTTCCTGCTTCAAGCTTATCGGGGTAAAAATCGGGGTGAATTTCTGAATCAGATTTGCTTCCAGAGCCACCATGAATAAGAGTATCAATTTCTATGCTTTTACCAATAATTAAGCCTCCAGTACCGGAAGGGCCATAGAGTTTTTTGTGTCCGGTAAAACTCAAAATATCTATATTTTGTGCCTGAACATCTATTGGTAGAAAACCAGCAGTTTGTGCAGCATCAACCAAATAAATTACCCCTTTTGATTTGCACAAAGCACCAATCTCAGCTATTGGCATCACAGTTCCAATAATATTTGACCCATGTATGGTCGAAACTATTTTTGTGTTTGGGCGGAAACTGTTTTTCAACAATTCCATATTTATTATGCCATTTTTATCACATGGAATTATACTGAGTTCAATAATTCCAAGCGATTCGAGATGTCGCAGTGGGCGTATTGTCGAATTATGTTCCATGTGAGATATTATCACATGATCACCTTTTTTTAAAATTCCTTTAAAAGCTGTATTTATTGCATTTGTCGCATTTGACGAAAATATTACTTTTTCTGAGGTCTCGGCATTAAACAATTCAGCTAATAATTCTCGTGCTTCAAAAACTATTCTTGCTGCTTTCAAAGCCATTGCATGACCAGAACGACCAGGACTTGCTCCATAAAAGTTTAAATATTCACTTATTGATTCAACTACGGTTTTTGGCTTTGGCCAACTAGTTGCGGTGTTGTCAAGATATACTTGCATCTGTAAACTCCTTTCCTTTTTTTGTAATTATTAGTCTTGATTCGTTTTTCGAATCTTTTATAAATTCTATTAGTTTTTCTGATTCTAGAATGTCTGTTAATAAAGCTCGGAATTTCTTAGTGCCAGAAATCAATTCCTTAAACTCCGAAATGTCAATCCCATCTATTTTGTTCTTTAGATGTTTTAGTATCGTATTTTTACTGTTTTCGAAGATTTGAGTGTAGACAATGTCGTTGTTGAAAATCTTAACTTTTCCTGATCCTACGAGATAAGATAAATATAATTTTAGCTTCGAAATGTTTATTTTATTTTGACTTGCACTTTCTTCAATCTCTGACCAAACTGGTTTTTCATTGTCAAATGATTTGATTGAGGCTTCGAGCCAATCGATTTCTAGTCTTGTCTTTTCGTCAATTATTGCTTTGTGAGCTTTTAGAATCCAAGTTTTTTGATAATTGTCGATTAAACTTAATTCTTTCATTTTAAATAGAAGGAATTCAATATAAATTTTTCCAGATTTAATTTTTGATAATCCCAATTTTCCTAATAATTCTCCAGATTCAAGTCCATTCTCAAAAATTGAATTCTTTTTATGGTATTCAGCAAGATTGCTAAGTACTTTCTCGGAATATGCATGGTCAAAATGTTTGGAAATAAATATAGTAGATGATGAACTATTATAAGTTTCAAATTGAGAACTAGAATTTATTAATTCTTTAAGTAATTCTTCTTTTTTAATGTTAAGTTTTTCGCAGATTTCTTCCAAATCGAATGGTCTAAATTCTCGTTTAAGAATTAATGCTATGTTTTCGGACAAATTGTTCTCAGATAATATGTTTGCGCATAATTCAGTAAGAGAATCGGTCAATTCCTTGCTGCGCCTGCGGTGGTGTAGTGGAGCGGAGTCAATAATATACCCGCCGCCAAGTGTAATGTCATCAGACGAATTTCGGATTATGAATTTGTCACGGTTAACTAAAACAGCTGGTTTGTTAAAATGAATTTGAACAATTGCATCTTCACTAGCAGATAAACTGTCTTTGTTGAGGAGATGCATTCGGGCTGGTGATTCAAAAGTTCCTGACAGAAAAGTAATATTTGACCATAAACTTAATTCTGGCACTATATCGAAAAGACTAATATAAGCATCGGCCATAATATTTGTTTCCAACTGCTTATTGCAAATTAGCATTCCTCTTTCAAAATCTTCGTTTTTTAAACCTATAAGATTAATTGCTGCTCGATCGCCTCTTTCTGCATTTTCTACCGATTTACCATGTCTTTCGATTGATCGAATTCTTAGTTTTTGTTTGTCGCCAGGAAGAAGGTAAACTTCATTCCCAGTCGAGATATTCCCACTTAAAACTGATCCGGTAACAACACTCCCAAGCCCTTTTATAGTAAATATTCTGTCTATATACATCCTAAATAAATTGGATTTTTCCGTTTTTTCAAAAGCAGAAATCGTATTTTCAATTGCAGAAATCAATTCATCTTTTCCTTGTCCGTTTAGAGCAGAAATTCCAATTATTGGTGAATCTTTTAAACTTGTGTTTTCCAAAAAATCAGTAATTTCTTCTTTGGCCATTTTAATTAATTCATCATCAACTAGATCTATTTTTGTGAGTGCGACTACTGCTTTTTTTATTCCTAGAGCCGTAATAATGTTTATATGTTCTGTAGTTTGTGGCATAATTCCACTATCGGCAGCAATAACCAAAAGAACCAAATCTATTCCACATGCACCTCCTATCATGGTATTAATAAAATCTTTGTGACCAGGGACATCAATTATTCCTGCTGATTCACCTGAAGGCAATTCAAGATGCGAAAAACCAAGATTAATTGTAATTCCTCTAGCTTTTTCTTCTTTATGAGTGTCGCAGTCAATACCGGTCAGCATCTTTATCAGGGAAGTCTTTCCGTGGTCAATATGTCCGGCAGTGCCAATTATCAAGTGTTTCATTATTCTATTGTTCTGTTGTTTAATTTTAAAAAAGGCTAAGGCTGAGGCTAAGGAAGATCAGCTGTTGCATTGCGATTAGCTTTTTTTACTGTTTACTGTTTACTGTTTACCACTTACCACTTACCACATACCACATACCACTAACCACTTACGACTTTCCACTTACAACATAACACTTACCAAATACCACTTACCACTTACCACTTACAA
>JBBQCZ010000006.1:0-60718 GCA_038319215.1 Bacteroidales bacterium | reverse complement strand
CCGGGGATAACAGGCTGATCGCTCCCAAGAGCTCATATCGACGGAGCGGTTTGGCACCTCGATGTCGGCTCGTCACATCCTGGGGCTGGAGAAGGTCCCAAGGGTTGGGCTGTTCGCCCATTAAAGTGGCACGCGAGCTGGGTTCAGAACGTCGTGAGACAGTTCGGTCCCTATCTGTCGTGGGCGTTGGAAACTTGAGAGGACCTGACATTAGTACGAGAGGACCGTGTTGGACAAACCTCTAGTGTACCTGTTGTGGCGCCAGCTGCATCGCAGGGTAGCTACGTTTGGAAGAGATAAGTGCTGAAAGCATCTAAGCACGAAGCTCGCCTCAAGATGAGGTTTCCTTTAAGGGTCGTTAGAGATTATGACGTTGATAGGCTGTAGGTGTAAAGGCAGAGATGTCAAAGCCGAGCAGTACTAATTACCCGAAAGCTTTTTATACATTCATATTTTGTTTATTTGCATATTTTATTTATATGTTCAGTCTCATTACGTTATAATATTGAAAAGCTTTAGGTGGCTATGGCGATGAGGAAACACCCGATCCCTTTCCGAACTCGGAAGTTAAGCTCATCAGCGCCGATGGTACTGCGTCTTGTGGGAGAGTAGGTCGCCGCCAATTTTTTAAGCCTTGAATCATTCGATTCAAGGCTTTTTTTTTGATATATAACCCAGAAAACTTATGATTATTAATCAAAAAAAGCAGACATTGCTGCCTGCTTGGTAATTTATATTAATTGGGAATCTTACTTTCTTTTAAGAATCTTATATTCAAATGGAGGGTCGTGTTCAGGATGATTCGCAATAGTCTCAATTTCCCAATCATTATAGTTGATCTCAGGAAAGAAAACATCAGCGTCATAATCTTTTTTTACAACAGTTAGATATATTTTATCAGCAATTGGAAGAAATTGAGTATAAATCATACCACCTCCAATTATAAAATTCTCTGTTTCATTTCCGCAAACATCAATTGCCTCTTCGATAGAACCAACAATCTCTGCTCCTGGGCAACAATCATCCGGACAATCGGTAATAACAATATTTCTACGGTTAGGCAATGCTCCTTTTGGTAAGGAGAAAAATGTTTTTCTTCCCATTATTATTGTGTGACCACTTGTTATCTCTTTAAATCTTTTGAGATCTCCAGAAATATGCCACAACAAATCATTGTTTTTACCAATGGCATTGTTTTGTGCTACTGCTACTATTATTGTAAAACTCATAAACTAAAATTTATACCGATACCGCACCCTTAATGTGAGGATGTGGGTCGTAATTAATTAATTCAAAATCTTCGTATTTAAAATCAAAAATGCTTTTAACCTCTGGGTTTATTTTCATTTGAGGTAAAACTCTTGGCTCTCTGCTTAATTGTAACTCCACCTGTTCAAAATGATTCAAGTAAATATGGGCATCGCCAAAAGTATGAATGAAATCTCCAGGTTTGTACCCGCATACTTGAGCTACCATTAAGGTTAAAAGTGCATATGATGCAATGTTAAATGGTACGCCAAGGAATAAATCAGCACTTCGTTGATATAGCTGACACGATAGTTTTCCATCTGCAACATAAAACTGAAATAACGAATGACATGGTGGTAATGCCATATGTTCAATATCTGCAACATTCCATGCACTTACAATATGTCTTCTCGAATCCGGATTTTCTTTTAATCCTTTTATAAGGTTGCTAATTTGATCAATACTTTTTCCATCTGGTGTTGGCCATGAGCGCCACTGGTATCCATAAACGTGACCAAGGTTTCCGTTTTCATCTGCCCAATCATCCCAAATTTTAACTCCCTTATCTTGTAAGTACTTTATATTTGTATCTCCTTGTAAAAACCAAAGTAATTCGTGAATAATAGATTTGAGGTGAAGTTTTTTTGTAGTGAGACATGGAAAACCTTCTTCTAAATTAAATCTTATTTGATGCCCAAATTCACTTATTGTACCTGTTCCAGTTCTATCTTTTTTTACTATCCCGTTGTTTTTTACGTGTTCCAATAAATTTAGATACTGACGCATATTGTAGTGTTTTTAATTTTTATTAATGTAATACAGATTCATTATTCACCTGTGCGTTTTTTTATTTCATCTCTTAGAAATGAGGCTTTTTCATAATCTTCATTTCTAATCGCTTCTTCCATTAATGTTTCTAACTCAAGTACCGAATAACTATTAAACCCTTCTTTAGAACCATAAGGTTTTGTAGTTGACAAATCAGAAGATAAATCATTGAGGTCGTCTGTGATTTTTAAAACAATTCCTGCTTTTCTAACAATATCGGTAGTGGTAAATATTGGGCTACCAAATCTTAGTGCTAGAGCTACTGCATCTGATGTTCTTGAATCCAAAATCTTAGTCTGACCGTCCTTTGTAAAATATAATTTTGAGTAAAAAATGCCTTCTTCTAGTCGGTGTATAAAAACTTCTGTTAGTCCAATCCCAAAATCTATTGACATATTATGAAATAAATCATGGGTGAGAGGCCTTGGTGGCTTAAGATTTTCTAGTTGAATGGCAATTGATTGTGCTTCAAATCCACCAATGATGATTGGTATTCTTTCATCACTATTATTTACAGATAAAATTAAAGCATAAGCTCCGGCCTGTGTTTGACTGTATGATAAGCCGAGAACCTCTAGTTTAATCTTCTCCATTTGAAATGTTTTATTTACAAATATAAAGAATACATTTTGATAAATAGCTGAATATATAGATTAAAGTTAATTTTTTATTCACTGGAAATGTTTAGAAATTTATTATTTAAGTGAGTTTTCAAATTCTTCAAGTTCTGACGAAGCTTCTTCCCAAATTCTCATTTGATCTTCTAGTTCCTTATTCAGTTTAGTAAACATATTGAATATAACTTCTGTTTTAGAGGCGTCTAATTCTGCTGGTTTAGAAAGTAAGTTATTAAGGGTTTGAATTTCTTTTTCAAGCTTCTCTATTTCCTTTTCAGATTTGTCAATCTTGTTTTGGATAGATCTTCTTTTTTTATCATTTTCTTTACGCTCTAAGTATTGCGCTTTATTGTCAGACGATTTTTCTTTTGAAACTGCAGATTGTGCTTTTTCTTTAATTTCGATCTCTTTCATCGACTCCACTTTGCGTCTGCGCAAAAAATCATATATCCCTCCTATATGTTGCCTAATTTTATTGTCGCGAAATTCATAAACCTTATCCACAAGTCCATCAAGAAAATATCTATCATGAGAAACAATAATCAAAGTTCCATCAAACTTAACAAGAGCTTGTTTTAGGATGTCTTTCGATCTCATGTCTAAGTGATTGGTAGGCTCATCAAGAACCAACAAATTGTATGGTTCTAAAAGTAGTTTTGCTAGAGATAATCGAGAATGTTCTCCACCAGACAATACCTTTACTTTTTTGTCAATATCCTCACCTGAAAATAGAAAAGACCCTAAGATATCTCGTATTTTTGTTCTAATATCACCAACAGCAATCAAATCCAAGGTTTCGAAAACGGTCAATTCTTTATTTAACAACTCGTCTTGGTTTTGGGCAAAATATCCAATTTTTACATTATGACCTATTTTTAATCCTCCAGTATAATCAAGTTCGTTAATAATAATTTTTGATAAAGTCGTTTTACCTTCACCATTTCTGCCCACAAAAGCAACTTTTTCGCCTCGTTCTATTACTAAATCTATCTCATTAAGAACTAAATTTTTACCATAACTCTTACTTAGTTCGATTGTTTCAACCACAATGTCGCCGGCTCTCGGTGCTGGCGGAAACTTAATATTCATTGCTGCATTGTCGAGGTCATCAATCTCCAAACGGTCTAGTTTGTCCAATTGTTTTATTCGTGATTGAACCTGATTCGCTTTTGTTGCTTTATATCTAAATCTTTCAATAAATTTTTCTGTCTCGTTAATCAGTTTTTGCTGATTTCCATACGCTGATTGTTGTTGAACAATTCTTTCTTCTTGAAGAACTTTGAATTTTGTGTATGATACTTTGTAATCGTAGGTTCTACCTAAATTTATTTCTATTGTACGGTTTGTAACATTATCTAAAAATGCTCTATCGTGAGATATTGTTAGAACTGCACCTCTATATGTTTCAAGAAATTCTTCTAGCCATTGTATCGCTTCAATATCCAAATGGTTTGTTGGTTCGTCGAGTAAAATTACATCAGGATTGCGTAGCAGAATTTTTGCCAGTTCTATTCTCATTCTCCAACCGCCACTAAATTCAGAAACTTTTCGAACACGATCAGTTCTAGAAAAACCCAATCCTTTCAATACTTTTTCAATTTCCGAATCAATGTTTGCTACTCCTGAAATACTTAAAAGTTCATTTAAATGTGTCATTCTTTCAATCATATCCGCATATACATTACTAGTGTAGTCATGCGTCTCAGAAATTGTATGATTGAGTTCTTCTAGCTCGTGTTTTAATGCTAACAGTTCTTTAAATGCTTCACGAGTTTCTTCAAAAACGTTACGGTCAGCATCTATTAAAACCATTTGTTGGGGTAGATACCCAATGTTGATATCTGCCGGCATAGAAATAATTCCTTCAGTTGGGGATACTTCTCTGCAAATTACTTTTAGTAAAGTTGATTTGCCAGCCCCGTTTTTACCTACGAGACCTATTCGATCACGCTTATTTATCATAAAGCCGATGTCGGAGAATAACTCAAATCCTCCGAATCGTATGCAAAGATTATTTACAGAAATCATTTTTTAGAAATTAGGACTCCATTTTTAGTCCGATAGCATTATCGTATTTTTCTTTCTCGTCATTTATAAAACCAAAAGAAATATCGTCAATTCTCAATTCACCCTTAGTTACATGACCCAATGTGTAGAATGGGAAACCTGTTTCTAGCATATAGTCAATAAACTCAGGTTCTTTTTCCATGTCGACGGTAATAACGACTCTGCCTTGAGATTCTCCGAACAAGAAAGCATCTTCTCTAACCTCACCAGCTGTCGTAATGTCAAAACCTAAGCTCTTTGGCATCGAGCATTCTAATAATGCAATATACAATCCTCCATCAGAAACATCATGCATAGAGTTTACTAGTCCACTTGCTGCAAGGCCTTGTAGTAGCTCAACTAATTTAACCTCAAATGCCAAATCAAATTCTGGGGCAGGCGAATTTTTTACTTTATGGTATGAGTATAAATATTCTGAAGATGCAATATCATCGCTACATTTTCCAATCATATAAATCATGTCGCCTTTTCTGCGGAAAGCCAAAGATGTTTGATGCATTTTTTCTTTAAGTAAACCAAGCATCCCAATTGTAGGAGTTGGAGAAACTGGTTCTGTTTTGCCTCCAGAAATTGTTGTTTGATTATAGAATGAAACATTTCCACCTGTTACTGGTGTTTCAAATGCTCTACATGCCGCACCCATACCTTTTATTGCTCCAACAAACTGCCAGAATGCTTCAGAATTATATGGTGAACCAAAATTTAAACAATTTGTAATCGCTAGAGGTTTCGCGCCTGTACATGCTATGTTTCTAGCGGCTTCAGCAACTGCGATCATTGTTCCTTTTTCTGGATCTGCTTTTACATATCTGCTGTTGCAATCTGTAGTTACTGCTAAAGCCGAATTTGTTCCTTTAATATTAATTAGGCCAGCATCTGCAAATCTGTTAGTCGTCATGTTTACTGTTCTAACCATACTGTCGTATTGTTCATAAACCCATCTTTTCGATGCAATGTTTGGATGACGTGTTAGAAAATCTGCTACTTCACGAAGATTAACATTTTCAGGTATATCATTAATGTCAAATTTCTTTGATTCTGCATAATATGCTGGTTCTGTATATTCTCTTTCATAAACAGGAGCGCCTCCGCCTAAAACTAAACTGTCGGCCGGAACTTCTGCTATTAGCTCTCCTTTGTATTGAAAGTATAATTTGTCTTCATTAATAACTTCGCCAATGTTAGCACAGTTTAAATCCCACTTTGCAAAAATATCTTCAACAATTTTTTCCTGTCCCTTTTTTATCACCACTAGCATTCTCTCCTGAGATTCTGAAAGTAAAATTTCCCATCCTTCCATATTTGTTTGACGCAATGGAACTAGCGATAAGTCAATTTTCATCCCACATTTTCCTTTAGCCGACATTTCAGATGTTGAACAGATAATTCCGGCAGCTCCCATATCTTGCATTCCAATTATTGCATCAGAATCTGCAAGTTCAAGCGTTGCTTCCAGTAATAATTTTTCCTGAAAAGGATCCCCAACCTGAATTGATGGAATATCGTCAGCTGAATCTTCAGTTAAATCGGCAGAAGCAAAGGTTGCTCCATGTATCCCATCTTTTCCTGTTGAAGAACCAACAATATAAACAGGGTTTCCTTCTCCATACGCAATTGCAGAAATCATTTTGCCTTTTTCCATTATCCCTACCGACATTGCATTTACAAGAGGATTGGTGTTATATGATTCGTCAAAAAATACTTCCCCACCTAAAACCGGAACGCCAAAAGCATTTCCATAGTCGCCAATGCCTTTTACAACTCCGCGTAATAGCCATTTTGTGCGCTCACTATCAATTTCTCCAAATCGTAAAGAGTTTAACTGAGCAATAGGACGTGCTCCCATTGTGAAAATATCACGGTTAATTCCACCAACCCCAGTTGCTGCTCCTTGATATGGCTCAACTGCAGATGGGTGATTGTGTGACTCTATTTTAAAAGCACATGCTAGGCCGTTGCCAATGTCAACTAAACCTGCATTTTCTTCACCTGCTCCGGTTAATAAACATCCACCATCGCGAGGTAATGTTTTTAACCATTTTATTGAATTTTTATATGAGGCGTGCTCGCTCCACATAACAGAATAAATACTTAACTCGGTAAAATTTGGAACTCTGCCTAAATAATTTTTAATCATTTCAAATTCTTCGGCATTGATACCCAAACCCTTAGCTGTTTCAAGGTTTACTGTTTTATCTGACATAATATCTATTTTTTTCAGTGAACAAACCTACATAAATTTTGCAAAATATCCTCACGATAATTCAAATAGTTAATAAAAACTTATTAGGTTATTTGTTAATAAAACGTCTTTCTAAAAGAATAAAAAATTCATCTTTAAGAAAGTCGCTTTTCAATTATAGACTTGTTCTCGCTTAATGACATTCCTACTATTCTTTATCTTAACTCTCTTAAATACAGTTTAATCGTATTGTCAAGCCCAAAATATAATGCATCCGAAATAAGCGCGTGGCCAATCGAAACTTCTAAAATCCCTGGAACATTTTTTACAAAATACTTCAAATTGTCAAGATTTAGGTCGTGTCCTGCATTAATTCCTAAGCCCAAACTAATTGCCATCTCAGCAGCTTTTGTGAAAGGAGCAACTGCTGTTTCTTTATCGTTATCAAAGTTTGCGGCATAAGGTTCGGTATAAAGTTCAATTCTATCTGTGCCTGTTTGTTTCGCCCCTTCAATGTTTTTTAGGTCGGTATCAACAAATATTGATGTCCTTATTCCTTGTTCATGAAACTTATTTATCACATCCGTTAGAAAATCTAAGTGTTTTACTGTGTCCCAGCCTGCATTGGAGGTAAGAGCATCTGGTGGGTCTGGTACAAGCGTAACTTGATGCGGTTTTGCTTTTATTACGAGTTTTATGAAGTCCTCAGATGGGTATCCTTCAATATTAAATTCAGTTTTTATTATTGGTCTAATATTAAAAACATCTTGATACCTTATATGTCGCTCATCTGGACGTGGATGAACTGTAATTCCTTGAGCACCAAACATTTCGCATCTTTCTGCTGCTAATTTTACATCTGGAATACTGCCTCCACGTGCATTACGTATGGTGGCAATTTTATTTATGTTAACACTTAATTTCGTCATTTGTGTAAATTATTAAAACAAATTTTTTCGTAAATATATTTCCTCATTGCCAAATAATGTGCGATTAAAACTCATTAATATAGCCATACGCTGGTAAAAATTGTGGCTTCATTAAAATCTTCAATTATTCATTTTTTTCGAGTTACAAATATATTAATTAAGTTTGCATAATAAAATATCAAAAATCATAAAATGATTGCTAAAGATTTAATTGTTGATTCTATACCTGTGTTAAAGACTTCAGACACTGGAAACGAAGCTTTGTCGTGGATGGAAATGCACCGTGTTTCTCATTTGCCTATCGTCAACAATGAGGAATTTCTTGGTCTTGTTTCTGATAATGATATTTATGACAATAATTGTGGTGATGATCCTGTTGGTAATCATAATTTGTCTTTAGTAAGGCCTTATGTATTCGATTATCAGCATGTTTTTGAAGTTGTTGATGTCGTCGCAAAACTTGGGATTACTGTTGTACCTGTTTTAGATGAAAATAAACACTATTTGGGTGCGATAACATTATTTAAATTAGTATCAGAGTTTTCTAAAATGATTAGCGTCGAAAAAGCTGGGGGAATCATAATTCTCGAAATGACCATTCATGACTATTCTCTTACCGAAATTGCACAAATTGTCGAAACTAATAATGCTAAAATACTAACGCTTTTTGTGTCTTCAACCGATAGCTCAACTGAGATTTCTGTTACTCTTAAAGTTGATATTACTGACATGGCATCAATAATTCAAACTTTTGAAAGGTATAATTATAAAATAAAGGCCTCTTTTTTAAGCGAAGACATGCTCAAAGTTTTTTACCAAGACAGATATGATTCATTATTAAACTTTCTCAATATTTGAGAAAATCAATTTTAATATCGTTTGTTTGCATTGCAATAACATTTAATGGACTGTTCGCTCAGAAAACTGTTTTTGTAGTTAGAGATATTGTAATTTCTGGTAACAATAAAACTAAAGCCGAGATTATTTTGAGAGAATGTCCAATGTCAATTTCAGACACTCTAAGTCTTGATGAAATAAATAAAGTGTTGACAAATTTTAACAATAATCTTGTCAAAACATCATTATTCAATTTTGTAAATACTAATTATTCCATAAATGCCGACTCTGTTATTATTTTGGTTTCTGTTGAAGAAAGATGGTATTTGTGGCCTTTCCCAATATTAGAATATGCTGATAGAAATTTAAGCTCATATTTTCATAATAGAGATTATGCAAGATTAAATTATGGAGTTGCTTTAGATTTATACAATTTTAGAGGCCAAAACGATCTTCTAAAGTTTAAAATTAGAATGGGTTATAAGGAGCATTATTCCATTGCTTGGCATAAGAACGCACTTGGAGAGAACCGAAAAGCAGGAGCAAATTTTCAAGTTGATTATTTCAGACAAAAATCAACAGAAAGTCAAATCGTTGGAAATAAACCAATTTTTGTTACTGATTTGGATAATTATATTCGTAAAAGTTTTATTACTGGGGTAAACTTAATTGTTAGACCAGGGTATAATTCTTTTTTTAATCTTGGAATTAAATTTCAGAACACTGTACTCGAAAATAATGTATTGTTCCCTGAAATAAATATTGAATCGGATCATTATAAAAGCAATTATTTAAAACCATATTTTTACTTTAAATATGACTCCAGAGACAATAAGGTTTATCCTGTTAATGGCACTCTCGTATCTGCCTTCATTGGCTTTAATCAGTCTTTAGATTCAGGTCTAGGTTCTTATTTTATTTTTAATATAAAGGCACAATATAATCATCAGATTGGAAAATCTCGCTTTTCTTTGCATATCGAGCCATCGTATTCATTTTTGAAAACAATTGCCGATGCTAATATTTTATTTGATAATAAGTTGGAGTTCAGCCACGACTTTTGGATTAGAGGCTATGAATACTATTATTTCACAGTACCACAGTTTTTTAATCTTCAAAACACATTCTCGTATAAACTTCGCGATTTTAAAATTCATAAGCTCCCGGCATTTCTACCTGATGAATTTTCAAAATCATATTCCAGAATATATTTAGATATTTTCCTTGATTATGCTTATTCTTCGCCTTGGAAAAACGAAGTTATTGGAATAAACCCAATTAGTGATAGGTCGATATATAGCACAGGTTTAGGTTTGAGTTTCGAGACGTATTATGATAGATTGTTTCAAATTTATTTTGTTTATTCGGGTTATTTGGCAAAAACCGGTATATTTGTCAATTATAAAACACCAATCTATAAGTTATATTAGAATGAATATTGCAATATACGGTAGAAACTTTGGAAATAACTTCAATGGAATGGCAATACAACTGTTCGAAGAATTGAAGCGTAATGGAATTTCTATTTTCATTAATAGAAAGTTTAATGAATTTATTACCTCTAAAGTGTTTTATCACCCTGAAGTGGCCGGAATCTATGAAAATGAATTGCCTGCAGATGTAAAATTCGATTTTTTATTTAGTATAGGCGGGGATGGTACTTTTTTAGAATCTGCTACCGTTGTAAAGGATTCTGGAATTCCTGTTGTTGGTATAAATACTGGACGTTTGGGATTTTTAGCATATATTAATACAAATAATCTTCTTTGGGCAATACAGCAACTAATCGCTGGTGAATATACGGTCGACAATAGAATGCTGTTAGAGGTTGAAGCTGCTGAAAAGTTCTACGGGAATATCAATTTCTGTCTTAACGAGTTTGCAATTCAGAAAAAGTCAAGACTTAGCATGATTAAAACAAAGGTTTATGCTGACGGTAATTATATCAATACTTATTGGTCGGATGGATTAATTATTGCAACTCCAACTGGTTCTACCGCATATTCTCTTAGCTGCGGAGGCCCAATTGTTGCTCCGCATTCAAATGTAATCCTCATTACTCCAATTGCAAATCATAATTTAACAGTTAGACCATTAGTACTATCTGCAAATTCTGAAATAAAAATTACTGTTGATTCTGCTGAAGGTAAAGTGTTGGCATCACTGGATTATAGAGCGTACGGAGTAGGTAATTTAAAGGAAATTTTAATAAAAAAAGCGAATTTTAACATTAATTTTGTAAATTTGTTTGAAAATACCTACTTTAGCACCTTAAGGGGTAAGTTAATGTGGGGTACGGACTTGAGAAATTAAGTGTCTGATAATCAGGCAGTTATTTAATATTGATAAAATAATTATAATGAAGAAATTTATTGTTTTATTGGGAATATTTGCATTTACATCGATTTTTGTGAGTGCTCAGTATAATATTCACTGGAGAAAAATTCGTCACGAAGTTTCTTTTGGTGTAGGATCAAATAATTTTTTAGGTGAACTTGGGGGATCCGCAACGGTTGGTTCTCACTTCGTTAAAGATTTCGACTTTAAATCATCTAGATGGGTTATGCAAGGCGGATATGGTTATAAATTGGCTGAACAATGGTCTATAAATGGTTCTGTTTATTATGGTAGACTTTATGGCGACGATGTTTTTGCATCTGAGGAAAATCGTCATAGTAGAAATCTTTCTTTTCGTTCTCCTTACATTGAGGCCGCAGCGACAGTTAATTTTTCAATTATTAAAGAAAGATACGGACATAGATATGACCTTAGAAGAAATAAAGGATTAGGTAACTTGCCAAATTTATATATTTATACTGGAGTTAGTGCTGTGTATTTTAACCCAAAAGCGCAATACACTGATGGAAATTGGTATGCTTTGCAACCTCTTGGAACCGAAGGTCAAGGAATTATTCCTACTCGTGAAAAATATAATAGAGTTACAATGGCAATCCCTGCTGGTTTAGGCTTAAATTATGTTATTGATAGAAACTTTGGAATTGGTTTCGAATATGGAGTTAGAATGACATTTACTGATTATATGGACGATGTTAGTAACACTTATGTTGATCCTGCTGTATTTAACGATCCTATGGCTCTCTATTTTAGTGATCCTACTGGTGGAACATGGGTTGGAACTGGTGCTGGACAACAAAGAGGACAGAACAAATATAACGACGCTTATATGTTTTTAACCATCAAGGCTACATACAAACTTAGACCAAGTTCTCCAGGAATGCCAAAATTCTAATATTGTTATAATATTTTGGTTAAGTTTACGTTGTTAGTTTTATGTGGGGAAGAATAAAGATATTATACAGGTTAGCTTTACAAATAATGCAGAAAAAATCTGCATTGTTTGTTTTTTTATGCATATTCTCCTGCATAGCTTTTAGTGGATTTTCACAGAGAGGGGGAGAGTTTGGAATTTCGGCCGGAGGTTCTTATTATATGGGCGATATAAATCTTTACAAACATTTTTATTCTCCTCATGCAAACTTTGGTGGATTTGCTAAATATCATATTAATTCACGTTATGTTATTAGGTTAGGTGCTGCATACACTAATCTTTCTGCTGCTGATGAAGATTTTAATAACGAATTTCAATTACTAAGAGATAGACATTTTGAAACTTCGTTGATAGAGCTAGCTGCTCAGTTTGAAATTCATTTTTTGCCATATCTAATCGGTGATGTGAAAAAACAAAGTTTTACTCCATATTTGTTGACCGGATTTTCTGCGTATATTGCAAACTCTTCGCAGGATATTATTAATTTTTCAATTCCAATCGGTTTTGGCGTTAAAAAAAATATTAGACCTCGTTTGGTTTTAGGCGTGGAATGGAATTTTAGAAGAACTTTCTCAGATTATCTCGACTCTCTTTCAGGGGAAGACTTAGATAATTATGACCCAAATTACGGAACGCCTATTGATCCATCCTCTACAAGGCTTAAACAAACTGGATTCCGATATAATAAAGACTGGTATGCTATGGCATGTGTAACGTTATCATACACATTTAAATTTAACAAAATTGGTTGCCCAGCATATTATGATAATAGATAATTTATAAATTTATGTCACTGGTAGATAGCATAGATAAAAATAGAGTTCCTCAGCATGTTGCCATAATTATGGATGGAAACGGTCGTTGGGCTAAGTCTCGTAATAAAATTAGACTTTCTGGTCATCAGGAAGGCGCAAAAGCCGTTAAAAGCGCTATTGAGGTTTGTGGTGAACTTGGAATTAAGTATCTTACTGTTTATGCATTTTCAACAGAAAATTGGAGTCGCCCACAAACTGAAGTTAGTGGATTAATGAATCTGCTCGTTTCTTCAATTGATAAAGAATTTGAGGAAATCAATAAATTGGGCGTGAGAATTAGAGTTATTGGACAGATAGACAAACTGCCCCAAGCCGTTCAGAAAAAACTTAATTTTGCAATCGAAAAAACCAAGAATAATAACGCACTTAATTTTGTAATTGCCCTTAGTTATAGTGGAAGATGGGATATTATTAATGCGGTTAAAAATCTCGCTATCGACTGTAAAAATGGTAAATTTGAAACCGAAAAAATAAACGATAAACTGTTTGAAACATACTTAACTACTGCTGATATCCCTGACCCAGAGCTGCTAATAAGGACTAGTGGTGAAGAAAGAATTAGCAATTTCCTTTTATATCAATTGGCATATTCAGAATTGTATTTTACAAATGTTTTATGGCCCGATTTTTCTAAAGATGAATTTTATAATGCCCTGATTAACTTCCAGAAAAGAGAAAGAAGATTTGGTAAAACAAGTGAACAATTAACTTAAGAAAAAAACTTAATGAAAAACAAATTTCTATTAGCCGTTATTTTACTGATTTCTTTTTCTACATTCGCTCAGGATGATTTGAAGACTCAACTAAAAAAGATTGATTATTCTGAACCAAAAGAATATGAAATCGGCGGTGTAACAATTTCTGGAATTCAGTACCTCGACCAGAACGTACTCTTGTACCTTACAGGTCTCGAAATTGGGCAAAAAACAACAATTCCGGGAGATAAAATTACTAAAGCTATCAAAATTTTATGGGAACAAGGATTGTTCTCAGATGTGAAGATAACACTTGTAAAGGTTATTAATGATAGAGCTTTCTTAGATATTTATCTTGAAGAAAGACCAAGACTTTCAAGGTTTTCATTTTCTGGAATTAAAAAGTCTGAGGCTGATGACATTAGAGACTTAATAAAACTTGTTAAAGGAACTCAAGTTACAGAAAATACTTTATTGTCATCGGAGAATAGTATTAAAGATTATTTTATTGATAAAGGTTTCAGAAATGCTACCGTTACAATCTCTGAAGAATCTGATACTGCACTTGCAAATTCTGTTATTTTAAAATTTGATGTCGTAAAAAATGACAGGGTAAAAATCAATGATATCGTTTTTGTTGGAAATGAAAATATAGGAAAGGATAAAAAAATATATAATTTCTATCGGGAGGATAAAGATATTGCAGATGCAAAACTTCGCAGATCAATGAAGGAAACAAAAAGAAAAATCTGGTATAACTTATTTAAACCTTCAAAACTTCTTCCCGAAGAATTTGAAACTGATAAAGCAAGTATCATTGACAAATACAATGAACTTGGATACCGAGATGCGAAAATTATTTACGACTCAATTATTACTAATGAGGATAATTCGATTAATCTTATAATTGGCATCGACGAAGGTCAAAAATACTATTTCCGCAGTATTACTTGGTTAGGGAATACAAAGTATAATTCAGAAATGCTTACAAGAATTCTTGGAATTCGGTCTGGTGATATTTATAATCACAAGATGTTAGAAGAACGATTGCTTTACGATCCATCGGGGGTTATGTCGGTTTATCAGGATAATGGATATTTATTCTCAAATATTAATCCTGTTGAAATTTTGGTAGAAAACGACTCAATCGATATCGAAATGAGAGTTTACGAAGGAAAGCAAGCTAGAATTAATAGAGTTACAATTACTGGAAATACTCGTACTAACGACAATGTCGTTATTCGTGAAATTAGAACTCGTCCAGGAAGTTTATACAAACGTTCCGAGGTTCAACGTACAATTCGCGAATTAGCTCAACTTGGTTATTTCGATCCAGAAAAACTTAATGTGGATTTTCAACCAGATCCTGTTGAGGGAACCGTTGATTTAGAATATATTGTTGAAGAAAAACCATCTGATCAGGTTGAATTATCTGGTGGTTGGGGTGCTGGTATGATTGTGGGAACTCTCGGACTTACCTTTAATAACTTTTCTTTAAAAAATATCTTGAATCCAAAAGCATATCGTCCTTTGCCATCTGGTGATGGCCAAAAACTTTCTGTGCGTGCTCAGGCTTCGGGGCTGTGGTATCAAAGTTATAGCTTTAACTTTACAGAGCCTTGGTTCGGTGGCAAAAAACCTAATTCTTTTACAACATCTGTGTATCATTCTATAATATCTAACGGTGCTGTTTCTGACTCTACATTATATTTCTTTAAAGTTACAGGTGCAGGATTAGGACTTGGTCAAAGACTTAAAGTGCCAGATGATTATTTTACATTGTACACAGAACTTGGTTACAAACACTATAATTTAAAGGATTATCAGCAGTTTTCACTTTATCATACTGGGCACTCAAACAACCTAAGTTTGAAAACTGTGTTGGGAAGACATTCTGCTGGACCAAATCCAATTTTCCCTACTACTGGATCAACATTCTCTTTGTCTGTAGAATTAACACCACCTTATTCATTGTTTAATGGAAAAGAATATACCGACGAAATGACAGCTCAAGATAGATACAAATGGATAGAATATCATAAATATAAATTCTCTGGTCAATGGTTTACTACTCTTGCAGGTAGTAAAGACGGAAGCTCAAGAGCTCTTGTACTTATGACGAAATTTGAATTTGGAATGCTCGGTATGTATTCTAAAAAAGTCGGCCCATCACCGTTTGAAGGATTCCAACTTGGTGGCGATGGTTTGTATGGTTATAACCTTTATGGATTAGAAACTGTTGGACTTAGAGGATACACAAATAATTCGCTTACTCCTTCAAATGGCGGAAATATTTATGATAAATTTGCAATTGAACTTAGATATCCTTTATCATTAGCTCCTACTGCTACATTATATGCAATTGGATTTGTTGAAGCTGGTAATGCTTGGTATAGGTCTGATAACTTCGACCCATTTGATGTCAAACGATCTGCCGGTGTTGGTGTGAGAATTTATATGCCAATGATTGGAATGTTGGGTGTTGACTGGGGTTATGGTTTTGATGAAATCCCTGGTTCTACTGGGTCAAATGGTAGTCAATTCCACTTTGTTATTGGTCAACAATTTTAATTCCAGAAGTTTGGAACATATTTTGCTAAATGCTAACTTTGAAAATAAATTATAAATTAAAATGCTATGAAAAAATTATTATTGATTCTACTAATCCCCGTATTCTCTGGAATGTTAATGGCTCAGAAATATGCTTACGTTGACACTGAATACATCTTGAACAATATTCCTGTTTACGAAACAGCAAAAACACAACTCGACGATTTCTCTGCTGAATGGAAAAAGGAGGTTGACACTAAAAAAGAAGCTATTGATAAAATGTATAAAGATTATCAGGCAGAAAGAATATTACTTATCGAAGAACTAAGAGTAAAAAGAGAAGGCGAAATTATGACTATGGAAAAAGATATGCGTGATTTACAACAAAAGTATTTTGGAAAAGATGGTATGTTGTTTAAAAAACGTGAAGAACTTGTGAAGCCGATTCAAGACGATATTTATAATGCCATAAAAGAAATTGCTGTTGAAGGTTCTTATGCTGTTATTTTCGATACAGCAAATAGTCTAAATATGCTTTATACCGACCCACGTTACGATAAAAGTGATGATGTATTAAAAAAATTGGGTTACAAAAATTAATACTATATTTGTCCAAATTTAAAAATTTATTATGAAAAAAATTGTTTTATTATTGCTAATTGCAGTATCTTCATTCTCAGTGTTTGCTCAAAAATCTAAGTTCGGCCATGTTGATTCAAATGCAATTTTTGAAATCATGCCAGAAAAAGATCAGGCATCTAAAACTATCGAAGAATACGCAAAAACTCTTGAAACTCAGTTAACTGCTTTAAATCAAGAACTAGAAACCAAATATAATGCATATATGGCTGCTGGTGAAACATTATCCCCTTCAATTAAACAAATGAAAGAGGACGAACTTGTTAATCTTCAACAAAGAATACAAGCATTTCAAGTTAGAGCTCAAGAAGACATGCAAACCAAACAAAGCGAATTGTTAGAGCCAATTTATACTAAAATTCAGGATGCAATTAAAGCTGTAGGTGTAGAGAAAACTCTTATCTATGTTTTTGATGTATCTACTTTGTTGTATTTCTCAGCTGAAAGTGAAGACATTACTCCTGCGGTTAAAATTAAACTGGGAATAAAATAATTTGGTAAAGAATTAATTACTAATTTTAATCCCGGAATTTTTCGGGATTTTTTTTATTATGAATAGACCAATAGGAGTATTTGACAGTGGAATAGGTGGGCTAACCGTTCTTAAAGAATTGGTTAAAAGACTTCCTTATGAAGACTTTATTTACTTTGCTGATAGTAAAAATGCTCCTTATGGTCCAAAATCTGTTGCCGAAATAACTCAGCTTTCAGAAAAAAACATTAAATTTCTTATTGATCAAAATTGCAAACTGGTTGTTATCGCTTGCAATACCGCAACTGCTGCTGCTGTTAATTTAATGCGAAATGCATTTGATATCCCAATTATTGGACTAGAACCCGCTGTTAAACCTGCTTGCCTTAATACCAAAACCGGAAGTGTTGGTGTGCTTGCCACAGAAGGTACGTTTCGCGGTAATCATTTTAAAACCACCAGCGAGAAATATAAAGATTATGTTATAATACACCTGCAAGTTGCAAAAGGACTTGTAGAATTTGCTGAAAATGGCATTTTTGAAGGCGACCAGGTTAGGGAGTTGATAAATAAATATGTTAATCCATTTTTGTTAAATGATATCGATCAATTAGTTCTTGGCTGCACTCATTATCCATACTTTTACACTCTTATTAAAGAAATCGTGGGCGAAACGGTTGAGGTTATTGACTCTGCCGCTCCTGTCGCGCGACGTACAAAGGATGTATTAATGTCAAATAAAATATTCAGAACAGAAAACCACGCGCAGAAAATTACTATTTATTACTCTGGTGATCAGAAAGTGATGAGTAAAGTAGTAGCTAGATTGTTTAAAGTAGAAGCAGGTGCTCCTATAGTAGAATTAAAAAATGTTTAGCGAACATTTTACAACATATTACTGTCTATATCGTATAAATTTAAGTTACGCTAATTGGGCATTGTATGAATTGTATAATTATAGACGATGATAAGTTAATTCAGAAACAACTTGCCAGCTTTATTGAAAAGTCTGAACTTTTCAATCTTAAAGGTATTTTCGTTAATCCTATACAGGCCTTGGATGTTGTGCAGAGTGGCGACATTGACGTGATTTTTTTGGATATCGAAATGCCAGAAATGAGTGGTCTTGAGTTTCTAGACGAAGCAAATTCTGATGTAAATGTAATCGTAATTTCTGGCGATAGAAAATATGCTCTCGATACATTTGAATATAACGTAATTGATTATCTTCTAAAACCAATAGAATACAACAGATTCTTAAAATCTACTAATCGTGCAATTGAGAGAATTCTCGAAAAAGAAGATAAAAGAAAATGCGAACGTATGTTTTTTAAAATAAATGAACACTTCGTAAGACTTAAAATTAATGATATTGTTAAGATTCAGAAGGATGTCGAAAAAAATCTTATTGTTACCAAAAAGAAGTCATTTACTATTCTTAGCAAACTTTTCGACACGAATATTATCTGTGAAAATATAAATTTCTTTAAAATAAATGATTCTGTTATTGTTAATCTAAATGAAATATGCGAAGTTTGTAATAATTTACTGGTCTTTAAAAATCCAGATGCTTTTGAAAGCGTTTTGCTCGACGAGGCAATTGCAAACGAAATTTCAGTTCGACTTAATAATATAAAATAATGAGTTCCAACCGACAACTTTTTCTTAATTACCTTGGCCAAACTTCCGAAAATCCTTATATGCTCGAGATTGATAGAGCTAATGGGATATACATGTATTCTCCCGATGGAAAAGAATACATTGATTTAATATCTGGTGTTTCGGTAAGTAGTTTGGGGCATAATTTTGAGCCTGTTCAAAAAGCAATAATTGAACAATCAAAAAAACACCTTCATTTGATGGTTTATGGCGAATTTATTCAAAGTCCACAGGTTAAATTAGCTGAATATATTTGTAATTTATTACCTTCTCCATTAGATTCTGTTTACTTCGTTAATAGTGGAAGCGAAGCAATTGAAGGGGCCGTTAAACTGGCGAAGAGATATACTGGTAAAACAAAAATGTTCTCTTATACCAATGCGTATCATGGAAGCTCGCATGCTGCCTTAAGTTTATGTGGTAACGAAGATTTTAAAAGTTCATTCAGGCCTTTGTTGCCCGAAGTTTATACCTTAGAATTTAATAATTTTGAGCAACTAAGTCTTATCGATAATAAAACAGCTTGCGTAGTTCTTGAACCAATACAAGCAGAGGCTGGGATTGTAATTCCAGATAAAGATTATATGAAGGCTTTGCGTGAAACCTGCGATCTAAATTCGTGCTTGCTTATTATTGATGAAATTCAAACAGGCTTTGGCCGTACCGGCAAAATGTTCGGGTTTGAACATTTTGATATTATTCCAGACATAGTTTGTTTCGCCAAAGCCCTAGGCGGGGGTATGCCAATAGGGGCTTTTGCATCTGCTACTCATATCATGCAGTCGTTTAAAACAAACCCTGTTCTTGGCCATATTACTACATTTGGTGGGCATCCCGTTTGTGCCGCTGCCGCATTCGCTGCAATAAGTTATATCGCCGAATCTGGATTGGTAAATGATGTGGAAAAAAAAGAAATGCTTTTTCGAAAATATCTAAAAAATCCAAAAATCTCTGAAATTAGAGGAAAGGGACTTTTGCTCGCAGTCGAAATTGGTAGTTTCGATAATGTCATCAGATTTATTAAACAAGGAATAGACATCGGTTTTGTTACCGACTGGTTTATCTTTCACGACACCGCTTTTAGAATTGCACCACCTTTAAATATCACAGAGCAAGAAATTGCACTCGTTTGTGATATGATAAATAGAGCATTGGATAGAATTTAAGTGAATATCATTTTTATGCGAGGTGTTTGTCGCAAAAAAAACATTTAATTTAGCCCTAAACTAAATTTAATTTTATTTTTACAAAATATTTATGATTCTTTACGTTTTATAAGAGTAAATTAGTTTTATAATGATAGTTAAAAGGATAATTATAATTTCAATTCTTTGTGTAGCAAGTCTTTTTGTCTGGGCTAAGGAAAATCCATACATTGCCGAAGTCGATTCTGTAAATAATCTTTTCAATGAAATAATCAATACTAAATCTGAAAAAGAAAAGAAAGAAATAAATAATTATTTAATTTCATATTTAAAAAATTTCTTAAAAACTTCTTCATCTTTTGGCGCCGACTTTTCTGATGTGAAAAATCTTTCTGTTTTAAAATCGGATGATAATAACCTACGTGTATATACCTGGAATCTTAATTATCAAGATGGAAGCTTTCAATATTTTGGATTTTTACAATACAAGGATAATAAAGGTATTCAGGTGTATTTTTTAAACGATAAAAAATTTGGAGCTAAGGATGAGATGCGATTGTATCAGACGAATTCCGAGTGGTATGGTGCAATTTATTATGAGATTATTACAAAAAAATGGAATTCGTTAACCTACTATACTTTAATTGGTTGGGATGGTGCCGACTTCTTAATTAATCGTAAAGTTGTTGAGGTCCTATATTTTGACCGAAAAAGTATTCCTATTTTTGGAAAGAAATTATTTAAACTTAATAGAACGAACACTGGTCGTTTAATATTTGAGTATGCAGATCGCGCAACAATGCTGCTTCGCTTTAATAGTCAAAAAGATATGCTAGTTCTAGACCATCTTGCGCCTCCCGAGCAAAAATTTACAAATATGTATCAATATTATGGACCCGATTTTTCGTACGATGCATTTATTTTCCGTGGAGGCAAATGGATTTTACAATCTGATATTAATCCAGACGAGGCAATAAACTTTAGGAGAGATCCTAAAATAAATGCTTTAAATAGGAGAGGTGTCTCTAGAGATTTTTAAACTCCCAATTAGAAATAAGAGAATTTTTTGAAACAATGAAATCTACTAAACATATCAATTTTTATTGCGTTGACAATGATGTAATCGACCTCGATTTTTTTAGAGAAAACTTCAAACCGAAATTGAACTATACTCTTTATACTTTTAACTCGGTTCAAATGTTTTTGAACAAATTAAAAACAGATGCTAAGGATAAGAGTTTTAAAATTGTGATTATCGACAACATTATTACTAGTCGTGGTATGAATACTAAAACTGCTCTTGAGTTAATTCCATCAATTAAAAGTATTGATAGGGAAATTGAAGTAGTAATATTTGCTGATAGTGAAAATATTGAATTAAAGGCTACTAGTAGTAATGTAAAACCAGCTGCTTTCATAAAAAAAGACTCACAATATTTTGTTCGAATATATCCATTGATTTCTCGCCTTATCAGCGAGTATGACCTTAAGCGGAAATTTCGTTCTAGCAAAAGAGCTACAATTCTTGTATTCGCTGTGTTTGTTTTTGCTGCAATTTTATTCTTAATCGGTTTCTTTATTTATTAATTTTAAAATTCTATTTGTATTTCTGCCTTTTTGTCATGTTTTTGGCACTGGCACATACTTTGGAATTGCATTGCCGGTTTAACTAAAATTGATTGATTATGACACAGAAGACCGGAAACATTGGTGTTACCACCGAAAACATTTTTCCAATTATTAAAAAATTCCTTTATTCAGATCACGACATATTCCTTAGAGAGTTGGTTTCTAACGCCGTTGATGCAAGTCAAAAATTAAAAACTCTAGCTATCTCTGGCGAATTTAATGGGTCAACTGACAATCTTAAAGTTCAAGTTTTGATTGATAAAGAGCAAAAAACTCTTACTATTCGAGATAATGGTATTGGAATGACAGCTGAAGAAGTTGAAAAATACATTAATCAGATTGCTTTTTCGAGTGCAGGTGATTTTTTAGACAAATATAAGAATGTCGAGAACTCAATAATCGGACATTTTGGCTTAGGGTTCTATTCCTCATTTATGGTTTCTGAAAAAGTTGAGATTATTACAAAATCGTACAAAGAGAACTCAAAAGCCGTTAAGTGGTCTTGCAAAGGCGATCCAGAATACACATTAACAGAATCCGAAAAAGAAGATCAAGGAACAGATATCATTTTATATATTGATGAGGAATCTTCAGAATTTCTCGAAAAACAAAGAATACAAGAGTTATTGAACCGATATTGTAAGTTTTTACCTGTCGAAATAGCTTTTGGGAAAAAGACTTTATGGAAAGATGGTAAGGATGTAGAAACTGATGAGGATAATATCATCAATAATACAAAGCCATTGTGGAAGCAAAAACCTGCCGAAATAACTGAGGATCAGTACGATAAATTTTATCACGAACTTTATCCTTCTAATTTTGATGAACCATTATTTAATATTCATCTTAATGTAGATTACCCATTTAATCTTACTGGAGTATTATATTTCCCTAAAATTAAATCAAACCTCGATATTAACAGAAATAAGATTCAGTTGTATTGTAATCAGGTTTTTGTTACTGACTCTGTAGAAGGTATTGTGCCCGAGTTTTTAACATTGCTTCATGGGGTTCTCGATTCTCCTGATATTCCATTAAATGTTTCTCGAAGTTACCTCCAGAGCGATTCCAATGTTAGAAAAATTTCAGGACATATTACAAAAAAAGTAGCTGACCGATTAGCTGAAATATTTAAAGACAATAGAGAGGAGTTTCAGAAAAAATGGGACGACCTTAAAATGTTTATTGTTTATGGAATGATTTCCGATGAGAAATTTTACGAAAGAGCAGAAAAGTTTGCACTTTTGAAAAATACAGATGATGAGTATTATACATTTGAGGAATACAAATCAAAAATTGAACCTAGCCAAAAGGATAAAAATAATCACTTAATTTATTTATACGCAACTAATGTTGAAGATCAGTATTCGTACATTAAAGCAGCAAAGAATAAAGGCTACAATGTTCTCTTACTTGACGGGCAACTAGATATGCATTTAATAAATACTCTGGAAAGTAAATTTGAGGAGTCGCGGTTTGTTCGTGTTGATTCAGATATAATTGAAAATCTTATTAAAAAAGAAGAGAAAATAGAATCTGTATTAAGTGAAAAAGAGCAGGAGAATGTAAAATGGGTGTTTCAGGGGATTATTCCTGAGAATAAATCATACTGGGTTACAAGTGATAGCATGAGTGAAAGTGATTTGCCCGTAACCATTACCCGTGATGAGTTTATGCGCCGTATGAAAGATATGTCGGCTATGGGTGGCGGAACAGCATTCTACCGCGATTTACCAGATGATTATAAAGTTGTGGTAAATACAAATCATCCACTTATTGTTGACCTTAGCTCAAAAATAGAGAAGAAAACATTGTCAAAACGAATTGAAATAGATGCTCAGTTGACAGAGATTAATAATAAAAAAACTGAACTCGACAAAAAACTAAAGGATTTTAAAACAGAAGACGAAAAACCTCTTGAGGATAAAAACCGTCTTGAAGAACTTGAGACTGAACTTTCGAGTCTGGAAGAAGAAAAAATCGAAATCTATAAAGGCTATGGCAAAAATCAAAAAATTGTCAGTCAATTGTTCGACCTTGCACTACTTTCAAATAATTTACTCAAAGGTGAATCTCTTAGCAATTTTGTTAATCGTAGTGTTGAGTTGCTAAAGAAATAATATGGTATAAATGGCTAAAAATGAAAAAAGGCTGTCAGGTAATCCTAACAGCCTTTTTTTTATGAAAAACAAACCAAATCAATCAATTGTAACTCTTAGTCCTTTTTCGACCAGATTTTCTTTGAGTGGCTTCAATGATTTATAGTCACCCTTTTTTATATCGCATTTACCCTTATAATGTGTAATAAAAGTACATTGCTCGGCTTGAATAATATCATGTTCGCAGACTTCAATCAAACAGCTGATTACATAATCAAAACTATTGCTATCGTCATTATACAGAATAAGATGGCGATTCGTATTGCGCGAAATACCTTGTGATGTTTCATCTTTCTGTATTGGCTTAATTATTTCTTGATTTTCACTCATATATTGCAAAAATACACAATATTACAATACAATTAAAATCTAATGTTCTGTTTTTTTGTTTTATCCTAAAACTCTTTGATTTATTTTTATTCTGCTGCTCTTGCAGTGGCAATATCAACTCTCTTTCCATCAATAATTGCCAAGATAAAAGCATCTTTTATTCCGCCTGAATGTGCGTTCGCTAGTCCAGTTTGTGCAGCAGCGTATGTTGTAAATACACCAGTTCGGTAAACAATCATATCGTTAGAAGTTAATTTAAACAACTTACTAGTACCTGATATTCTGCGGAAAGAGTCTTTGATATATGTGCCTACATCTGACCTAAAGGCTCCTAGTTGAACATAATATTCAACTTTTTGGCCTTGAGCAGGTTGATTGTTTTCTACTTCTGGTAGATTTCTTTCAGGTAATTGAATGTTCTCCTGGTTATTTACTTCAGGCTGATTATTATTTACTGGAACATTTACAATAATTTGATCCTGAGGTAAGCTTGTGTTTTGAGATATTAGACTCGTGGCTTGATTTATTGCAATTTTTTCTCCATTGCTGTATGCAATAACAAATGCATCTTTTATTCCAAGTTGTCGTATTTTATTTTGTTCGCTAATTGCTGTATTTAAATCGTAATATTTCCCAAATGTATGCCTAATAAGACCTTTTCCATAGTCATCATACATTATCGGATCTAAGTTGTAAAGCCTGTCCGAGCCAACTTTCTCGCGATAAACGCCAATCTGTACACAGTAAAATATGTCTGTAGTTTTTTTGAGGTCAGTTTCCGTTGCAATATTTGCATTGTTTGTTGCTTCGATTATTTGTGTTGATGTAGAAGTAGTATCGCGATTTCCTACAATTGTACTGCTGATTGTTGAATCTTGTTTATTCGCGTTATTGGTTATGTTATTCTGAAAATTAGAATTTTGATTATTAATTACAAGTACCGACTCTTGTGTTTCTCGTTGCAGTCTTTCTTCAATTTGTCTAGCTTCATACACCGTAATTCTCTTTCCTTGATAATATGCCACAATAAAAGCATCGGCATAGCCAAGACTTCTTACAACAGGAAGCGAGGTATTGGCAGAATTGTAAGAGTAGAATAATCCAGCCATGTATCTCAATAACTTACTGTTTGGAATGCTTTCAATAAATATTGGACTCATTCCTTTAAATCTATCGTTATTAACGAGCGCGTTGTATGCCCCAATTTGAATTCTATAACACAATTCTTCTCCTTGTTCAATATTTTTAATAGGGTTGTTGTCAGAATATAAACTTGCTAGATTTGCCTCAAAAATATTTTTCTCAGTTTTTTCTAAAACTAGAGAATTGTTAATTTGTGTTGTTGTTGTTGTTGTGTTGTCTATTTCAGTTAAAGTATTGGTGGCAACTTGCGAGACAGTATCTCTATTTGGAATTTTATCGGTATTTACTGCCAAATTTGTAGTGTCTTTATATAGAGAGTCTTGATGCGTGTTTGTAATTGCAATTGTATTTGAATCGTTTTCATTTTCAATTGATTTATAATAAGCCATAACCAAAGGGTCGTTAGTTTTATTATTAACAATCAAGTTATTTGCGGTATTGATATGTTCGATTCCTTGATTTGACAATTTGTTTGCGGTCCTATATTTTTCAATTAATTCTTTATCTGGTATTTTAGGATTATAGGTGATGATTACTTCAAAAAGTGCTAAAGATTCTCTGAATTCGTCAAATGACAGTTTACTTATGCTATCGCTTACGGGAGTAATTTTCTTATTAGCCAAAGCGGAATTGTTAGTGTAATGAATTTCTGCAATATTGTATTTTATATTTAATAATTCTGTATTTATGCTAGCATATTCTTTTATTTGTTTTAGATATTTTTGTTGAGTTTTTTCAAGTTCTTTTTGAATTTTTTTATAATCTGCCATTGTATTGGAATTTTCCATTTCGCTTTCCAATTCTGCCATTTTCGATTCATTTTCTTGAATCTGAGGGTTTAGAGTTTTTATTTTTGTTTCAATTTTATTTAGTTTTTCTGTTGTAGTTACATCATAGTCGTATGAAAAATTATTATAGTCAGTATTATTGGCAATGCTTGAATTGTTAGTATTTGGATCTGAGTTTTGTTTATTCGATTGAGCAAGTAATTCGGGACTTAAATTCGATGCTTCACGCAATAAAATTTGCATTAGTTTATTTTCTGTCGCTTGTGCTTTTCGGTGTATTTCCAATAATTCTTCGGCTGAGTAGAAATTACTATAACTAATAATTGAATTACGTTGGTCTTGCTGAGATTTTTGCAAATTAATGTAAGTAGTGTCTGTTAAAAACATTGGTTTGTTATTTCCGGTTTTAACGATGTTCTCAAGTTGGTTAATCAACTCAATATTACTTTTGCTTTGCTCAATAAGAACGTCTGATTGTTGCTTTTCAAATTTAGCTAAATCCTGTTTTAGCTCGTTGATATTTCGCTGCGAAGAATTGTTTTCAGTTTCTCCTATTTTCTGATTTAAAGAAATGATTTTGTTAGAATTTTCGTCAATTTCAGATTCATTTTTCTGTTGATTTAATGAAATCTCTTCAAGTTTATTACTGTAATTTAGTTTTTCTAGTTCAGCTATCAGCCCATCTAAATCTTTTGTGCTATTGGAAAAACTTGAATTATTATTGGCAACATTGTTATTCTCTGCAATGTTGTTGTTGACAGTATCTGAAATAACGTTGATTACTGTATCAGGCTTGATATTATTTTCAGCAATTGTATTATTAGCGGTGTCAATGTTATTATTATTCTCTGCAATGTTGTTGTTGACAGTATCTGAAATAACGTTGATTGCTGTATCAGGCTTGATATTATTTTCAGCAATTGTATTATTAGCGGTGTCAATGTTATTATTATTTTGTGCGATGCTGTCGGCAATAATTGCATTGTTAGCCGCAATTTGAGTTTCTGTTATTACAAATTTTACATTTCTTTCCGAAGCAGCTAGTAACTCGTTTATTTTATTGTCGGCAATACTTAGTATTGTTTTATTCTTGAGTAGCTCATTTTGTTTTTTTATAATGCTTTCACCAGCTATAATTACTTCGTTAAGAAGATAAAAATCTTTGCTATCTAAAGAATTATTTGCTTTTTCATTAAATGCGATTACTTCGGTTTCTAAATTAGTAAAAGTTTTATCTGGATTTTCATTTTCAAGTTGAGTGAAATTATCAATAATTATTTCTTTTTGCGCTTTAACAATCTCGGCATTTAGATTAGTAATTTTATCTTTTATCTCGTCGTTAAGTTTATTTATTTCTACAAGAATTTCACTTTGTTTATTCGGTGTCGCTTTCTGATATTCAGATGTTAATTTGTCAGTCTTGATTTGGATATTTTCGGCATCTTTTATCAATTTAATAATAATTTCTGGATTTATTTCCAATGTGGGAATGATAGTTTCAACAATCAATTCCACAGTTTTAATTTTGTTCAAATCGGTTGTTAGAGTAGTTAAATTTTCAGTTTCATTAGAATTGACGAAAATTTTCTCGTTAGAATATTTTTTATCGTCAGCTAAGAAATCGAATATATAGTTGAAGTACAAATTAGCTAACTCCATTTCTTTATATGCGACTGCTAGTTTTTTAATTTTCAGATTGTCGTCGGTCGTTTCCTCTGCTTCAAGTTGGAGCCTGTCTGCATTCTTTTTATATTCTCCTGCTTTTATAAAAAAAGCTACTGTTTTCTCGTTGCCGAGTGCATATGTGTTGTATGTGTTTTTATAAGCATTAAAATCAGAATACATCGTTATTAAACTCCCATTAAAGTATTCTATTGCCTGGTAAATGCCTCGGTCAATAATACTATTCCCCTGATTAATAAGGTCGTTTTTCTGTTGAATATCTCTTTGTTTTTCAGCATCGCTAAATAGTCTTTTTGCTTTTTGTAAATCGTCAACTAAGAGTTTTGCTGCAATGCTATTTTGGTTATTTGGATAAAGAGCTTTTTCAAGTTCTGCTATTACATCGTTTATCTTGTATGTTGGAGTTGCAATAGTTTGTTTTTCTGTTAAATCCTTTACATTTGAAGCAATTTTTGCATCTATTTCAGATTTAACAACTTCTAGATACTTTATTCCAAGAGAATTTCCTGTTTTATCGAGAGTTTTTAAATCGGCAATATCGGATTCAATCAGTTTCGATTCTGCAATTAGCTTGTCTGTTTCAGATATTGTCTTTTCAAATTCAGTAGTGGTTTGATTCTTTTTAATTTCTTCGTATGAGATAATAACTTTTGTTAAATCGGTTTTATTCTCAATTGATAGCCCAGGTTTGATTAAATCTGAATTTTGATTTATTTCTAATTGAAGCTTATTAATATCGTTAATAATAATTTGTTTTTCAAGATCGTTTATCGCCACATCGAATTCGGCCTCTTTATTCTTAACCTGTTCTCTAAGCGAATCGTTGCTTGAAATCAGATTTCCGGTGCGAATGGTTTTGTTAGAAACAACTGTATTGTATTTTTGTGTGTATATTTCTGTGTCGACAAATACATTGTTTTGATTTGCATCAGCTAGATCGTTGGTTGCATAAAGAATTGCATCGTAATCTACAATTGGAGAATACAAAGTTAAGTCGGCAAGAATCTTGTCTTGTGCCTCTGCCATTCTTTTTAAAGAATTTTGAGTAACAGAAGTTTTTAGAATTTCAATTTCATTGTTTAATTTGCTGACATTGAGATTTGGGTCAACAAACAGTCCATCTTCAATATCTTGACGGAACTCATTAGCAAGAGTTATTTTATAATCAATTCCATTTATATCATTATCAAGAAATTTTATTTGGATATTATTCTCTTTAACAAAAGAGATTATATCTATTTTTTCATTTTCGAAAGTCTTTATGTCATAAATGTATTTTTCTCGAACATCAAATTCGGCCTCTTTTTTCGCAAGCTCCACTTTAAGTAGAATTTTTTCATTTAGCAATTCTAATTTCTGTAATTCGGGTTGATTTTTACCAGAAAATTTATCCATTTGTGACTTTTTCTGCGTTTTTTCTAATTTTAAACCTGATAAGTAAACGTCAAAAGGGAATTCTGTGTTAATGTTTTTGATTTCTGTATCTATATTTTTAATATCTCCGACTAAAGATTTCTCGTTTCGCGATGTTTTATCTAATACATTAATTTCTGATTGATAGTAAGAAATTAGTCCGTTTGTTTGTTTGGCAGCATCTGCGAAGAATTTTGAGATGTCGTATAGTTCTGATGCTTCAATTGCTTTTAAATTTGCCATGCTTGCTAAGCTATCACGTAAAGCTGCGGAATTTGCATCGCTTTTGTTTTTTAGTTGGCTTATTTGTCTGTTAATTTCCTTGACTTCATTTAGTTTTATTTCTGTCAACTTGTATGTTGATGCTGCATATTCCAGATAACTACTTGCAACTTCCGACTTTTCGTCAAGTTTTGCAATCGCATTTTGAATTAGCACATCTGCATCATCAACAGAATCTTTATTTGTAATCACAGCAATAGTGTTTGACGAGGTGTCTCTCATGGCAATCGCTCTAACTTCTTGTCTTTTTGTTAGCTCTGTCATGGAAACTGGATTTACCTGTAAATTTGCATTTTGGTAAATGTCTGCCATTGTTTCGAGTTTGCGTTTTTGAGGATCTGGTTCTGTCAAAATTCGAAACACTGTAATTTTATCATTTTTTGTATCTCTGTTCGACGCAAAGTAAGCTGTTTCATCGTATCTATCAACAGAATACATAATATCATCGAATGGGGTGTTAATTGGAAAGTCAAGATTTTTTGGCTCAGACCACACATTGTTTTTTACATCCCAGGTGGTTTTAAAAATATCATATCCTCCCATGCTGTTATGGCCTTTTGAAGAATAATACAGAGTAATTCCATCTTCGCTTAAAAATGGAAAGGCTTCGTCATATTTTGTATTTATTGTATTTGGCAGCTTTTGTGGCGCCGACCAATTGTCTTTTTCTTTTCGAGACATATAAATGTCGAGACTGTTTTTCTTAGAGTCGCCATAACTACTAAAAAACAAAGCATTGTGAATATCCGAGATATACATCAAATCGACTTCCCGAATTTCCTTGTCTGCTTTTCCTTTAAATTGATCGGTTTTTACAATAATTTCTCCACCAAAATCTTTCAAATTATAGGAATAGTAAAAATTGTCTCTGTTAATGTTTTTTGTGCTTAAAACTTTAAGCTCGTAGGCATATTTTACAAGATCAATTCCATGCTTTGCCATTGTAATATATTGCTCTACTTCAAAATTTACAATGTCTTTTTGTTTTGCATTTTGCTTATAAACTTCGTAAAATTGTAAAGCTTGATTAAAATCGTAGGAGTAATGATAGCCTAAACCAATATAAAAGTTTGCCGGATTAATATCTTTCGCTGCTGCATATTTTAAATAATCGATACCAGATTTTATATTATTATTAAGTTTAACCAAACATGCTCCATAGTAATAATTAAAAACCTCTTCACGAGGATATAAACTTAATAACTGCGAAAATCCTTGATATGACTGGACATAGTCTTCGTTGAAAAACTGATCTTTGCAAGTAGTATACAACTCATTTTCGTCTTGATTTAGAGGTGCCGACGGTTTGAATTGCGCAAACACTTGTATGTCTATCAATAGAACAACAAGTATTAGTAACACTATTTTATTAATTCTGTAAATCAATTCTTTAGAAAATAAAGTTTAAAATTACTCAAACTTCGTTAATATTTGAGCAAAAATAATAAATTTGATTAATACTAAAATATTTGAACGACTTTTGTGATGGTAAATCACTCGCTTTTCCATAAGATTTTTTAATTTCAAAAACTACAAAAGCTTTTTTACGGCACTTTTTTTGAAAGGAAAAAAATACTAATTTCGTAAAAAATTGTATTATGAAAAATTTTATACTAATCCTCGTATTTGCTTTGTTAAGTAGCAGCCTTGTAGCGCAAGTAGATAAGCCACATAAACCAATGTCGCGATTCTCTTATAATATTTATACAAAGAGGTTGGAAAAATCAAAATCGGAAGAAAGACGAATGAAAAAAGGTGTTCGAATGATGAAATTCAGACATATCTCATCTAATCAGTTGTATAAAGCGTCTGGAATATTTACTGATGATAGTCAACGATTAATTTTTGTAAAAAAGGTTTTTCCTAAAATTTCAGATAAATCGAATGCTATAATTATTTGCGATGCATTTGATAACTTTTCAAATTCTACAATTTTGTGGGAATATATTAAAACCCAGAACAAGTTGTATGGAGTTCCAGAACCTGATATGAATAGCTATACTGAATATCTTGAAATGAAGGACAGAAAAAAAGATAAACAAAAAGACGATTTAGCTAATAATAGTTCCGATAAAACTGACACTAAAGATGTAAAAGACGATAAAGATGTAAAAGTTGATGTTAAAAAAGACGAAGCTGTAGTGGTCGATAAAGTTGATGAGATTGTTAAAACCGACAATCAGGTTGTTGATACCAATGCGCCAGAAGTAATTAATGGAATTACATTTCCTTCTCCAAATGCCTATATTGGTAATAAGGGATGCGATTCTTACCTAAACGACAAACAATTTTTAGCTTTTGCAAATAGTCTTGCGCAATTCCCTACCGACGAAGAAAAAGCAAAAATTTGTATGGAATATGTTTATACATACTGCTTTAATACTGCCCAAGTAATGAAACTTAGCTTGATGATGGGTGGTGAAAATTTCAGATATATATTTCTAAAAACAGCTTATGAAAAAGTGTACGATAAGGACAATTTTCTTTATGTAAAGCAATTATTAATGAGCTCTAAGCTAAAATCTGGGATTAATGAGATTTATATTGTTCCTGGAACTAATAAGCCTTATGCTGTTGCTGAAACAGAAGAGCCTGCTGTAAAATGCTTTGTGAGTGATTCTGATTTTGAGAAAATTAGATCCGAAATTCGTAAAGAAAGTTTCTCAACAACACGACTCGAAGTATCAAAAAGATTAGTTAAAGACTATTCTTGTTTGAGTTCAAGTCAAATTAAAGACCTGTTACCTTTATTTTCTTTGGAAGCAGACAAACTCGAAATGGCTAAGTTTTCGTATAAATACTGTTTGGATAGAAAAAATTATTCTGTTGTAACCGGATTTTTTACCGCTCAAGCTAGTAAGAATGAAATAAATGAATATATAAATGCTTTTAGCGAATAATTCAAATAGACGATATTCTAAAAATAAAAAACTCCTCCAATTATGGAAGAGTTTTTTTATGTTTTTAAAATTAAGTTTATTGCATTACTATAGGGTAATCAATACCAGAAATCGTAACTATTGCATTTTCATCGCAGGTTCCATCGCCATAATTTACTGTTATTGTTGCAAGGCCTTCCATATCAACATCCAATATTCCACCACGAATATAATGGCAACAAACTAGAACATCTAAACGATTTTGAACTGTGAGAGTATATTCGATACTATCAGAGCTCATTCCATTTTGACTGCCAGTAATAAAATAATTGTCGTCGCATGCATCTAAAATTGTTGATTCTCCAGCTACCCATTCGCGGCTCGTACTTTCTTCGTAATAGATAGTTTCACTTAATGGACTAGTTACCCTACCATCAACTATAACTACGGTGTAAACTAAGTTTTGACTTGCATTTCTGCCAGAATTAGTTACAGTCTGAACGCCTTCAACTTTATAATTATTTTGATAATAATTGTTGAACGAAATAGTTACTACAGTTCCTGGTTCTCGATAAAAACCAGTAGTTTCAAAGTTAATTACTCCTCTACGATTACGACCATCTTGACACATAAAGTTAGTAGGACCATAGTCGATAGTTACAGTTTTTGGCCATGTGGTTGCGTCGAGAGGCGAAATAGTAATAGTTGGATAGCCTTCTTTAGTGCCGTTTTTTGAACCATCAATTTGTTCATCACTATATTTTGCAGCATTATCCGTTTCGCTAAATGCATCTGCAAATAGCTTGTTTACGAGTGAATATTCAGTTATTACTTTACGAGTTTCCTCAGTAGTAGGAGGTGGGTCATTAACCACTGGCTCTTTACATGAAAAGGTGAAAATTGCCAGTAAAGCAAATGCTAAAAATATTAAATACTTAGTCATATCATATAATTTATTAGTTTATACAAAAATAATGAATTTATTAATTGAATTGATATGCTTTGTACAGATTCTTAAATTAGTTGAAAAAACAATTTAGAAATTCATCCGATGAAATACCTTCCAAGTAGCAGTTCATGTCAAATTTTGCTAGTGTTTTAGCGATTTCGTCTTTCTTATAATCAATCCCGATTAAAGCATTTTCAATCTCTGTTATACTTTTCTGAGAAAAGAAATCTCCAAATACTCTAACACCTTCAATTTTATCATCAACGATATTTAAGTGTAAATCGAGGCTTCCCGCCTTAGTATATAGTGGTTTTACGTATGAGAATTCTGGATTATTATTGTAATTCCATTCCCAAGTAGAATATTTTTCGTTAACTAATTTATTTATGTCGTCAATTTGCTCACGGCTCAACTCTAATGTTTTTGCTTCTGGAAAACAAGATCGGACATAATTAATAAACATATCCTTAAATTTATCCATAGACATAGGCTCGGTTAGATGCTCATTTATATTTGTCATCCTTTCATGATTTGATCTTAGAGCTCTATCAGCATATTTGTCTGGATTGAATTTTAGTGCATCGGTTAGAGCTTTCTTGTTTGAGGAAAGCAATAAAGTACCATGATGAAGTATTTTATTTTCATATTTTAAACGAGCTTGACCACTTACTTTTCTATCATCTATTACAACATCATTGCGACCAGAGAAACTTGTTTCAAGATTTAATTTTTCTTTCAGAAAATTTGTAATTAGTCCTGATACTTTTGAGAAATCAATTAGGGCAGACCCATCGTTACTGTAAATATTTGAAAAAACCAGGTTTCCTTCATCTTGAAAAACAGATCCACCACCAGATAAACGTCTAACAACTTTCATGTTGTTTTGCTTCACATACATCGCATTAATTTCGCTATATGTGTTTTGGTTTACTCCTACTATAATTGTGGGTTCATTAACGGCAACGATAAAAAAATCTTCATCGTAGTTTTTTAAAATATATTCTTCTAATGCAATGTTAAAATATGCATCGTTTGATTCTGATTTTAAAATATACATAATGTAATTATTAATTATCTGTAAAGCTATTGGTTATTATTGGTTTAGCAATGGGAATGAGTTAATAAATATATGTTCAGCCTTTGTTTACTTTGTTTTGTTGTAAAATTATTAGACAAATATAGCTGTGGTTGTTTCTTTAGGTTTTACAAGCATGTTTTTGCGTAAAATAATAAAACATAGTCTTATGTTTAGTGGCTACAACATCGATTTACAAAGGATTATTGCCCTTCTAGTGTCGATAAATTTTGTACTGTTTGTATTTATAAGCAATTACAGAAATAAAATCATATTCTGTTAATTTCATGATAAAATCGGGCGAAAAATTACACCAGTTAATAAACATGTTGGTTTCTTCTTGATCGAGACCCGTAATTTTCATCACCAAAGCAGTACTAATTTTTTCGTCAATAAGTGTATTCAAATAATCTTTTTCTTGTAGTTCTGCAAGCTTCTGCTTTTCTTTTCCTTCTTTGGAAAACATATCATATAGTGCTGTGATAGGGGAGAAGATGATTCCAATTCCAGACATTGGAGTGCTAGATCTAGTGTAATAGTCTATATCAGCAGGTCGAAATGGGAAATTATTAGCTGCATAAATGTAATCATCATCTGGTAGGCGCATATTTGTTATTTCATACTCAAGTTGTTTGTATTTTCTTAATGCTATAACTTCTACAGATTTTAATTCGTAAATTTTGGAATCCATAAATACGACTAATGGTTTATTGTTATCTGTGGCCGAATCTGTTAGAATAACGTATTTTTTATCATATCCTAAACTTGAGAAGATAATTGTATCATTTATCGATGCACTTAATAAGAAGTATCCCGAAGTATCTGTAATTGTTCCTATTCTGCTTTTTTTGACATAAACATTAACATAAGGAAGAGGCTCGCCTGTACTTTCTTCAAAAACATACCCAGCTACAATAACTCTGTCTGCAATTCTAACAAATTGCGCATTGCAATGATTAATCAGCCAAATTTGAGCGGATAATAAAATTAGTATAGCTAGATTTTTTTTCAATATTTTTCAATAAACAACAATAGAACGTTTGTGTGTTATTTTTATTTGAAAAGGTTAAAGTTTTTTAACCAAAAATTTTGTTGCAAAAATCTTCAGTAGTTTTAATAGGGTTTTTGTGATAAAATTCGTTTTTGTGGTTGTCGTATGAGTAATCTTTAGCCATTTCTAGGTGGTTGACGGCAACGTCATTTATTGCAAAAAGTATTGTCTTTAGTTCCTCGTCTTTCATTGTTGGATGTAATGATAATCTTACCCAACCTGGTTTTTCAGACAAATCTCCTGAGTTTATTTTCGATGTAATTTCGCTAGATTTTTCGTGAGTAACATCTAGTAAGAAGTGCCCATAAGTACCAGCGCAAGCACAGCCTCCACGAACTTGAATGCCATATTTGTCGCTTAGGAGCTTAACAATAAGGTTATAATGAATATTTTCGATATAGAATGATATTACTCCCAATCTATCTTTAATATTATCGGCCAGTATTCTTAACTTTGGGATATTTTTTAGTTCGTTAAATGCAATTTTTAGAAGTTCTTTTTCGCGGGCAATAATTTTATCAGTACCCATTTCTTCTTTAAGTTTAATCGCTAAAGCGGTTTTCATGCATTGTAAAAACCCTGGAGTTCCGCCGTCTTCGCGGGCTTCGATGTCCTTTAAATATTCGTATTCTCCCCATGGGTTTGTCCATTCAACGGTCCCCCCACCAGGATTGTCGGGGCTTTTACTAGTGTACAGTGCCTTGTCAAATATTAGTACGCCAGATGAGCCGGGGCCACCTAAGAATTTGTGAGGAGAAAAGAAAATTGCATCTAGTCTTTCTTCTGGGTCGGCGGGGTGCATATTTATTTCTTCGTACGGAGCGGAAGCGGCAAAATCGACAAAACACAATCCTCCATAGCGGTGCATTATTTTTGCGAGTTGGTGATATGGAGTGTGAACACCCGTAACATTTGAGCAAGCTGTGAATGATCCTATCTTTACTTTTCTGTCTCTATATTCTTCAAGTTTTAGCACTAGGTCGGTTGTGTCAACTAGTAATCCTTTTGTTGGTTTTAAGATAACCACATCTGCAACAGTTTCGTACCAAGAAGTGTGGTTAGAGTGATGTTCCATGTGAGTAATAAATACAACAGGTTTTTCTGATTCTGCAAGGCAATGTTTGCCAGTTATTTTCCCACACAATTTGAGCCCGATAATTCTCTGAAGTTTAACAATTGCAGCAGTCATGCCAAAACCTGGAGTAATTAAAACATCGTTTGGTCCGGCATTAACGTGTTTCTTTATTATATGCTTGGCCTGATGATAAGCGTTTGTCATTAAGGTTCCAGTGGTACTAGATTCTGTATGAGTATTTGCAACAAATGGGCCTATAGTATTAATAAATTTCTCTTCAATTGGACCATACAGTCTGCCACTGGCTATCCAGTCTGCATAAATTAAAGGTTTTTCCCCGCAAACAGTTTTATGTTTGGTATCACAACCAATTGTGTTGTTTCTAAATTTATTAAAATACTTTTCTAATTCTGTCATAATATGCATTGTCAGATTTATGCAAATAAATGTAAATATTCTGTTTGTTGTATGTGTTTACTAAAAGTTTTAGTAACAATTTATACAAATATAATAAGAATGAATTGTTTATTTGTAATATTTATTGTCCGAAATCACTAAAACACTTCTGAGAATCAATTATAGGCACTTAATTTTTCACAACCCTTTCAATTTACGCAAATTTGCTAAGCTGCTTTTAATGTTTGCAGAGATTAAAGTGATATAATCTGGGTATTCTGTGGCAGATAATAAAAATGCTAAATTTTATCAGACAATAATGATCTGAAATTAGAAAACTAAATATTTTAAATTAGATCAATAGTTTATTAAAAGTGTTAAAACAGCAGCCATAACAGTAGAATTTTTTATTTTTAAATTAGTGCTAGGGTCAAAATATTCCAAAGTTGTTGTATTATATGTTTTAAGCTGTTGATTTAATAATTTAGTTTTTATGTCATTTGAAATGTCAACAAGTGTATATTGTTTTAAACCTGCAATTAAGAAATAATAGTATTCTATATCGTAATTTCCCGATGCAAAAAGCTCGTCATAATATCCATCAAAAATATGTTTGTCAATTTCGATTGCATATATTTCAGCACTTTCGTAAGTTGCTAATCCCGACCAAAGGCAGTATCCAATAACATCTTCTGTAATTACGTAAGTGTTTGTTTTTAAATCGTAATTGCAATATCTCTTATTGTCTTTATCAACAAAGTATTTACTAAACTCTTTTTTTATTTGATTGATTTGCCCTTGATATAAATTTACCTTAACTGAATCTTCGAGGATTTCGGCCATTTTTTTCAGGCAAAACTTTTCTGTAAATAGCATTGCATTGATTTTTACGGTTTCGACACCTTCTTCATCTTCGCACCATAAATTTTTATTGGCGTCGCGATTTTCATACCAATAATTATGATTAGCTTCAATTAATGGAAATACAGTGCCTAAAAATCCCTTATCAGGGTCTGCTGAATAGATATTGTATGCAGTCCAGGCCGCCATTGGCTTTTCGCTAAGGATGTTGGGAAGTTTTTGGCCAACATCAATTGGTACATATTTATTTATAGAGCCATCCGTATTTTGGGCCGACAAAATTGTAACAAGCTGGTGCATTGCTAATTTTGTATCGAAAAATATAAGTCCAGTTGAAATAAGCCACGATTCGTCTGTGTTTATATAATGATCGCGAATTCCTGTTCCAGAAACTAGATTATAGTTTCCAAATCCTGGTAAAAAGCTGCGCATATTTAAATAGAATGTTTGAACACTTTTAAGGCATAACTTTTTAAGTTCGGGGTTTGTGTTGTTTATTTTACTGAGAATATATTGCCATAAACCATAGTTTTTGTCAACTTGAGTTTGGGGGTCGTTTAGTGCTTCTGATGCAAATACCACATCTTGCTTCTGGTCTCCTTTAAAATATTCGGAAACTACTGCTACAATTTTTAATGTGTCGCCAGGTGCAATTGTTTGAAGTTGTTTGTATGAAAATTGATAATCTTGAGTAGAATAAGTAAGTTCCATTTCACCATCTAGTCTAAATCTAACCAACCAAAAAACATCATCTTTCTTATCAATTTTAAACATCCAGCCATCTGTAAATTTTTCTGCTTCGCCAAGGCCTTCAAACATTTCTCCGGTAAGCATCATTGAAATGCTTTTAGCTTTATCGGAAGTATTTATTGCCGTTGCTTGGTAAAGAGTTGTGCGTGGCGAAATGAAGTTTAACTTTAGTTCGATGAGGTAATCAGGGAAAACAAATTTTTGATACAGCATACCTGGAAGTTGAGAAAACTCTGTTTCATTTGCCGATGCCAAGGGAATAGATCCTTTGCCAGCTACCCCGAAATCAAATTGAAGTAAAGATGGTGAAATCCATTTATTTGTTTTCATGCAATAAGGGCCACCAAATTTCCCGTAGTTTTCTGTATCATCGGTTGCAGGTAAGGTAAATCCGAACCACGAGCCTTTTGCAGTATAATATTCTGGGGCGTCGTTTATACTCGATGGAAAAAGTGTGCATTTTATTTGATTTGGAAAACTGTACATATCCTGCTGTGAGAAAAGCGGTTGTGTTAGCCAAAAGCCGAGAATTATAATTAGTATTTTTTTCATATTTATAAAAACTTTAGAAAACTTCGATAAAGATACGTATTTTTGAAATGAAATAAAAATTGTGCCAAACTGTTTAAAAGTTTGTTGGGTTAAAAGAGTTTTAGATATGAAAAGAATTTTAGAAATATGTTGTGATACTTTGCAGTCGGTAGAAAATGCAAATGAGGCTGGTGCTGATAGAATTGAATTGTGTTCGGCTTTGTCAACGGGAGGAATTACACCCACACTTTCTTTTGTGAAGAAGGCCTTGGAAATTTCGGTAATTCCAATTAATATTCTATTAAGACCTCGTGCTGGAAATTTTGTTTATAGCGATGAAGAGTTTGAAATTATGTGTTCGGATATTGTTGAATTAAAAAAACTTGGAGTTAACGGCATTGTTTCGGGTATATTAATGAACGATGGTAGTATTGACGCTGAAAAAACAAAAATTTTGGTAGAAATTACCAAACCTTTAGAGTTTACTTTTCATCGCGGGATAGATTTTTCGATTGATATTGAGCGAGGATTTAAAACTCTGATTAACTTAAATGTGGCTAGAGTCCTTTGTAGTGGCGGCAGTGCTAAAATTGATGGCGGGGTGCAAAATTTACTAAAACTGCACAAACTTTACGGCGATAAAATTATTATTATGCCGGGCGGTGGATTAAATGAAGATAACGCTACCGTTTTAAGAGACGCTGGAATTAATGATTTTCACTTTTCGGCATCCGAATATCAAAAGGATAATTGCCAGTACTCAAGAAGACCAGATGGCTTAGGTCATGTATTTATAGAAGATGATTATGGTTATAATTTTTCGTCTGTTGAGAAGATAAAAAAGATGATTGAGATTTTGGGATAATACTATTTTTGGGGAATATCACAACTATTTCCCATACAATTTGGTCTTTCCTTAGGTTTTGGCAGGATTTTCAACCAAATAAATAAGTTATAAACTTTGCAACCCAGACAAATTGCGAATGCAGTTTCGAGATATAACACAAACAGGCAAATAAAACAGAGCATGCAAACTGGTTGAAAGAATGCGATATCTGATTGTAAAAACAGAGATAAAACAAAAATTGTTGAGGATAAGCCGAGACCAATACACCATGCGAACTTTTTTTGGACAGCGCCAATGTATAGAGGAGTTTGTTTTCTCACAAACAACCATGCTAGTAAAACAGTTGGGGCATACTTTGGATTAATAAAAATTCCAATTAAAAAATTTAGCACAAAAGCGCCTATAATGTATGGAATGATTTCGTAATTCTGCAAAACAAAACCATTTATCGCAGTGATAGTTCCAAATAATAACATAATACCAGCACTTGCTCTCATGCGTCTTTCATCCAGTACTTTGTATGATTTATCATCGACGTATTCTCCAAAGCTTATTATTGACATAAAATTGTTGTTTTAGTTAAGGTTAGAATGATAAACACAAAAATGTGAAGATTGTTTAGGTGATGAGTTAGTTGAAAAGTAAGTACGCAGAACACTTCGACCCTTCGGCAGGCCATTAGTTTTGCAAAGTGAATTTAATTAATTAATTTTAGTTAGTTATAACTGAAGAACCAGAGAAAGAGAGGTGAACTAGTTCGACAGCTAAGCATTATGGCTTATCTTGAGTATCAGACCTCACTTTCTCCTGGATTCTAGTGCCAATTAGAATGTTAGGTTTGCGGCCTATTAATGGTTTTAGCGTAAAATCCAACTTGGTTCATTCAGTAGTTATAAACTTAAATGTAAAACTATGAAAAATTTATTTTGTGGAATCGACATCTCGAAAGATTCTTTGGATTATGCCATTTGTAATGGAGAAAACAAGACAATTATTGCAGTAGAAAAAATCGAGAATGACAAAAAAGGGATCAAAATTTTAATTAAACATTTAAAGAAAGAGTCTGATGGTGGAAGTATCTGGGTTTGTTTTGAACATACAGGTAATTATGGATTAATGTTAGCCAGTGTCTTGTCGGAGTTTAATATAGATTACTCTATGGTTCCTTCACTGGAAATAATAAAGTCGTCTGGTATGGTAAGAGGAAAAACAGACTCTGTAGATGCAAAAAGAATTGCAATGTACTTGGCTGTCAACAACTATAAGTTAAAGCCAACAAGATTACCTTCTGATGAAATTATGAAAGTTAAAACGTTATTGACACTCAGAGGGCAGTATGTCAAAATCAGAACACAATTCAAAAATTCTGTAAAGTCGTTAAAAATATCTGCGAAAATTATTCCTTTGCGAGATGAAATAAAACAACAGGAAAAAGAAATCAGCAGATATGATAGTCTGATAAAGAAAATCGAAGTTCAGATTAAAGACATTATCAAAGGAAATGAGAATTTGGACAAAAACTACAAGAAGATTACAGCCATACTGGGAATCGGGTTGATTACTGCCTCGCAATTTCTTGTTAGTACTAACAATTTTACAGCTTTTGAAAATCCAAGAAAATTTAATTGCTATTGTGGGCTCGCACCATTTGAGTATTCTTCAGGAACAAGCGTTAAAGGACGGACTAAGACAAGTCATTACAGGAATAAGGAGTTAAAAGCTGCCCTTTTTAAAGCAGCAAATACTGCCATTGCTCATGATCAGGAAATAAGTTCGTACTATGCCAGAAAAATTAGTGAAGGAAAACATAAAATGTCTGTAATAAATGCTGTTGCATGTAAATTGGTATATCGTGTTTTTGCAGTTGTTAAACGCGATGAGCCATATTTTAGACGGGCAGTATAACTCGCAAAGAAACATTTTCCTGAGTATTTTCCACTTATAATTCTATTCTATAAAATATTTTATAATTTTGTTATTGCCAATATAAACGGACTTTGGCTCTGCTGAAGAGCAACCAAATAGGGATAATATTGGTGTTCGACGAAAATGTCAAATCAAAGGGCTTCCATTTGGTGGATAGTCCTTTGATATTTTTTGAGAACTCTATGCCTAAAAAAAACTTAAAATTAATTTGGTTTTTACTTAGAATACTCAGTGCAACGCACACACGAGCCAATCCTGTATGCCGCTCAGCGCATCGCAACTGAAGTAAAAAAGGCTGTCCACTAATAACACTAATTAACACGAATGAAAAACAAAGGAGTCAAATCGTTTATTTACTGCAATCCCTTCGCCGCGGCGAAAGTCGAAGGGTAGGCACTTCTTAATTAAGAGAAGAAATAATTATTTATCCTCTAAAAACCTCGGTTTACAATCATTACTAAAAGAAGAATGAATATCTACATATTTTGTCCATTGTGTTGTTGCATAGGCTGTGTCATCTACTTCAATACAGTTTAAGTTAGGATTGTCTTTAGCACTAAAATTATAGAATTTTGTATTATATCCATTATCCATTTTTAAGCTTGTCAATTGATTTTCAGAACACACTAAATTATTAAGAACAGCATTTTTGCTAATATCTAATGTGGTTAATTTATTGTGTTCGCAAAACAATTCTTTCAGAGCAGTATCGTTGCTCACATCGAATATAGTTAATCCATTATAACCACAACCTAAATACTCCAGTGCAGGGTTATTACTAATATTTAATATGTTTAATTTGTTGTGTTCGCAATATAATACTTTCAGAGCGATATTATTGCTAGCATCTAATGTGATTAATTGATTACTGCGACAATTTAAATAATTCAGTACAGTATTATTACTAACATCTAAGGTGGTTAAATTATTATCTTCGCAAAATAATTCTTTCAGAGAAGTAGCGTTGCTCACATCGAATGTAGTTAATTCATTATAACCACAACCTAAATACCCCAGTGCTGGATTATTACTAACATTTAATGTAGTTAATTCATTATAACGACAAGCTAAAGACTCCAGAGCAGTATTATTACTAATATCTAATGTAGTTAATTTGTTATTTTCGCAAGATAATTCTTTCAGAACGATATTATTGCTTACATCTAATGTGATTACTTGATTACGACAACAATATAAAAAATTCAGTGCAGTATTATTACTAACATCTAAGGTGGTTAATTTGTTATTTTCGCAAAATAATCCTTTCAGTGCGATATTATTGCTAGCATCAAATGTGATTAATTGATTACTGCGACAATTTAAATAATTCAGTACAGTATTATTCCTAACATCTAAGGTGGTCAATTTATTATCTTCGCAAAATAATTCTTTCAGAGCGATATTGTTGGTTACATCTAAACTGGTTAAATTATTCCTAGTACAATTTAAAAAATCCAGTGCAGTATTATTACTAACATCTAATGTGTTTAATTTATTATTTTCGCAAGTCAATTCTTTCAGTGTGATATTATTGCTTACATTCAATGAAATTAATCTATTAAAACCACAATCTAAGTACTCAAGAGCTGTATTCTTGCTAATATCTAATGTGATTATTTTATTAAAACCACAATCTAAATACTCAAGAGCAATATTATTGCTAATATCCAATGTCGTTATTTGGTTATATTCGTCAAATAACAAGTAAACGTCTGTATTATAACAACATAACTTAGACAAGGCTTTATTATTGCTTACATCTAATGTGGTTAATTGATTACAGTTGCAATATAATTCTTTCAGAGCTGTATTGTTGCGAATATCTAATTTGGTTAATTCATTATCTCTACAATCTAAACTAATCAGGTTAGTAAATGCCTCAATTCCAGTTAGGTCGGAAATTTTACTACTAGGAACGATAATTGAATCAGTAGCCAATGCTTCACTTAATTGTATTTCTCCATCTCCGTTAGTATTAATAGTTTTATTCTCAACTAATAAAGCTTTAAATGTTGAGTCGGGAATATTCACTATTTGAGCATTAATTAATAATGCAAATGATAGTATCGTTGTTAGTAATATTGTTTTTTGCATTAATTATTTATCTGGTATATATGCAAATATAATAATTTTATGTTTTCGGAACAATCCACATTCGTGAAAATTCGTGAAACTAGTAGAAAAATAAAACAAAAAAAGCTGTCCACTAATAACACTAATTAACACGAATGAAAAACAAAGGAGTCAAATCGTTTATATTCTGCAATCTCACTTCTTAATTCTTAATTCGTTTGTTCTACTGTTCTTTTGTTCTTTTGTTCTGAGTTCTGAGTTAAAAAAATGAAGTACGAACGCAGAATAACGAAGTAAGAACAGCGAATTAATGTATCTTGATTAAAAAAACAACATCCAGACACTGAAATAAACGAAGACTTTTTCCAACAAAAAAAGCCTGAATTTCTTCAGGCTTTCCGCTCCCTCTCTTGGACTTGAACCAAGGACCCCCTGATTAACAGTCAGGTGCTCTAACCAACTGAGCTAAGAAGGAAAATTGCGTTGCAAAACTAATATTGTTTTTTATATTTGCAAAATATTTTTTCAAAAATTTTTAAAAATGACAAAAATTATTGCAATGGGAAATGCATTGGTTGACGTAATGACAATGCTTAACGACGATCAAGTGCTTGATACACTGGGACTTCCAAAAGGAAGCATGCAGCTTGTAGATTTAGAAACTAGTATTAAAGTTCAGCAACAAACTGACAATTTGCCAAAAAGCTTAGCGAGTGGCGGATCTGCTGCAAATACTATTAGAAGTCTTGCAAACCTAGGCATTCGTACTGGATATTTAGGAAAAATTGGAAATGACAAAATGGGTGAGTTTTTTGCCTCGGACATGAAAAATACGGGAGTAATTCCTAAATTAATCAAAACTGAGACTCCAACAGGACTTGCTGTCGCGTTAGTTTCAAAAGATTCTGAACGTACTTTTGCAACTTATTTGGGTGCCGCTTCGGAATTAACCCCAGAAGATATTACAGACTCTATGTTTGAAGGTTACGATATACTTCATGTTGAAGGTTACCTTATATTTAATCATGATCTGATTGAAAAGGCAATGAGTAGTGCAAAAAATTGTGGTTTAACTATTTCGCTCGATCTTGCTAGTTATAATGTCGTAGAATTTAATTTGGAGTTTCTTAAATATCTTACAGAAAAGTATGTTGACATTGTTTTTGCTAACGAAGAGGAAGCCAAAGCTTTTACAGGAGAAGAACCTGAGAAAGCTTTAGAAATGATTTCTGGAATTTGTACTATAGCTGTAGTGAAAATTGGCGAGGGTGGTTCTTTTATTAAAAAAGGTAAAGAAATTCATAAGGCAGGTGTTATAAAAGTTAAACCTATCGACTCGACTGGTGCTGGTGATAATTATGCAGCGGGATTCTTGTATGGTATGGTTAACAACTGGCCTTTAGACAAATGCGCAAAAGCTGGTGCTATTTTAGCTGGAAACGTAATTGAGGTTATTGGTGCTACGATGGATGAAAATCGTTGGAAAAATATTAAAACTGCGGTTTCGGAACTTTAATATTAATTAGATGTAAAAAAAAGGCATCCATTCGGATGCCTTTTTTTGTTTTTCATATTGAAATTAAAACAAACCGTTTATCTCAGCATCAATTCTATTAATAATAGTCCTCAAATCTTCGGGACGTTGCGTAAAATCAAGATTGTCAACATCAATTATAAGCAATTTTCCTCCTTTATAATTAGCAACCCATGCTTCATATCTTTCGTTAAGACGTTTAAGATAATCGAGACGGATTGTATTTTCGTACTTACGACCGCGTTGTTGTATTTGTTGTACAAGCTTTGGGACAGATGCGCGCAAGTATATTAATAAGTCTGGAGCTTCAACTAAAGTTGCCATTAAAGAGAACAGACTAAAATAATTGTCAAAATCACGTGTTGTCATTAAACCCATAGAATGGAGATTCGGAGCAAAAATATATGAATCTTCATAAATAGTTCTATCTTGGATAATTGTTTTGCCAGACTTGCGAATCTCAAGAATCTGATTAAAACGACTGTTTAGGAAATATATCTGCAAGTTGAATGACCATCTTTGCATATCATCATAAAAGTCGTTAAGGTATGGATTATCGTCAACATCCTCAAAATGAGGTGACCAACCGTAATTTTTTGCCAGAAGTTTTGTAAGTGTCGTTTTTCCGGCTCCAATATTTCCTGCTACTGCTATATGCATAACTCTTCCTTTAGATTAATTTTCAATCTTTAAAAATAGAATTAAAAAATGATTTAAGGCAAAAAAAAAACTAAAGAATTTTAAAAGTTATCAACGATTTTTCAGACAAGATAAATAATTTCTCTGCACGCATCTTAAAATCGAGAATTTTCATAGGTTCAAAATTAAAGTACAGTATTTTGTTATTTTTGTCGTCTAGACCAAAAACAGCATTTTCGTTAATAATATAGAGGTCGTCGTTAAAACTGTCGAACAAAATTCCTTCTCCACAAAAATAATTGTTTGCGAAATTGGAAAATTTATCGAGCCTGATAATATATCCTGAAGAAAATAGGACAAAAACAAAATTATTAGATTCTCTAATCTTAACAGCTTTATAGTCGCCAGATATACTGTAGAGACTTGTTCCGGTTTGAATTACATTTAAATCTTTTCCAATTGTGATAACCGATGAGGTTTGATTGTCGTAAAGTCTAAAACTACCGGCTGCAGAAGAGCATACAGCATCAACAGAATAAAATCCTAGGTCGTCGAGTGAAATTGGATCTCGAAGACTCGCAAGCTGGTTGTCGAGGAAAACAATAACATTAAAGTCTTTAAAGAAAATGAGGATTCTAAAAGGGTCGCTAACGTCTATGTCTGTTATCTCTCCATAAGTTTTGTCAGAATATTGAGAGATAGTTTGAAAGTCTTTGTCGGTTTTTGTTAGAGATGCCCCATCAATAAAATAGAAATATCCGAGATTGTCAACTGCGAAGTTGTTTGCTTTAACCTCAAATTCCGAAAACTTTCCAGATTGAGCAGTAGATTGGTTAAAGAAAAACGAACAAAATAATAATAATATTAATAAGGTAAATTTCATATGTGTCAGTTTTGCAAAAATTATTCCTAAAAAAGTAAAGATAAAAAAAATCTGCCCGCAAATTACATTACGGACAGATTACTTATGAAAAAGCAAAACTACTTTTGTAAACTAGGGTTTAACCTAGATTTATTTTTTTACTGAGGATTTATCGCAATTTTTGTGCATTTGCTCTTCGCAGCCCTTTTGCATTCCTTCTTTATCGCAACCTTTGTGCATTTGAGTATCAGATTTTCCTGAATGACAATCATTTCCGTTGCCCTTTTTAGATTGCATTGCATCAAATTTTACTCGTTGCTCTGGAGTAAGTTCGTTGCGAATAGAAAGTCTGCGATTTACATTTTCCTTTTGAATGTTTGATTTAAGTACTGACATTTCGTCGATTTTCGCATCAATGTCTTTTTTTACTGGACTTTCAGCAATCATTAATTTATCATATTCAGCCTTTTTAATTTTTAAATCAGCTTTATACAATGTAATTTTTCTGTCACTTTCTAATTTAATTGCTTCTACCTTTTTTGTTTGGTCTGGTGTTAATTCGTCCATAATACAAGTTTTGTTATCGCCACTTTTGCTTTTGCAATCTTGTTGTGCAAAACCAATATTTGAGAACATTAAACCTGAAATAACTAATACCGAGAAAAATAATAATTTGGTTTTCATAATTTTTATATTTTTGATTACGGGATTATTGACATCGTTATCCAAAAAAGGTTTAATCGACATGTCAGTTTTATTTTGAAAAAAATATTTTTAAATTGATTTACAGGAGCTAATATATATTATAACAAGTTGATTGTCAGAACTATAAGATAAGTTTATGAAAAGTAACAAACCAATAAAAATTAAATTAGTATTATTCGAATTAGATGGCGGGGGTAAACATATTGCTGTACGAAGTTTAATAAATGGATGTAAATCTGTTTTGTTAATTGATACCGGTGCGTCTAATTCTATTTTTGACATAGAAAATAAAGCATTTAAAGAAACTAAATTCTCTGAAGTTAAAGGAAGTGGCAGTGGGTCGGGATTTAATGCGGAAATTCCTGAATTAAGCAGTGGTGTTGTAAATACGCTAAATATTGGACGATTAAAAATTGAAAATCAGGAAGCTATTTTTACTTCAATGGAACATATAAATTTGTTATATAAAAGCCTTAAATTGCCAATAATTGCAGGTATTTTGGGGAGTGACTTTTTAGTAAAATATAAAGCAATATTAGATTTTGAAACAAGTATTTTGCTGCTTAATAAAAATTAGAATTAAAATATTGGTATAAAACACTGATAGTTTTTAAAAAAAGTCTATATTTGCAAACTTAAAATTTTTAAACTGAATTAAAATAATTAACGTTAATAAAATTATCAAACATGCGTAACAAAGGAGCGATTATTCTGGTAACAGTGCTGCTTGTCATAATCAGTTTGTATTACTTATCTTTTACATTTGCAGTAAAGAGTGTAGAAAATAATGCAGACGAATATGCACAGACACGATTCGAAGCGATGAATTTAAAGGTTGATGAGTCTGAGAAAATACATATCATGGACTCATTAACAAGAAAGTATCTTGATTCTCTAAACAATCAAGTTGTCTTTACTCTTCTAAAAAAATACACTTATATGGAGTGTAAGGAGAGAGAACTTAATTTAGGTCTTGACCTTAAAGGTGGAATGAATATAACACTGGAGATATCTGCAGATGAGATTATTGTGGCTCTTGCCAATAATCAAGCGGATTCTACTTTGTTGAAAGCCATAGAAGAAGCTGAAACTTTAAAGTCGCAGCAAACAGGAAAAGATTTTATTCAGATTTTTGGAGAGGCGTATAATAAAGTTAAAAAGGATAATTCTCCAGTTTTAGCATCTTTATTTATAACTACAAGTAATCAGGATAGAATTACAATTAAATCGACCGATGCCGAAGTTCTTACTTATATTTCTGAGGAATATGAAGCTGCTATCGAAAATGCATTTGACGTTTTGAGAAAACGTATTGATCATTTTGGTGTAGTTCAGCCTAATATTCAACGAGATGTTGCTGTTAAGGGAGTTTTTCATATTGAACTACCGGGGATTAAAGATCCTGAACGTGTTGAAGATTTATTAAAGCAAGCTGCAGTTCTCGAGTTTTGGGAAACTTATAGTGCAGAAGAAATATATAGTAAGCTTTCCGAAGCAAATGTTTTAATTGCTAGTATTAAAGACGGCGAAAAAGAAAAGACTAAATCTCCAAAAGAAGTTGTTGCCGTTGATAAAGCTCAAGTAAAAGAAGATGTAGTTTTTGATGACAATGAGGTTATTGAAGGTGCTGATACAACTGAAAAGACAGCTGAAGTTGCAACAAAAGATTCTGTGAATTCCAATGCTGCAGGTGCTTTGTTTGAAAGACTTGTTTCTCAAGTTGGAAAATACCAAATATACGGTCCTGTTGTTGGTTTTGCAAAAGAAGGCGACATGCAATCTGTTATTGCAGATTTAAATAGAGAGTCTGTAAAAAGATTGTTTCCTAAAGATTTAGTTTTTGCTTGGAGTTTTAAAGCATTACCTGACGAGCCAGGTTATTATCAACTTATTGCCTTGAAAAAAGGTAAAGAAGGTGGATCTGTTCTAGGTGGTGATGTTATTACAAATGCAAATCAGGAATTTGGACAAAATCAGGCGACTGCTGAAGTTACCATGAGTATGAACGGTGCAGGTTCAACAGAATGGGCTCGTATTACTCGCGAAAATATTGGTAAGAGCATTGCAATTGTTCTTGATGGATATGTTTATTCATTCCCAAATGTTAATGACGAAATTAAAGGTGGAAGATCTTCTATTACTGGAGACTTTACTCTTGAAGAAGCAACCGACCTTGCAAACGTTTTGAAATCTGGTAAGATGCCGGCACCTGCAAATATTCTTTCAAAAGAAATCGTAGGTCCTACTTTGGGTCAAAAAGCAATCGACTCTGGTCTTAATTCATTCTTAATTGCATTTTTAATTATCCTTTTATACATGATTTTCTATTATGGAAAAGGTGGTATTATTGCAGATATTGCACTTATAGTTAATATATTCTTTATTTTCGGAGTTCTTGCTTCTCTTGGAGCGGCACTCACATTGCCTGGTATTGCTGGTATTGTCCTTACTCTTGGTATGGCGGTGGATGCGAACGTAATTATTTACGAGCGTATTCGTGAAGAACTTAGAGCTGGAAAACAACTTAAAACTGCCGTAGCCGATGGTTATAAACATGCGTACTCTGCAATTATCGACGGTAACGTTACTACTTTAATTATCGGTATCGTTTTGGCTACATTTGGTGTAGGCCCAGTACAAGGTTTTGCTACAACTCTTATTATAGGTATTCTATCTTCATTGTTTTCTGCAATCTTTATTTCCAGAATTATTTTTGTGACAATGATGGATAAAGACAGAAAATTAAGCTTTGGTACAAAAATGACTCAAAACTTATTTATTAACCTGAAAATTAAATTCGTTGAGAAACGTAAGGTTGCTTATGTAATTTCGGGGATTCTTATTGTTGTAAGTTTAGCTTCATTATTTACAAGAGGGTTAAATCCTGGTATCGATTTTACTGGTGGACGTAATTATATTGTATCCTTTAAAGAAACTGTTGCCCCTGATGAGGTTGCAAAGGCTTTAGGAAAAGTGTATGGTGATGTTCCAACTGTTAAAACTTTTGGTTCAAGTAATCAGGTTAAAATTACAACCAAATTTAAAATCAATGAGAAAGATGCCGACAATTTAGCTGACTCTTTGTTGTATATTGGATTGAAACCACTTATTAAAGAAAATATTACACAAGATGAATTCTTTAATGATTATCGTCAAACTTCACAAAAAGTTGGTCCAACCGTTGCTGATGATATTATGTCGAAATCAATTATTGCAATTTCTATCGCATTAGTTTTGATGTTCTTGTACATTCTTATTCGATTCAGAAAATGGCAATATTCACTTGGCGCAACACTTGCGTTAATGCATGATACAATTATTGTATTGGGTGCTTTCTCATTATTTTATACTATTATGCCATTTAACATGGAGATTGACCAAGCATTTATTGCAGCTATTCTTACTGTAATTGGTTATTCTATCAATGATACTGTGATTGTATTCGACAGATTAAGAGAGTATGTTGGTCTTTACAAAAAGAGAGAAATGATTGATGTAATGAACGAGGCGGTAAATAGTACTATTGGTCGTACCATTAATACTTCATTAACAACGTTGTTGGTTATTCTCGCAATCTTTATCTTTGGTGGTGAAGTAATCCGCGGATTTACTTTTGCATTATTGATTGGTATTGGTGTTGGAACATATTCATCTGTATTTGTAGCAACGCCGATTGCTTACGATTTACTTAAAAGAAAGAAAAAGAAAGAAATTAAATAATTGAAAGAAAGGGCTTTAGCCCTTTTTTTTATGGAAATAATCGTAGATTATTGTGGCTTTTGATTTTCCTCCTGTTATAGTGGCGATTGTTTCAATGTCTAGTGTTTTTATTTTTGCTATTGATTTGAATTTGGTTAAAAGAGCTTCTACGGTTTTCTCACCTATCCCTGGAATCTTATCAAGTTCTGAACCAATGAATTCTGCTGATCGTTTGTCGCGGTGAAAACCAATTCCAAAGCGGTGAGCCTCGTCTCTAGCTTGTTGAATTAATTTAAGCGATTCTGAGTTTTTATCAAGATATAAAGGAACACTATCTCCCGGGAAATAAATTTCTTCCAGTCTTTTTGCTATTCCAATAATTGCAATCTTACCTTCTAAATTTAATCTTGTGAGACTTTCCATAGCTGCACTTAGTTGTCCTTTACCACCGTCAATAATTATCAATTGTGGTAATTCCATGTTTTCATTTTGCATTCGTTGATATCTACGAAAAACGACTTCAGACATTGATGCAAAATCATCTGGGCCTTCGACTGTTTTTATGTTGAAATGTCGGTAATCTGCTTTTGAAGGACGAGCATTTTTAAATACTACACAAGCTGCAACTGGATTCGTTCCCTGAATATTAGAATTGTCGAAACACTCAATATGTTTTGGCATTTCTGTTAAATGTAAATCTTTTTGTAAGGTTTCCATTTTTCTTATCGCATGGTGTTCAGGATCTTTGTTTTCTACCTGTTTATGTCTTTCCAGCATAAAGAAATTTGCATTGCGTTGTGCAAGTTCTAATACTTTTAGTTTATCTCCTTTTTGTGGATACTCAGCTTTAGTTCCTTCGATGTTAAATTCAAGTTTAAATGGTAGAATCAGATTTTTCACCTGACTTTTCATGAGATTTCTAATTTCAATGATAGCAAAAAGGAGCATGTCTTCATCAGTTTCGTCGATTCTTTTTTTTATTTCAACTGAATGAGCTCCTATTATTGCGCCATTTTGTACCCGTAGATAATTTACATAAACTGAATTCAAATCTTTTGCAAAGCCAAATACCTCGGTGTTTGAAATTCCAGTATTAACGATAGTCGATTTACTCCTGTAATTATCGATAATATCAATTTTATCTTTGATTTTTGCTGCTTCTTCAAATTTTAACTTTGAAGAAAAATCTTTCATCATGCCAGTTAGATATTGCTGTATTAGGTGTAAATCTCCATGGAATATTTTCCGAATATCTGAAATCCATGTTTGGTAAATTTCTTCGGAAAGGTTATCCTCGCAAGGACCGAGGCAATTCCCAATATGGTATTCTAAACATATCTTAAGTTTGCCTGATTTTATGTTTTCTTCGCTCAAATTTAAAGTACATGTTCTTAGTGGGTAAAGCTGTCGTATTAATGATAAAAGGGTTTTTATCATATAAACAGAGGTAAAAGGACCAAAGTATTCACTGCCATCATTTATCTTTTGACGCGTATAAATTACTCGTGGAAATTTCTCATTTTTAATGCAAAGCCAAGGATAAGTTTTGTCGTCCTTTAGCATTACGTTATACTTAGGCTGATTTTCTTTTATTAGTATATTTTCTAGCAACAGAGCGTCGTTTTCAGAATCTACGACTACAAATTCGATATGTTGAATTTTTTTTACTAATAGACTTGTCTTGTACGATTGATGGTTTTTAACAAAATACGAACTAACTCTTTTGCGCAAATTCTTTGCCTTGCCAACATAAATTATAGTGCCATTTTTATCCAGATATTTGTATATCCCAGGATTTGATGGCAAAGCTTTTACAATTTCTTCTATATGGCTTTCAACTTTCACATTGTAAAAATAGTGAAAATTAGCTATGAGCCTACATTAAATATTTATGTTGAAATAAAAGTGTTTTCAATGCCGTAAGTTCTGGATATTTTTTAAGAAAAATATCCTTTAAATTTGTCGAATATGCTTTCTGTTTTTTTGTTTTTAGGATTAAAGCTTTCCGATTCTTGCATTTTTTGTAACAGAGCCTTATCGTCTTTTGATACTGAAGTTGGAATATATATATTAATTCTAACCATTAAATCGCCCTTAGAATATCCGTTTAGGTCTGGCAATCCTTTTCCGCGTAGTCTTAATATTTTACCTGATTGGCTACCTGCATCAATTTTTATTTTTACCTTTCCCTGTAATGTTGGGATTTCGGCATTTGCGCTTAAAATTGCATCAGGAATACTAATAAATAGATTGTAAATAAGGTCGTTTCCATCTCGTTGAAAATCTTCGTGATCAAGTTCATGAATAACAACTAGTAAATCGCCGTTTATGCCACCACGCCTTGGAGCATTACCTTTTCCAGATACTGAAAGTTGAACGCCTTCGCTAACACCAGCAGGGATTTTTAATTCAATTAATTCCTCACCAGTAACAACGCCTTCGCCATAGCAGGCATTACATTTTTCTTCAATTATTTTACCTTCGCCACCGCAAGTTTGACAAGTTGTTGAACTTTGCATTTGCCCCATAATTGTATTTACAATACGGGTTTGAGTTCCTCTACCGTTACATGTAGGGCAGGTTTTACTTGAATGGCCATTTTTTTCACCATTTCCACCACATTCCTTACAAGCAATGTATTTTTTTACTTTTATTTTCTTTGTAGTACCGTTAGCTATTTCGTCGAGAGTTAGTTTTACAGTAACTCTTAAGTTTGTTCCTTTATTTACTCTTGTGCGACCTCTACCTTGGCCACCACCACCAAAGAAGCTTCCAAAGCCGCCCCCAAAGCTGTCTCCAAAAATATCTCCAAACCTCGAGAAGATATCATCAAAAGTCATTCCTTCGCCGCTGTAACCACCTGAGTTACTCATTCCAGCATGTCCAAATCTGTCGTATCTAGCTTTTTTGTCAGGATTGCTAAGAATTTCATAAGCTTCGGCAGCTTCCTTAAAATTTTCTTCGGCTTGTTTGTCGTCTGGATTTTTATCAGGATGAAATTTAATAGCTTTTTGTCTGTAAGCTTTTTTTATTTCGTCAGCCGCAGCATCTTTCCCAACACCAAGTATTTCGTAATAGTCCCGTTTATTCATATGTTATTCTCCAACGACGACTTTTGAAAATCGTATTACTTTATCATTTATTTTATAACCTTTCTGCACTACATCTATCACTTTCCCTTTTTGAGCTTCGTCTTCTACTGGGTATTTGGTGATTGCCTCATGCAAGTCGGTGTCGAATTCTTGATCTTTTGCATCAATTTCTGCTACTCCAACAGACTTTAGAAAATCAGTAAACTTCTGATGTATAAGTTTTATTCCATCAACAGTAGCTTCTACGTTTTTTACCTCACCCAAATGAGACATTGCTCTATCCATATCATCAACAACAGGTATAAAATCAAGGATAACAGACGCTTTAACATTATCACGTAGGTCAATTTTTTCTTTAGCTGTTCTTTTTCTGAAGTTATCGTACTCTGCAACTAAGCGTAAATACTTATCTTGAAGTTCTCCGTTTTTCTGATTTAAAACTTCAATTTCATCCTTAAGTTTTCGTTCTTTACTTTTTAATATAGACTTAGAACTTTTTTTTGTTTCTTGAGGAACTTCTGTATTATCCACATTCACGTCCTGTTGATCATTATTTTCCTTTTCCTGTGAATCTATTCTTTCGTTATCCATATTATTAATTTTTTCCACAATGCGCATTTCAAATATTTTGCCAATGAGCTGAAGCGACAAATTGGCAGCATTTAGGAGTAAAAATGTCAGGGTTTATTTTTTCATGCTGTCAATAAGTTTCTCAATGCTATCAATAGATTTTTTAATTTTCTTCAATTCTTTTCTATTCGCATATTCTTCAGTTTCAGCTAATCGATTATATTCGAGATTTAGCTGAGTAAGAGCTGTTTTAAATTGAAGGGCAGGGTCTTTAACTATATATTTTTCTAGAGTAGCTTCGAGAGCTTCGCCACGTAGATTTTTCCCAATTATTACACCATTTTCGTCGATAAGGAAATTCGATGGAATACCTTTTACACCGTATTCTTTAGCGGGTGCACAACTCCAATATTGCAAGTCGCTAACATTCGTCCAAGTTAGTTTATCATCAGCAATTCCTTTTACCCAATTTTCTTTTGTTTTATCCAATGAAACGCCATAAACTGTAAAACCTTTACCAATAGAAAAATTTACATTATTAAATTTTTCATAAGCGCTAACCACATTTGGGTTTTCTTTACGACAAGGGCCACACCAGGATGCCCAAAAATCTATCAGAACAACACTTCCTCTTAGTGAAGAAAGGCTAATACTATCACCTTTGGCATTGGGTAGTTTTATTTCTGGAGCGATGTTTCCTATTTCTATTCCAATTGTTTGAGCAGAAATGCTTAATGAAAATAATAATACAAAAAGTACAGTTAAAGATTTTTTCATAATTCAAGTTTAGTAGTTAATTCGTTCAATATTAGCACCCAATTTATTTAGGCGAAAATCTATGTTTTCGTACCCACGGTCGATTTGTTCAATATTATGTATAATGCTGGTTCCTTCTGCCGACATTGCTGCAATTAGTAATGCCATACCAGCTCTAATGTCGGGAGATTGCATTGTGGTTGCTCTAAGTTTAATTGCTTTGTCTAATCCAATAACAGTTGCTCTATGTGGATCACATAATATAATTTGAGCACCCATATCAATTAGTTTGTCAACGAAGAAAAGACGACTTTCGAACATTTTTTGATGAATTAAAACAGAACCTTTTGCTTGTGTTGCCACGACCAAGAACACACTTAGTAAGTCGGGAGTAAGGCCAGGCCAAATTGCATCGGCAATTGTCATGATGGAGCCATCAATAAAACTTTCAATTTGATAATTTTGTTGAGCAGGAATAAAAATGTCGTCACCAATATGATCTATTTTTATCCCAAGCTTTCTAAAAGAATCTGGGATAATACCAAGCATGTCATATCTTACATCTTTGATAAGAAGTTCAGATCCTGTCATTGCGGCCATCCCAATAAAACTACCTATTTCAATCATGTCGGGTAGAATTCTATGAGTAGCGCCATGTAAGTTTTCTACGCCATTTATCTTTAATAAATTAGAGCCAATTCCATTGATGTTGGCACCCATTTCGTTTAATAAAAGACATAATTGTTGAATATATGGCTCACAAGCAGCATTATAAATTGTGGTAACTCCTTTTGCAAGGACTGCTGCCATAATTATGTTTGCGGTACCTGTAACTGAAGCTTCTTCGAGATGAAGATAAGTGCCAATTAGTTCTTTGGCAGTGAGAGTGTAAAAGTTTTCTTTAAAATCGAAGTCGAATTCTGCACCAAGTTTTTTAAAACCAATAAAGTGAGTATCGAGTCTTCTTCTACCAATTTTATCGCCACCGGGTTTCGGCATACAAACAGCGCCAAATCTTGCCAATAAAGGACCAAGAATCATTATCGACCCACGTAAAGCGGCTCCGTCATTTCTAAAAGTGTCAGATTTTAGATATTCTAGATTTATATTATCGGCTTGAAATGTAAATATTCCTTTGCCTTGTTTGGTTACTTCCACTCCCAGGGAACCAAGTAAATCTATTAATTTATTTACATCGAGAATGTCAGGAATATTACTGATTTTAACCTTTTCATTGGTAAGTAAAACAGCACAAATTACCTGAAGAGCCTCGTTTTTAGCTCCTTGTGGAGTAATCTCTCCATTAAGGCAACTGCCCCCAGTGATTTTAAATGTACTCATATTTTATTTTCTCTTGAAAGTAGGACGTTTTTTTACCCCTTTGTTTGGTTGCGGTGCAACTGCAAGCACGTCTCTAAAGTCGCCAAGTTTCATTCCATCAGGAATTTCTGCTTTACCGCGAGTAATAATTGCAAGTTCTTTAAAAATAATATCATCAGAAATACTCTCTTTTTTCCAAACCATATATGAGCGTTTCATATGGTTGGCCATCATTTCAATAAGTGCACTTCTTTTCTCTGGTTCCTCTATTTCGTTAAGTTTTTTAAGAATTTCTTCAATAAATTTACCGTAATGTCTAAATTTAAAATTATCGTCTGAATAAGCTAGTTTTTCGGGTTTTTCACTAAGCAAAGCCATGTCGGGTAATGGGTATGGCCAGTCAATATTCATGTTAAAATCAGACATAATTGCCAAGTGATCCCAAAGTTTGTGCTTAAAATCAGCCACATCTCTTAAGTGAGGATTCATATTGCCCATAATCGCAATTACTGCATATGCGGACTTAGTTCTTTCTTCTCGATCCTCAATTGAACAGCAATAATCTACCATTTGTTGAATAGTTCTTCCATATTCAGGTAGTTTCATTTGCGGCCTTTGTGTATTATAATCCATAATTAATCAAATTTTTACAAAACTAATCTTTATTCGGTTATTTAGCAAGTTTTAAGACACTATAATATTTCCAATTTGGCAAATTTGAGCAATAGTGTTTTTGTTTCTCCTGAATCAAACTTAATTAATGCCTTTGAGTCGTTACCATCTTCTGAAATTTCAAGAATAATACCTTCTCCAAAAGATTTGTGCCTTATTCGCATTTCAGCTACAAATTCTGAAACTTTATGTGCCTCTGTATGAGTTGGTTCCGTTTTGATTTTGTCAATACTCACAAGTTTTTGTTGACGAATAGGAGCATACGGTTTTGTTTCGGGTATAGGTTTCTTTTTTGGGCTGATATTGCTGTTTGACTGATATTCTGCGTATTTTTTTCTTTCGCCAGTGAAATCTGGTGCTGAATTAATTAATAAAGCTGGCCAATCCAGATATTCAGAATTTATTTCTTTAATAAACCTGCTTGGCTCCATTCCTGTCATACTACCAAATCGGAATCGATTAACACAATAGCAAATAAATAGGTTTTCCATTGCCCTTGTTATTGCTACATAGAATAATCGTCTTTCTTCTTCTAGCTCATTTGCCGACGAAGCTGTCATTGCATTTGGGAAAAGATTTTCTTCTACTCCTACAACAATAACATTTTTAAATTCAAGTCCTTTGGCAGAATGAATTGTCATCATGCTTACTTTTTCTTGTATTTCCTCTTGGTTTTCGTTTTGAATGTCGGTTAGTATTGAAACATTCTCAAGATAATCTACAACAGAAACCCCCTCAAATATTGCTTCTTGTTTTTGAGTTTCGCAAAAATCCTTTACCCCGTTTATTAACTCTTGAATATTTTCATATCTGCTCACACCTTCTGGCGATTTGTCTAAAAAGAGCTCGTGATTTATACCTGCTTTATTTACAAATTCAGTTATATACTCATAGGCATTTATTTCTTCGACTTTTTCTGTAAAATATTGAATTAGTTGAGCAAATCCGGCAATTTTCATTTTTGTGCCAGCATTAATATCAATATTGTAATTGTTTGGCGACGACACAATGTCCCAGAAAGGGACGCCTGAATTTGCAGAAAAATTCAAGATTTTATCAACACTTGTACTTCCTATTTTTCGAGATGGGTAATTTATAATTCTTTTAAATGCCTCAATGTCATTATGGTTTATACTCAGACGTATATATGCGATAATATCTTTTATTTCTTTGCGCTGATAAAATGACAACCCACCATAAACTTTATAGGGAATATTGTATTTTCGCAATGCCTCCTCCATAATTCTAGATTGAGAATTTGTTCTATATAGAATTGCAAAATCGGAATGAGAATAATGATCTTCCATGCAAAGCTTGCTAATAATGCCGGCAACAGATATGCCTTCAAGTCCGTCTGTCATTGACTTCTCAACCCTAATCATTGATCCTTCATCGTTTTCTGAAAATACTTTTTTTGGAATTTGACGTGAATTTTTTTCAATTAGGGAGTTAGCCGCTTTTACAATCGTTTTAGTACTTCTATAGTTTTGTTCGAGTTTAAATAATTGGTAATCTTTATAATCATTTTTAAAGTTGAGAATGTTTTGAATCTTAGCACCTCGGAACGAATATATACTTTGCGCATCGTCGCCAACAACACATAACCTTCTATGGTTTTCTGCTAATCTTTTTATTATCAGATATTGAGAAAAGTTTGTATCCTGATACTCATCTACCAAAATATAATCAAACATATTTCGGTATTTTTCTAGAGTTTCGGGACTAATTTTAAAAAGTATATTTGTGTATAGAAGCATGTCGTCGAAATCCATTACATTTGATTGACGACCTCGTTGCGAGTATCTTGTGTAGATTGTGTGAAAGTGCTCCCGATTTTCTTTTGCATCTTCAATTAATATGTCATTGTTTTGTGCGTATGCCTCTGCTGTCATCAGGTTGTTTTTTGAAGTAGAAATCCTTCCAAGAACAGCTTTTGGCTTGTAAATATCATCACTAAGATTTAGATCTTTAATAATTGATTTTACCATATTCAATGAGTCGGCAGAGTCGTAAATGGTAAAGCTCTTTGTAAATCCAAGTTTCTCGGCATCAATTCGTAACATACGTCCAAAAATTGAATGAAAAGTTCCCATCCAAATACTTCGTGAAGCCTGATAGCCTAAAAGAGAGTCTATTCTTGCTTTCATTTCAATTGATGCCTTGTTGGTAAAAGTTAGGGCTAAAATCCGACTTGGATTTATTCCTTTTGAAATCAAATATGCAATCTTATAAGTAAGTACTCTTGTCTTTCCCGAACCTGCACCTGCAATAACTAATTGCGGGCCGCTTGTATATTCAACCGCTTCTCTTTGCGATACATTTAACTGTGTCAATAAATCTGTAACCACAACAAATAATTTTCTTGCAAAAATACAATTACGAAAGCACCAATTTTGACATTATACAAAGTTTTTATTAACCTTATGTCTTTTTTTTATTGTAAAATTTTAATTATTACTGATTTTTATGACTTGTAAATTTTTTTTTATGGCCTACATTATTTTTTTGTAATCAAAATAAATGTCTTTTGAAAATTCAAGTTTTTGGATGTAAAAACATAGGATTAGGTGCTATTTGATATTAAAAGAAATAGAAAAAGTGTTTAAAGTGAGTAAATAGAGTTATAAAGCATAAATTTAGTATTGCCATAAATAGCCCTAAAATGTTAAAATTATTGTAATTGACTTTATACTTAATTAATAAAAACATAATAAAATTATTTTTCTAATACAACGTTTTGGCTACTTATGTTGTCAAGCAATTGTAAATGAGATTTTTAACGTAGTAATTATATAAACAGTTTTAAGATGAAAACAACAAAAATCATTTTTCTCTTAGCCTTACTAATAGGTGGAAATTATTGTTTTTCACAAAGTATTGATTCCAAACTTTTGGTAAAATACGATAGTCAAAGCCTAGCAGAAATTAAAGCAGAAAACCCAGACGGTTATGCTTATCTCAGTTATTTTGTAGAGACAGCATGTTATGTAATTGACATGCCAGAAAAACCAATCGATTTTATCGATTTGATTCGGATTGATCCAAAAACAGGATTAG
>JBBQCZ010000005.1:0-61274 GCA_038319215.1 Bacteroidales bacterium | reverse complement strand
GCAAATGCAGGATTTCATGAAAGAAGATGACAATAAAAAAATTATGGTTGAATACACCGATGCTTTAATGTCTTTATGGGATTGCGAAGGTGCAGAAAACCTGGAGTAATAAAAAAACATCAAAGTTTTCAACATATTGTTAGTAAAAGTTCAAAAAAACGAGAAATTATATTGACAAATAGTTTCAATTTTAAAAAATATTGCTTTTATTTACACTTTAAATAATTTTATAAACTTAAATTTTATCAATTATGAAAAAAATCGCAATTTTATTAAGCTTAGCAGCTTTTATTTTGACACTTGCATCTTGCGGTGGTCCAGAAGCTGACGCAAAAAAAATGATCAAAAAAATCGAAAAGTACACAGAAGTAGCTAAAAAAGCTGCTGAAGACAAAAAACTTGACGAAAAAGAAATCGGAGAACTCAAAACAATTGGAAAAGAGTTAGACGAATTCGAAAAAGAAATGGATGCAAAATACAAAGACGACAAAGAAGGTAAAGAAAAAGTTGACAAGTATTTGGAAGACAACAAAGCTGATCTTGAAAAAGTTTATGAAGATTTCTTCTCAGCAATGATGGCTCTTTACGAATGTGAAGGCGCTGACAAATTAGAATAATATTAAATTATTTTTCATAAAAAGGTCACCTTAATAGGGTGGCCTTTTTTATTTATTAGAATTTAGCTCCAAAAACTAAAACTTTTACAAACTTAACTTCAAATAATTTCAGTAATTCTTTGCTCTTAACCAAAGATTTAATATCTTTACACACGAAATATTAATTTATAAATTTTATATTATGAAAAAAATTGCAATCTTATTAAGCCTTGCTGCTTTTATTTTGACTTTGGCATCTTGTGGTGGTCCAGAAGCTGATGCTAAAAAAATGATGAAAAAAATCGAAAAGTACACTGAAGTAGCTAAAAAAGTTGCTGAAGATCAAAAAATCGATGACAAAGAACTCGCAGAATTAAAAACTCTTTCAAAAGAACTTGACGAATTTGAAAAAGAAATGGATGCAAAGTACAAAGATGATAAAGATGCTACTGCAAAAATGGACAAATACCAAGAAGACAACAAAGCTGAAATGGAAAAAATGTATGAAGAATTCTTCAATGCAATGATGGCTCTTTATGAATGTGAAGGCGCTGACAAATTAGACTTCTAAGAATTCTTAGCAAATCATAATGAAACAGCTACCGTTAAGGTGGCTGTTTTTGTTTAAATATGTCTATACTCCTTTCAATTATACTTACCTGCGTAAAACTAGAAAAGTTTAAAACAGATTCGCAATAATAAAGCAATTTTGCTAACCAAAAACACTAATAACCTCCGCACTTAGATAATTAAAGGGAAGTGCATTTTGAGTTTGCGAAATCCCGCATTTATAAGGAATACATTTACAGAAAGCGTATCGACATAAAAAATATTACCAATTTCATTAAACCAATCTTATCATATTGATGATTAGTTCAATTCCTATATAACGAAGCATTATATTGCTAATATCGAGATTAAAACATTAGAGAACAAGGGAGCAAAGGGATCAAGCAAAGACATAAAAAAAGCTCTCTACTGGTTTGTAGAAAGCTTATCTAAAATTTATTTTTTATAATTACAGGACCTCCTCGGTCAAATCCTCATATTCGACCTCAAATTGACCTCCTGTAATTGACTGTGTGTTATTATTATTGTCTAAATAATTAAAGAAGAAAGTTCCTCTTATAATTTTATCAGTAGCGTTATTCTCAATTATTGTAACCGAGCCATTAACTGCAGGGTATTCATAAAAACCTTGTTGAAATTTTGCCCAAATAGGACCGCCAGAAGTAATATAATGAACTCCTGCTGCAATTGTTGGCGACATCCACATTGTAACACTTTGCCATGCTACTGCTCTATTACACTCTCCAGTAATAAATAATGCTGTATCGTTTCTAAATCCAGAAATAGTAGCCGCATTCCAAGTCGCAACAGCATCAGCAAAAATAAATAAATTTTCGAATGCACTAGTGTCCGTAGTGTTATAATATTGGTAATCAACATTCGTAAATGTTCCGTCACTAATCGTTTTAAATGTGTTATCAGATGTTCTATAAGCTTTAAAACTAAATGTTCCACTAACAGTCTTAGTCTCTTCGTTAATTGAAGAAATACGGACAAAACCAGTACCATTTTCAGAATTTGAAGTAGAATACCTAGAGGCACCAGCACTCATATTGGGGATAAACTCGGCATAATTACCATTTGTAGAACTCAAATTATACTCTCCCACCTCACCAGTATTTATGCTCAACAAAATTGTTTGTCCGTTAGCAGAAGTTCCATATACCTTTATACTATGGTCTGTTAAAACGGCTCTTGGATCCGGACTACGCCAATTTGTGGAATTTACTAATCCGTACATTACCGGGTTTTGAACGGGACCTGTACTACCACCTCCACAAGATGTTAGATAGACCGTGGCAGCAATTATCAAGGAAATTATTATCAGTCGCTTATTCATAATAACATTTTTACAAACTTACACTATTAAAACAATATTTCAAAACACATTATTGTAGTAATTTTAACAATCGTGTTTTAATAAAGAACGGATAAAGTATAAAAAGGTTGATTCTGAATGCGTTGAATTAGCAAAGATTATTTTTACAATCGGCTTGTAGCAAAAATTCGCATAAAAATATTATTTTTGCATCGCATAATAAAAAAACAAAAGATGGGATTACATTGCGGAATTATTGGTATTGCAAACTGTGGGAAAACCACTGTATTTAATTGTATGTCAAACACAAAGGCAGAAACTACAAGTTTTGCTTTTTCAAGTAACAAATCAAATATCGGTGTAATAGGTGTTCCCGACAACAGACTTAAACAATTGGAAAAATTCCAGAAAACCGAAAAATTAGTACCTGCAACTGTTGATATCATCGACATTCCAGGTCTTACTAAAGGTTCGAGCAATGGTGAAGGAGTTGGAAATACTTTTCTAGCCGACATACGTAATGCAGATGCAATTATTCATGTTTTACGTTGTTTCGACGATGACAGTCTGCCTCATATTGATGGTTCGGTGAATCCAGTTCGTGATATGGAAACTATAGATCTCGAATTACAAGTTAAAGATATAGAGTCGGTTACTAAGAAGATTGTCCGCATGGAAAAGCTTATTAAAACTGGAGATAAAGAAGCAAAACTTGCAATCGAAGTTTTAAAAGTTTACCAAGACCATCTCGAAAATATGCAAAATGCTAGAACTGTTCCAGTTAAAGAAGAAGAAAAAAGATTTGTCGCTGACCTATCTCTACTAACCGCCAAACCTGTAATGTTTGTTTGTAATGTAGATGAAAACTCAATGACCACTGGCAACAAATATGTTGATGCAGTTAAAGCAGCTATTACCGAAGAAGGCGTTAAAATACTTAAAGTTGCAGCTGCACTAGAATCAGACATTGCAGATCTCGAAACTGACGAAGAAAAACAAGAATTTTTAACAGATTACGGACTAACAGAACCAAGCGTTAATACAATTATTCGCGAAGCATACGATTTATTAAATCTTCATTCGTTTTTTACAGTTGGGCCAAAAGAAATAAAAGCATGGACGATAAAAAAAGGCATGACAGCTCCCGAAGCATCAGGAGTTATTCATAGTGACTTGCAGCGTGGTTTTATTCGTGCCGAAGTTATGAAATACGATGATTTTATTAGCCTCGGTTCAGAAGCAGCTTTAAAAAATGCTGGCAAATTTCACGTTGAAGGCAAAACTTATGTAGTACAAGATGGTGATATTATGCACATCAGATTTAACGTTTAACAAATGGCACAACAAATTTCCATACCAAAAGGAACTAGAGATTTCGGTCCTGCCGAGATGAATAAAAGAAATTTTATCTTTAAAACCATTCAGTCGGTTTTTAATAAATATGGCTACTCTCCTATTGAAACACCAGCAATGGAAAACCTTTCAACACTGATGGGTAAATATGGTGAAGAAGGTGATAAACTGTTATTTAAGATTTTAAATTCAGGTGATTTTACCAATAAAGTAAATCCAGAAGATTTCAACAGTCAGAATATTTCAAAAATTACAAATTCAATTTCAGAAAAAGGACTTAGATACGACCTTACTGTTCCATTTGCTCGATTTGTAGTACAACATCGTAACGATATAAGTTTTCCATTTAAAAGATACCAAATTCAACCTGTTTGGCGTGCCGATAAGCCACAAAAAGGACGCTATCGCGAGTTTTATCAATGCGATGTTGATGTTATAGGCTCAAATTCTTTATTAAATGAATTTGAATTGATGCAGATTATTGATGACATTTTTTCTGAACTAAAGATAAACACTACGATTAAAATTAATAATCGCAAAATTCTCTCAGGAATTGCCGAAGCAGTTGGGGAAGCCGAAAAATTTATGGCAATAACTGTGGCAATTGACAAAATTGACAAAATCGGAACCGAAAAAGTATGCGAAGAACTACGTAAAAACGAATTGTCCGAAGCGGCTATTAAAAAGCTTATTCCGATACTTGAGAATAAACGTGACACAGCCGGAAGTATCGAATTTCTAGAACAAATGCTGAAAGATAGCGAAACCGGAATAAAAGGGATAGAAGAAATCAAAACTGTTTTTGACTACCTAAAATCGTTTCCGCTAAATACAAAAGTTGAATTAGATTTAAGTCTTGCCCGCGGGTTAAACTACTATACTGGAGCAATTTTCGAGGTTAAAGCTGATGATGTAGAAATTGGAAGCATTTGTGGTGGTGGTCGCTACGACAATCTTACAGAAATTTTTGGATTAAAAGATATTTCTGGCGTAGGTGTTTCTTTTGGTGCCGACCGCATTTACGATGTTATGGAGCAATTGCAAATTTTTCCTGAAGCTGCTGCAAAATCAAGTGAAGTTTTATTTGTCAACTTCGGTCAAAAAGAAGAGGCAATTTGCCTAAAACTTGCAAAAACTCTACGCCAAAACGGTATTAGTTGTGAAGTGTATCCTGACAAAGCAAAACTCGACAAACAGTTTAAATATGCTAACAATAAAAACATTAGTTATGTTGCTATCATAGGTGAAGACGAGCTCAAAAATGGTACTGTTACAATAAAAAATATGCTGGAGGGCAAACAGGATAGTATAAATAGTGATGCATTGGCTGATTTTTTCAGAAAATAATTTCTATTAATTAAAAAAATTGCCATTCATATTTGGACAAAACTTAAAATGCTATTACTTTTTACGATTAGCCTCAAATAAAGCTTTTATTTCTGGTTTCTCTATTTCAAGAATAGTGAATATTCCTAATACTGTTCCAAGTGGAGCACTAGCACAAGCAAGGCCAGACATTACCAAGCAAAACATTCTATTTCTCTTTTCTCGCAGATACTTACCGCATAAAATACTTAATATTCCTAAAGCAACTACCAATAAAAATGTGAATAAGCCAAATATTAAGAACACTCCGCCAGTTAATTGCATTTCAGTTTCACTAGACTGAGTTCCTGCAACAAGTAACCCTGCGCCTATTACCACATAAATCAGCACAAATAAAGATGCGAAAATTTTTAGACCACCCCAAACAAAATGAAAGGTTGCAATTAGATCAAGATTGTTCTTCTGTTCCATAGTTTTTTGTATTATCAGTTTCTGTAATATTTTCAGTTTGAATAATTAGAGTTTCTTTTTCCTCTCCTGGTTTTACTTTTAAACGTGCTAATTCTCTAATTTTTCTAAATCCATAAATATACATGAAGATAAGATAAACCACAAAAACAATCAATAACCAGTCGTTTCCAATCATAATTACCACATCATAGAATCCGTGTAATAGCCAAGGAACGATAAGAGCAAGTGCAATATAACTTGACCTGCGCCAAGGATTGAATTTTGCCATACCCAGATAATATCCCATCGAAATACCAAATATTGCATGTGCAGGAACTGCAGTAACTATTCTTACTAAACCTGTTCCAATTCCACCATCAAAGACATAAAGAATGTTTTCTACCAAAGCAAATCCCATGGAAACAAACACAGCATACACAATTCCATCAAATCTTTCATCAAAATGACGACTCCGCCACACCAACAACAGAACGACTAATAATTTAAATAATTCTTCGACAAATCCAGCTTGAATAAAGGCTTCGTAAATTGGTCTCTGAATTCCTTGCAAATAAGGAATCATTAAATCGGTTAAAGCGCCTGTAATTAATACAGGAATTACGGAAAACATACCTCCTATCAGACTTAAAGTAAGAAGCCAAAAAGGCTCCCGATTAAACTTATCTCTAACGTAAATATAAATTGTGATTATTAAAACTGGAGCAATTGCGAGTGACAAATAAGTGAAATAAATCATAAAATTTGCTTTTTAGTTAAACCTTATTGAATCAGCGGGACTTATTCTTGAAATTATTAATGATGGTAAAAACATCATACTCAAAGTAACAAGCAAAGTACCGATATTTAGTATTAAAAGATGAATAATGTTTAGGTTTATCGGAACTGTTGAAACATAATATGACTCTGGATCGAGAGTAATTACTCCTGTGTACATTTGAATTAGACAAAGGCCAATTCCCACAACATTACCAATAATTAATCCTCTGGAAATTAAATATCCAGCCACATAAATAAAGACTTTTCCAATTTTAGCATTTGTGGCCCCTACGCTCTTTAAAATGCCAATCATGTTCACTCTTTCGAGAATAATAACAAGTAAACCAGATACCATATTAAAACCAGCCACACTCACCATGAGAATTAATATCACCCAAACGTTTATGTCGAGTAATGAAAGCCAGTCGAAAATACCAGGATACTCATCGCTAATATTTCTAACTTTCAGCATACTACCATCAGGGCTAAAATTATTTCCGACAATTCTATTTACAGTTTTTTCGTATTCGGTAATTTTAGAAAAATCGTCCACACGAATTTCGAAACCTGTAATTTGATCGTCTTCCCAATCGTTAAGTTTTCTTAAATGTTTAATATCCACAAATACAAATAGCTTGTCGAGGTCTTCTAATTGGGTATTGTAGATTCCAGCCACAGTAAATTTTCGCATTCTTGGTGGATCCTGAATAAAATAGGCAGCAAAACTATCGCCTTTCTTAAGTTTTAATGCATTAGCAATATATTGAGAAATTACTACCTGATTTGATTTTGCAGAATCGATAATCACCAAAGTGTCACCATCCACCATATATTGATTAAAAAACTGCCAGTTATAGTCGCGGTCAATTCCCTTAAAGACCACACCATGAAGATAATCTTCAGTTTTTAAAATTCCAGCTTTTACAATAAACTTGTTTATACTTTCAATACCATCCAATTTTGAAACCTGACCAATCCAGTCCTGATTTTGTGTTATTGGCATTGTTTCGTATGATGTATTATTATCATAGTTTAAGATTTGAAGATGCGCCCCAAACCCAATTACTTTGGAAGATATTTCTTTTTTGAACCCAGTTACAATTGCAACAGCAAGAATCATTACTGCCAAACCAATAGCAATCCCTCCAACAGCCACAGCAACAATAGGTCTGCTGAAACTATTTGTCGAATGTCTTTTACTAACAAGCCTTCTAGCAATAAATAATTCTACGTTCAATACAGTATTTTTTTTGTAAAAATAGAATTATTTTCGAGATAGTGCAAAAACAAAAGTGAATCCGCCAATAATTCAACTCATTTCGCGTTATTTATTAACATTTGCACATATTAATGCCGTTAATAACCTCTTTCAATTTTCGCAAATAAGTCTTGGAAAATTAATACTTTTGTGCAATAAAAGAAAAACGATGGAAAAAATACAAAAATTAGAAGCAGTTGCGAGTCAGGTCAGAAGAGATTTACTGAGAATGATACATGCTAAAAACTCCGGTCATCCGGGTGGTTCTTTGGGAGTAACCGATTTAATCGTTAGTTTGTATTTTGAGATAATGGATCACGATCCTAAATTCGATATGAACGGGAAAAATCAGGATTTGTTCTTTCTTTCCAATGGACACACATCTGCAGCTTGGTATAGCACTCTTGCGCGCGCAGGTTACTTTCCTATTGAAGAATTGGGAACTTTCCGAGCTTTAGATTCCAGATTACAAGGACATCCAACTACTGCCGAGCATTTACCAGGTATCAGAATTGCTTCTGGATCATTGGGACAAGGTTTATCCGTAGCTTGCGGTGCTGCTCTTGCAAAAAAATTGAATAATGACTCCAAATTTGTTTATTGCCTTATGGGTGATGGCGAAATAGAAGAAGGCCAAGTTTGGGAAGCCGCAATGTTTGCTCAAGCACGTAAAATTGACAATTTAATTGCATTTATTGACTTCAACGGCCAACAAATTGATGGTTCTACTGTAGATGTTATGAATCTAACCATGATACGTCAGAAATGGGAAGCTTTTAACTGGAATGTACTCGAATGTGATGGCAATAACATCAAGGAATTGGTCGAAACAATAAATATGGCAAAGAAATTGTCTGGCAACGAGCGACCAGTTATGGTTATTATGAAAACCGAAATGGGTAACGGTGTAGATTTTATGATGGGCTCACACAAATGGCACGGAGTGGCTCCAAACGACGAACAATTAAAACTTGCACTTTCTCAACTCGAAGAAACACTTGGAGATTACTAAAAATCTGAATCTTGAAAAAAATTGCATTATTACTCGTCCTGTTATGTTTATGTATCCTAGCTTCGGCACAGGTAAGAAATACTCCTGAGCCGGAAAAGCCTTTAACTAGGATATTAATAATATTCGACTCATCAACCAGCATGATGGAAAGATGGGAAGGCACGGTAAAGTTTAACAAGGCGAAAGAATTGCTATTTGAATTATTAGATTCACTTGAAGCTATTCAACAAGAACAAAATCTAGAAGTTGCTCTTCGCGTATATGGACATCAAAGTCCTACGCCGCCAGCAGATTGTATGGATTCAAAACTAGAAGTATCTTTTGGAGAGAATACAATTGGATTAATTCGTGAGAAAATGAATTCGATTAGACCAAAGGGAGTAACACCAATTGCTTATTCTATTGGCAAATCAGAAGGAGACTTTCCGCCTTGCGATGAATGCCGAAATATAATTATATTAATTACTGACGGACTAGAAATGTGCGAAGGAGACCCATGTGAAGTGAGTGTGGCACTGCAAAAAAAAGGAGTTGTCCTAAAACCATATATAATTGGAGTTGATATTGACATTTCTCTTGTTGACATGCTCGAATGTATGGGTAACTACTTTAATGCTGCCGATGAAGAGCAATTTAGAGTGGCAATTAATACCATAGTTGGGCAAGTTACAAACCTCACCAGTGTTCAGGTAAATTTACTTGATACAGATGGAAAACCGATTGAGACAAATGCCGTTATGTCGTTTCATGATAATTTATCAGGCGATATTCGTTACACCTACATGCACACAATGAATTCTCAGAACAAACCGGATACAATTTATCTTGATATTTTATCTGTGTACGACTTGAAAGTTCATACTATTCCCCCAATGTACAAAGACAGCATTGTTTTAAAAGAAGGAATTCTAAATATTATTGATGTGCCCGCTCCACAAGGAGTTCTATTTGTTAATATTGCAGGTGACACAGTGGCAAATGCTAACATTAAATGCATTGTTCGTAAAACTGGTATTCCGCAAACTCTGTATGTTTTAGATGCAGATAAAAAACAAAAACTGATTACCGGGTTATATGATTTAGAAATTCTTACAATGCCTAGAATATATGTAGATGCAGTAAAAATAACTCAATCAAAGACTTCAACAATAGATATTCCAGAGCCTGGAGATGCTATTTTTAACTTTAGGAATCCTTCTTACGGAACACTTCTTGAAGAACACGGAGATGTTCTAACAAATATTTTTGATTTTACTCCCGACCAAACACATTACAAATTTAGACTTCAACCTGGTTATTATCGTATTGTTTTTAGAGAAAAACAACAAATGAAATCTGGTAATACTGGTGAGTTTAAGTTCAGAGTAAAATCTGGTGACTTTATAATTGAAAATTTATAAAACAAAATAAAATGAGTAAATATACCTACACAGAAAAAAAAGACACCAGATCAGGATTTGGTGCAGGACTTTTTGAAGCAGGCAAAAAAAATGAAAACATTGTCGCATTATGCGCCGACCTTATAGGTTCGTTAAAAATGAATGAGTTTCAAAAAGCATTTCCTGAAAGATTCTTTCAGGCTGGAATAGCTGAAGCAAATATGATTGGAACTGCAGCAGGCTTAACAATTGGCGGCAAAATTCCTTTCGCAGGAACTTTCGCAGGTTTTGCCACAGGTCGTGTTTATGACCAAATTCGTCAATCGGTTGCTTATTCAAACAAGAATGTTAAAATATGTGCTTCTCATGCAGGACTAACATTGGGTGAAGATGGTGCAACACATCAGATTCTCGAAGATTTAGGCCTAATGAAAATGTTGCCAAACATGACAGTTATTTGTCCTTGTGACTATAACCAAACCAAAGCAGCTACAATGGCAATTGCGGAATTTGAAGGACCTGTTTATTTAAGGTTTGGCCGTCCTACAGTTCCAAATTTTACCGATCCGAACGAAAAGTTTGAAATTGGCAAAGCTCAGCAACTATACGAAGGTCCAGATGTTACTATTCTTGCAACTGGCCACATGGTTTGGAAAGCAATAGAAGCATGCGAATTACTCCTTGCAAAAGGAATCAAAGCTGAAGTTTTTAATATCCATACGATTAAACCTTTTGATGCGAAATCTGTCTTAACCTCTGTTAAGAAAACAAAAGCTTTGGTTTGTGCAGAAGAACATATGCTTAATGGTGGGCTAACTGATATTGCTGCTCAAACAATTGCATTAAATTTTCCTGTTCCAATGGAAGCAGTAGCTGTTATGGATACTTTTGGCGAAAGCGGAACTCCTGATCAATTGATGGAGAAATACGGACTTACTGCTGAAAACATTGTTCTTGCAGTTGAAAAAGTAATTAAGAGAAAGTAGTAATTCTATATGGAAAACAATAACGATAATGAAATTTTAAACCTGCTCACAGATCCAGAATCGAAGAATGCAGCGTTTAATATTATCGTTAAAAAATATTCCAAACAGCTTTATTATCATGTGCGTAGGATGGTTATTGACCATCAAGATGCCGATGATATTATTCAGGATACATTTATAAAAGCTTATGTCAAGATTGATAGCTTCAGGTCAGAATCGTCACTTTACACTTGGCTTTATAAGATTGCGACAAATACGACACTAAATTTTTTAGCAAAAAAGAAAAGATCATATACATTTTCGGCTTTGAGTTACGAAGATTCTTTTGCTGACAAGATTGAAAGCGATGAGTTTTTTGATGGTGATAATCTACAGAAAAATTTACAAAAATCAGTTCTGAAGCTGCCCGAAAAACAACGTTTGGTTTTCAACATGAAGTATTACAACGAAATGAAGTATGAAGAAATTAGTGAAGTTCTGGGCACTAGCGTAGGAGCTCTAAAAGCCTCATATCATCATGCAGTAACAAAAATAGAAAAATATATTAACGAAATTTAAACCTTTGCTAGTATTGATTGTCTAAAAAAAGTGATTATGAAAAAACTGGAAGATATACCAAAGAAAAACAATTTTAAGGTTCCTGATAATTATTTTGAAAATCTGGAATCAAAAATTGAAGAACGAATACTTAGCGAAAATCCAACAGCTAAAGCTTCGCCCTTTGATTTATTTAAACCATATATTTACATGGCTGCTTCTGTAATCATTTTAGGCTATGGAATAAAAACCGTTCTTGTTTTCTTCGGTGATAAGCCAGCAACAAAAACTGAAGTTGTACAGAACACTGAGCTTGAACAATACAACGACATGATTTCTGACCTTAGCGACGATCACTTAACAATGTATGAATATTTGCATGAAGATGTTGATTCAGAACTCGCAGCTAATGAATTAATAAGCACTGACGAAGACGCTGCTTACGTAGAAGACTACTTATCGCAATACTATTTGGAATACGAGTTACTTAATGAATAAAATTACCGAAAGCTTTCGGGACAAAAAAAACAGAAAAGCACTTGAAAAACGACAAAATACAAAGATTATGAAAACAAATAAAATCATTATTTCAACATTAATACTTTTTCTCAGCATATCATTTTCTGCCCTTGCACAAGGCAACAAAGAAAATAAGAATTGTCCTTTGGATGACGAAAAAATGAAAGCTGAAAAAGTATCATTCATTACTGAAAAGGTTGATTTAACTGTAAAAGAGGCTCAAGTATTTTGGCCACTTTATAATGAATTCAACGAAAAAATGGATGTATTATTTAAAGAAGAGCATAAGATTTCGAGAGAAATTAAAAAAAGCATTTCTACTTTAAGTGATAAAGATCTTGAGAAAAAGCTTGACAGATTGATTGACATAAAAGATGAAAGAGCTGAACTTGAGAAAACATATCACGAAAAATACAAGACTGTTCTTCCTGTAAAGAAAGTTGCGTTGCTTTATCAAGCTGACAGAGAATTCAGAAAATATTTACTACAGAAGTACAAAGACCATCCTTGTCAGACTGAATAGCTTCTTAGTCTTGGAGCTCTTCTCTGCCTACAGTATAGTTTCTCCATTTTGTCAAACAATTCTGCATATCTTCTGGCAATTCAGATTCGAACAAAACATCTTTACCAGTTTCAGGATGTACAAAACCCAGCGATTTAGCATGTAATGCTTGGCGAGGCAACATTTTAAAACAATTCTCAACAAACTGTTTGTACTTAGTAAAAGTTGTTCCTTTTAGTATTTTATCTCCACCATACTCACTATCATTAAATAGCGGATGCCCAATACTTTTAAAATGCACTCTAATCTGATGTGTACGACCTGTTTCGAGACGACATTCAACCAGATTTACATAACCAAGCCTCTCCAAAACTTTATAATGTGTAATGGCTTCCTTACCAAAATCACCCTCTGGAAAAACATCCATAACCTTTCTGTTTTTCAGATTACGGCCAACATGTCCTGTTATTGTACCTTCGTCTTGTGGCAGATTTCCCCAAACCAAAGCCTGATATGATCGCTTGCAACTATGATCGAAGAATTGCTTGGCAAGTTTGTTCATGGCAATGTCTGATTTAGCAATAACTAGCAATCCGGATGTATCTTTATCAATACGATGAACTAATCCTGGTCTTACTTCTTTACCACTAAACATTGGTAATTGTTGAAAACGGTACATTAAAGCATTTACCAAGGTTCCGTCGTAATGGCCATACGCAGGATGTACAACCATCCCAGGTTTTTTATTGACAATTACAAAATGATCATCTTCGTAATGAATGTCTAGTGGAATATCCTGACCTAATAACTCATATTCGGTTTTTGGATAGCTTAATACAATACTAACAACATCATCAGGTTTAACCTTATATGAATTTTTGGCTGCCTTGCCGTTTACCAGAATATTACCAGCTTCTGCAGCGTTCTGAATACGATTGCGCGAAGTAGCTGCCATACGGCATACTAAATATTTATCAAGCCTCATCATTTTTTGACCCGCCTCAATAACTAATCTGTGATGCTCAAATAATTCGGATTGCTCAAACTCTTCTGATGCCTCTTCAATTTCAATATCTTCTATACTCATAATTTTATCTTACAATAAGTAATTTCTGAGTTTTGTACACATCAGTTTCTGAAATAAGTTTTACGTAATACATCCCATTGTTAAGGGAACTAATATTAATCTCAGATTTAGAATCGTCGGAAAAGACTAATTTCCCTGATGCATCAAAGATTTGTATCATATTATAGTCTGAAAAAACAGAAATTTTAAATTCATTTGACGCAGGATTTGGATAAATCTCAAATTCTTGCGATTGTGTTATTTGTGGAACATTTGACACTTGTGGTTGGCTTCCCAATACAGGTCTTACCATTAAGGCACCTTCAATTGCTGAATTTACCCAATCGCCAGAAACATTATAAAACAAATGTTGATTTGAAACTCTGTTAAGATCAAATCCACAATTGAGCATATCGTCAGTTGTCTTTGTCCAGCCAATATAAAAAGTTGTGTCTATAAAAAGTGCAGTATCTAAAGCATAATACATAAATCCATTTATTTCGTCACTATACTCTGGAATAACACCAATTTTTTGGTACAAAGTATCTCCAGGAATTCCATCATTATCTGCCCACACATTTAAAAAGAAATACTTCCGATTACCTTCATTCATTACCTGATTAAAATGAATATAAACCCCATATAAAGTATCCGCTACTATTGGAGTAAACTGATATGCAAGACTTGAATAAGCAGTATTTTGACCAGTGATTCCATATCCTTTTTCAGCAGTACCATCATCATAAGCATAGTAGTTTGAAAATTTTTGGTAATAATGAATTGTATCGTTCCATCTATAGATATTACGTTCAGAAGTAAAGTCTGTTCCAAGGAATCCCTTAATAAGAAAAGTAACAGAGTCTTCTTCGTCAGAATCAAAAACATAGTCTAAAAATTGCTTATACTCCAGAGTAGATTGTGGATCGATATTATCGTTATCGTTGTACTCAAAATACTCCAAACTATTAGTGCTTAAATCAAAAACCTCGCATTGTCTAATAATATTTAGAGTGGTATTTAAAGTGGTATTATTAAAAACATAGAATAAACTGTCCTTCATTAGTTCTGCAGCGTTCGTTTTAAAATGTTTCCACGGTACATTCTCAAAACCATCGATCATAGATGTGAAATTTTCGACAAATGCTGCTTCATTGTTTAGAGTATCTGTATAAGTTCTAGCAGTGTCCATTTTAATATAATCTATATTCCAATGATCGGTATTACTAACCCAACTTGGTTCATAATTCGAGCTAACGCTAGCATAATTTAAAAATCTAAACTGAAATCCGTCAACCAGCCATTCTTCATTAACAATAGGAATTAAGACTAGCTTGAAAGTATCCATTATTGATCCACCGCCAACATGCCACACGCTCTGCCATTGTGTTTCAGGAGCTTTAAACTGTAAAACTAAAGAATCGCGCAACTCCGGTGAATTTCCAAAACCTCCGGCCTGATAGTAAAAACTTAAATAAACAGAATCTTCAACATTAACATTAAGTCTGATTGGCTTTGAAGTCATATAATCAGCAATTGCCGAACTAATAGATGGAAGATGAGTATAAACTGCCCCATACTGATTTATTGCGTCTAAAGTAGCTACTCCATAAGACACAGGATTTTTCCCATACTCATTGCTAATAAACGCAAATTTATCCATCCATATGGTAGAATCAGGGTAAATAAATGAATTTGCAAAATCGTCAAAAAACGGCAATTCTAATGTGTCGGCTTCCATCGTATTTTTAAGCTGTGAATACTTAAAATACTCAACACTATATTCTTTAAGTTTCACATTGCCAATATCAGTTAAAACCTCCTGTGAAAACAGATTGGCAATAGGCAATAATATTATAAAAACAACAATAAATCGTTTCATTCAAACAAGCTTATTTATTAATCATTATTATCATCGCCTTCATCATCTTCTTGCGATGCTTTTAAAAGACTTTCATCTTTTGTCAACCAAATATCTACATTATAACCTAAATTCACTTCATTTATTGTGCTAGAATTAGGAGACTGTCGATATACTTTAGCTTTTACGGAGTCGTTTTTGGTTTTTATGGTCTTATCATAATTTACACCACCAGTGTTTAAAAACAAATCTAATAAAGTGTTACTTGCTTGTTTGTATGTAAGTCCAATCAAAGAAGGAACAGTTGTAGTTTTATCGCTTATGCCTAAACCAAGAACCAAATCTATAGTAGATCCCTTTTTAATTTTATGACCTGCATCAATATCATCTCCATCATACAATTGTTTAATAACAACATTAACGGCAATGTCTGGAACATATCTAAGTCCACCAATAATAAGACCATAAGATTCCATTAACGACTGTACTTGTCTCATAGAAAAGCCAACAAGTTGTGGCATTGAAATCATTTCATCTTGATTACTATTTACTATCAGATAAATTTTTCTTCCATCTTTAACAAGAGATTCTGGAACTGGATTTTGCTCCACAATTGAACCTTTATCGTGTTTATTATCGAAAACAGTATCTAGAATTTCATAAGAAAATCCATTTTCCTCAATTAGAGAAATTGCCTCATCCAATTGCATTCCAACCAGAGTAGGCACGGTTACAGAATCTCCGTGATTAGTATAGGATTTAAGACTAACATTCAAAATAATAAATATCACCACAAAGAATAGTATTGCTCCTCCAAAATTTAGTAAAAACAACTTACTCTTAAGAAATATTAAAAGCTTTTTCCACATAAATAAAAGTTTTAGGATGTAAAAATATGAAAAATTAAAGAAACAACAATATAAAAAATAAAAAAGGCTGCCATTAAGCAGCCTTTAATCTCTTAATATACGACAACGACCACTCCAGTGTATGGCTCCATCCCGTTACGTAAATCTACAACATATTGATATGCGCCAGCCGGCACAAACTTTTCGTTAAACTTTCCATCCCAAAATGGAGAGCCAGGAACACCCTGATAAATGTGTTGACCCCAACGGTTAAATACATTAACATAAGAATTGGGGTACATTTCGATGTACTCAATTACCCAAGTATCATTTATTCCATCAGCATTTGGAGTAAAGGCATCTGGAATACCAAGACAAAGTCTATTACTCTCCGGAATGAAAACACCAATTGTTTTACTACAATTATTTCCATCGGTTACAGTAATTGTATATTGACCAGCACTTAATTCAGTAACTATTGATAAAGAATCGCCAGTATTCCAATTAATGCTATATGGGAAGCTACCACCTTCAACGCTCACAGCTATAACACCATCGTTATATCCTTTACATGTAACAGCAACCATTTCGCTTCCAATAATTAATTCTGATGGTTCAGCAATTACAAAATTGATTTCAGACTTACAATTATAAGAATCAAACAATTCCACAGAATAATTTCCAGATCGAAGAGATTGAACTTGTTGTCCTGCTGCAATTAAACTTCCATATTGCATCCAATAAATTGAGTATGGAGGAGTTCCACCATCTCCGACAGCCAAAGCCGTTCCGTCATATTTACCAGTACAAGTAACACCCGTAGTTGTAAGATCTATCTCAACAGACTTATCTGGTTGATTAATAACTACAAAACTATTTAGTTGACAACCATTAAGGTCTTTTACTAATACGCTATAAGTTCCAGCAACCAAAGAAGAAATATGGCTTGATGTTGGCCCATGATCCCAGTTATATACGTACGGAAAGACACCACCAGTTACACTAATTGTAGCATCTCCGTTATTCCCACCACGACAATAAATATCGGTATGATCAATAAGAACAGTTAAGCGTTCTGGTTGAAGAACATCAATGCTTGCCTGACCAGAGCACCCATATACATCTTCAACAGTAACCGTATAAAGCCCTGCGCCTAATCCAGATAAATTAGCAGTAGTTTGACCAGCAACTGACCATGCAAAATCAAACGGAAGAGTTCCTCCAGTCATATCAGAAGTCAACACTGCTGTTTGATCACCAAAACACTTTATCGGCTGCAATTGTGTTATTGACACAGTTCCTGCGCCAAAGAAGCCAACTGTAGCAGTAATAACTTCAACACACGCATTGGCATCTGTAATAGTTGCAGTATAGTCACCAGGATGTAATCCTGTTATTGGGTTTCCAACTAGTCCTTCTGTCCAATTAATTACGTTTCCACCAGCACCACCAGAAATTGTAAGAATTATTTCTCCATCTAAAAATCCACATTGAGTGGGAACTGTGATTGCAGAAGCAACGAGTTCTGAAGGATCGGTTAAAGTATTACAAACTTGTAAAGAGCAACCAGCTCCATCCTGAATTGTTACGCAATACTGCGTTCCACCTACACATCCAGTTAAAGGATTTAAAGTAGAGCCATTACTCCATGTGTATGAATATGTAGGAGTGCCATTTGTAACATTTACTGTAATTTGACCTGTTGGCTGTTGATAACATTGAGGGTTTACAGCGATAACATTTACTGTAATACCTGGACTAACAACAATATTTGTATTAGCTGTTGCGGTACAAGAATTCACATCTGTTACTATAACAGAATAAGCTCCACCGTTTGTTACAACACAATTCGGTATTGAAGGATCCTCAACAGCAGAACTAAATGTACCAGGACCAGTCCAAGCATAAGTTGCTCCGATAACGGTAGTTGCATTTAGTTGAATATTTTCACCTTCACAATAAGGAGTTCCACTTGTAATACTTACTGGAGTAACGACAACAACAGTAGCTGATGTGCTAGCAGTTTCTGTACATCCATAAGAATCTGTAACGGTTACAGTATAAGATCCACTCATACCAACATTTGAATTAGCCAAACTCGGATTTTGAGTTGAAGAAGAATAAGCTACAGGTCCCGACCAAGAAAAAGTAGAAGCAGGATCATCACTTGTTGAACTTAAATTTAAAGAGCTACCTTGACAAACCGGACCATTATTTGAAGCTGTAGGGTTTATTGGAGGAGCTCCCGTTAGATTAACAACTTCAACAAATTCACAAATTCCTTCCGAATCTGTAATTGTAACTGTATATTGCCCCTGACATAAGTTTGTAATAGATGCACTTGTCGATGTATATCCAGATGGGCCACTCCAATTAATAAAATATGGGGCTGTACCACCAGTAATATTGGTTGCACTAATAGCTCCATTGCATTGTCCGCCACATCCAGCAAGACTAGTAATATTAACATCCGCAGTTATCCCAACCACAGTAAAGAAAATCTGATTTTGAGCATTTACATTAGTACATTTATCCGCTACACTTCCAGCGTTCAAAGTTAAAACATAATCACCTGATTGTGAAAGCAAGTCTCCTAAAGTCAAAGTCCAAACATCATCATACCATGTTCCTGCATAAGTATTTGAAGATGCTGACATACAAACAATACTATAAGTATCAATAACAGAATATGTACCATCGGGACCAGTTAAAACAAAATCGGCAGGTTGAACACTTGAACACCACACAGATTCACTAAATTGAACGGTAAGAGAAGAAGAACCACAATAAGGTTGGTAAACTAAATTCGTCATAACAGGTGCAGAGTTATCTACAATTGAAGCAGTACTAGCGCCAAAGTTTATGGTATACCCATTTTGCGATGAGCTAAAGTTTGACACCGTTAGAACATAAGTTTGACCAGTAGTAACACCAAAAGTAGAATTATATAAAACATCTTCAACTGGACCAACACAATTAGAGGATCCAGATCCCAAACCAGTATTTCCAGTACTACCACCAAAAGAATAATTACAACTAACGGGAGGGTTTGCAGACCAGTTAACTAAGTCCATACAATCAACTGTTGGTGAAAGCCTATAAAGAGCCCAATCATAATCATCAGAATTAGTAACTGGGTCGATTGTAAATGCAAGATTACCATTCGATTGTGCAGTAAATGTGTACCAAACATTATTAAGTTCTCCAGTTACCAAACAATTTGGACAATTGTTAGTTGTTGCCGTCATACCTTGCTGAGCGTTAAAATTAAATATATCATAATAGTGTCCTGATCCCACATAAGATTGAGGATGACTTGAAAAGCTAGAACAAAGTGGACGTGCACCTAAACAATCCTGTTCTGTTGGTGTTGGTAAAAATTTGTAAGCCATTGTACCCATTGCAGCTCCGTTTGTTAAGCAAGGAAAGTCATAAATCCCAACAGAGTATGTTCCACTCGTTGTACAAACCCAAACTAACTCAGGACCATATCCACAATGATCATCATTTGAATCGTAAACAATTGTACCTGCAGAATTGTGAATTTCTAGTGTAGGGTCGTTTGTATATTCTCCTCCACCGTGACAAAAACAGAAAATAACAACCTCACCAACTCCAATAGTAAATGTATATCTATCTCCGGCTTGAACTGCTCCAACAGTTTGCCAGCTATTATTTAGTGTCAAATTTCCGGCTAAAATACTACCGGTACAAGCCATCGCAGAATTAAAAAATGCCGCAGTTAAAATAATGGCTACTGAAAGGAAAACTTTTTGAATAGAATTTATCATGGCTGTGTTTCTTTGTCGTTTGCAATTATTTAATAATATATTTATCAGGCTCCGCTAATAACCGTTGTTGTTTCTCTTGAGAATATTTATTAAAATCCTCTTTGGAAACAGTTATCGGATATTCTGCTGTTCCTTTAGATTTCTCTTTATTATATTTTTTAGAATTATCAAATACCCAAGCCTCCTTGGCAACTCGATAATTTTCATCATCATCAACTCGGTTTCCTGTTTCAACATAGCTAGGAAAATCTTCTACTGGAAGATAGAACATAGAAACAAAGGTTTCGGGATCTGTAGCTTCTTTCAACTTTCCATCAATCGATACAGTTGTAAAATCAAAATCATACCCATTAGTATTAAGAATAGATCTTATATATTCAGCGGTAATATTAACAGTCAAAAACAACTGGCATCTGGTTTTAAATGACGAACTTGTAAATATTCTGCCATCCAAAACATTTTCATCACTAAGCAAATTTTCAAGCAATGCAGATCTTTCTGATTCATCATCGCTCAATCCTTTTATGTGAAAATAAACAGTTTTAGAATCTCCTGTAATTTTCGCTTGGGTAAATTCTAGAACTCCTTGCGAAAAAATAACTGTAGGCAACAAACCTAGAACGCTAATAAAGAGCCAATGTCTGAATTTCATAGTTGTATATTTAGTCTAAAATAACAATGCAATAAAACCCTGCTCTCCTCAAAAAGCATTGTTTCCTGCGAATATATAAAAAAAAACGTTACTACTAATTTTTTTATTAATAATAACGTTTTTTTTTTATTTGGTTGCCTATATTTAGAAAATTTTTACGGAGTTTTAACTTCGCCAATAACTGGGAATATCTGTTTAAAGGAATAATCTTCTTGGAGTGAAAAAATATAAACAGTTTTATTTGAATATGAATTATCTGAAAAATTTGGCTTTGCACAATATTCTTGAGTACCAGTAATACCATTATTAATTGAATCACTTTCTATACAGTTTGCAAAGCCAGTACCATGACGTAATAATTTAAGTACAAAATAAGATACAGCATCATAAGCCATAAAAGTAAATTCATCAGGTTCACATAAAAAGTCATCATGATAAGCTGCTACTAATTTCTTTGTTTCTTCATCTGAGTAATTTATGTTAACACCTGTATAAAACGAAAATTTAACTTTAGAATAATAACTAGGGTCTATAGTTTCGTAATCTAACACTGAGGGGTCAGCAATAAGTGTAATATCATAATCTTTTAATGGGAATAAATCTAAGAAAATATTGGTCACAGATGTTTCTGTATTAAATGGCAAAATAAAGAAATTTTCACGATCCTTTTGAACTAATGTTTTAACTCCCGCGAGATCTTTCCCGCCAAATCTAACAATCTTAACATGCTCATTTGATCCAAGTTTTGCAACTAGAGCATCATGATACTGAGTTGCAATTTTAATCTGATCAGCAGTTGTTCCTTGAATTACAAGATAATTACCAGTAGGATTTAAAGAAGCTAACTCCGCAACAGCATCTATAACCATTCCTGTTCCAGGCCTCAACATAATATTATTTGGATATTTTTCAAGAATCTCGATATCGTCAACAAATGGCAAAAGTATAACCGCTTTATCATTTTTTAAATTTGTATTTAGATAATCTACCTGTGAACGAAAAGCTGGGCCAATAATTAAGTCTGCATTTTCAAGTTTATGAGACTCAATTAAAGATGCTAAAATGTTATTATCTTTTGAAATATCGTAAACTTTAACATCAATTTTAACATCATAGGTTTTAAATCTATCAAATGCCATCAAACAGCCAGAATAAAAAGAGATTATTTTTTCGGTAATCAAGTACATTCTTTGATCGCGATTTGAAGTTGCTTGATTATATAAATTTCTCATATTTGCCCCAGTTTCAAAAGGCAATAACAAAACTATTTCGAATTCCTTCCCATTTTTAAACCAAGACTTTTGATCACAATTATTTTTTACTATTAAGATTGTATCACCAGGAGTAAAATTTATATTTGCAAGACTATCAATAAGAAGTTGCTGTTCTGTCAACACTATGTTTGTTTTTTTAGGAATCCTAAGAATGTCTCCCACTAATAATAAAGTACCATCAAAATCTGTATTTGCTTCAACTAATTCGTCTTTAGTGACATTATATTTTTTTGTAAGACTATAAACAGTTTCTCCTTTTTCAATGAGATGATAATAATATTTAACAGTATCACTTGCTTCCTCTTGAACTTTGTCTTCTATAACATTTACAGGAAACTTTACCTCCTTTCCTATTTTTAGCGCTTTATTTTTCTTGATATCAGGATTAATCACATAAAACTCATCCTCTGTTATTCCATATTTTCGACATAATGAATACAAAGTATCTCCAGATTTTATAGTATGAATAATGTATTTACCATCTTTACCTATTTCAGCAAGAACTGGAATCTTTAAAACTTGTCCTAACTTTAGATTTTTGTTTATTATTTCAGAGTTCAGTGAAATAATTTCTTCTTCGCTCACTTTATATATTTTACAAATTGAGAACAATGTTTGTCCTTGTTCAACAGTATGCATGTAATACTTATGTCCATCAATAATCACTTTTTCAGTTGAAATTACAACATCATTTTGAGCTGATAGATAAAACACTGGCAACACAATCAATAATAAAATATTTACTAGCCTTTTCATTTTCTGTTGATTAATTAAGAAAGACAAAATTATAAAAAATTGGATAAAAACAAATTCTATGCCTGATATATACTTAACTTGTTTATCAACACCCTACAAAACTTTTAAAATTAGCGTAGCTTGATAACTTTTATGCAATTACTTTAAACAAAAAACAGCAGTAACAACTTTTAAATTGCTACTACTGTTTTTGTCTAAATTATGAATGACTATTTTACTGGGACATTTTTCAATGTTTCAACAATATAATTCCAGAATTTTTCAACTGAAGCAATTAGTACTTTCTCGTCTGGAGAATGTGGGTATCTAATTGTTGGTCCGAAAGAAATCATATCCCAATTAGGATAAACAGAACCTAATAAACCACATTCAAGACCAGCGTGAATTGCTTTAATTTCAGGAGTTTTCCCATAAAGGTCTTCGTAAGTTTTGAGCATTGTTTTTAAGATTGGAGAATCCATATTTGGTTTCCATCCTGGATAAGCGCCATCGAAAGAAACATCTGCACCAATTAAATCGAAAATAGTTCCAATTTTATACATTGCTCCTTCTTTTGCTGAATCAACTGAACTACGAACCAAGCAATTAACAGTATATTCACCATCGATACATTTTACAATTGCAACATTATTACTTGTTTCTACCAAACCAGGCATTGCATCGCTCATTCTTTCTACTCCATGAGGGCAAGCAAAAGTAGCTTTGATAATTTTAATCATAGCTTCCTGCTCGATAACTTTTGCAGGAGCAGCAACTTTTTCGGCAAGCATTTTTAAACCTGGCTCAGTAGCAGAAAACTCAGCAGCAAATATTGCTGCAAACTTTTTAACATCTGTTTCAAATGCAGAAGCTTCTTTTTCTGCAACTAACACAATTGCAAAAGATTCTCGTGGAATTGCATTACGAAGGCTTCCACCTTGCACTTCAGATATTTTAATATCAAAATTATAAAGGCAATGATTAAGGAAACGGAATAATAATTTATTTGAATTTGAACGACCAATGTTTATATCCATACCGCTATGACCACCTTTGAGTCCTTTTACAGTAAGATTATAAGCGGCATAACCAGCAGGAGTTGCAATTTGATCATATTTCATAGACACATTTACATCAACACCACCAGCACAACCAACATAAAGTTCGCCTTCGTCTTCAGAATCTAAATTCATTAAGATATCAGCTTTTAGAATGCCTGGTTGTAATTCTTCAGCACCAGTCATACCAGTTTCTTCATCAATAGTAAACAAAGCTTCTACCGGACCATGAACCAAGTCTTTAGCTTCTAGCACAGCCATTGCTGCAGCACAACCCATTCCATTATCTGCACCAAGAGTTGTTCCGTTTGCTGTTACCCAATCTCCATCTATATAAGTTTCAATTGGATCTTTTTCCCAATCGTGAACTTTATCTGAATTTTTTTGAGGTACCATATCTAGGTGACCTTGGAAAACAATACCTTTTCTATTTTCCATTCCTGGGGTTGCTGGCTTACGAATAATAACATTCCCAACTTTATCAACGATTGTTTCGAGCCCAAGCCCTTCTCCAAAATTTTTCATAAATTCGATAACTTTGGCTTCTTTTTTGGAAGGACGGGGTATTTGAGTCAGTGAATAAAAATGTTTCCAGACTCTTTGAGGATTTAAATTTTTAATTTCGCTCATAACTTATTATTTTTACATTAATTTTTAAAACCTAAAAGTATAAAATTTAAACTTAATTGACAAAAATTTGTCTTAAAATAAACTTAAAATGATGAAAAAGTACGTATTATTAATGGTGTTAGTTTCTACGAGTTTAATTTCAATGGCACAATTACTAGAAAAGCCATCTGATTTAATAAATTGGATTAGTTTTGAGGAAGCACTCGCAAAACAAAAAGAAAATCCTAAAACAATAATGATTGACATGTACACCGATTGGTGTGGCTGGTGTAAGAAAATGGATTCTGAGACATTTCATAATCAAGACATAGCAAACTACATAAATACATATTTTTATGCAGTAAAGTTTGATGCTGAAAGAAAAGACACGATGGAATATCTAGGAAAAACATATGTTAATTTAAATTCCGGCAATAGATCATCACATCAACTTGCACAACTTCTACTAAACGGAAAAATGTCTTATCCAACAATAGTATATATAGATTTTGAGGGAAGTATAAATCCAGTACCAGGTTATATGGATGTAAATTCATTAGAGCCTTTATTGATATATTTTACTGAAAGAATAAATAAAAATTGCGATTTTTCCGATTTTCGTCAAGATTTTATTAACACTTTCATGCCCGATTCTACGTCTAAAACGGATGGAAACATCAATTGGATTCAATTTGACGAAGCCATGAAATTGATGCAAGAAAAGCCTAAGAAACTGATGTTATTCATTAATTCTGACTTTAATAATGGCAGTAAAATAATGATGGGTTCTGCATTTAGACATCCAATAATTTCCGATTTTGTTAATAACAATTTTTATGCTGTTAAAATAAATTATGATACACAGGATACATTAAAAATCAAGGAGAATATATTTATAAATGAGCAGATTTCGCCAAATTACCCACACCAATTAGTTATTTCTTTGCTTCAACCTGACATAAGACTACCTTCAACCATATTTTTTGATAAAGATTTTAGTCTTATCTTTGCACTCAGAGGCTATTTCCCGCCAGCAGTACTTGAAAGATACATGGAATTTATTGGGCAAGACTTATTTAAGACAGGTGGGGACTGGCAAAAGTTTAATAATGAATTTAAATCAAAACTGTAAAATTATGGCAAAAATTAATCTAAGTCTTAACCATGACCTTGAATTAAAGCAATTAAGTTTAGAGGATGCTGCAAATATAGCAGCTGTTACAAATACAAAAGACAACTATTTTCTCAATTGGATAGACCAAAGCATTAAAATTAAAAATGCTGACGATGCTAAAAACTTTTTAATGAAAGAGTTGGTTCGTTTGGAGCAACAGAGAGAATTTCTATTTTCAATTTCAGATAAAGTTGGATTCATAGGAATAGTTGGATTTTATAGTACTGATAAAGTAAACAACAAAACAGATTTAATAATCTGGATGGCAAGAAGAGGAAGAACAGTACAAAACTATTCTGATATTTTAGATGGCATTTTGAGTTATGGTTTTATGGAACTTGGTTTTAATAGAATTCAAGCCAAAACACTTGCTGCCGACTTTTCATACAATGGAGCACTTCGCAAAGCTGGTTTTATTAACGAAGGAATTGAAAGAGCAGGACTTCTTACATCGGAAAAAACATATGCAAATATTTCTATTTTAAGTATTATAAAAAATGAATTTATTGCACACTCCAAATATCAAATCAGATCAGAAAAATTGTTTCAACGTAAGAATAAATAATAATAAAACAACCAAAGCAATTAGCTTTTATTATTAGTTTTAAACCTTAATACCGTACATCTAAACTTAAAAAGATTGTGCGGTATTTTTATTTGTCAAAAAAATAAGGGCTACATAAATTGCAGCCCTTATCTACCAAAATAAGTTCAACAATTATTTTATTATAATATATTTCTCACTGCTAGTTGCACAAAAACCGCAAATCTCATCCATTTTACCTCTTTCAAATGTGTTTCCACAAACCGGACAAACAGCATATTCGAAAGACAAAGTATTTTCCGCATTTGCATTTAAAGCAGCTAGAGCAGACTTATATAATTCAAGATGTTTTTTCTCCGTATCCATAGCCCATGTAAAAGATTTTGTAGCTTTTTCAACTTTTTCAGTTTTGGCATCTTCAAGAAATTTAACATACATGGTCGAAACCTCATAAGACTCGCCATCAATAGCAGCTTGAAGGTTTTCAGCAGTAGTTTTCACTTCAAATTCAGGTGTAAAATCATCCATTTTTTCGCCTAAATCTTCAAGAACCTTTTTGTGATTTGCTGCATGAATAGCTTCTGCTTTAGATGCTGCATAAAAAAGATTTGCAATGGTGTCATAACCTTCTGCAATGGCTTTTTCTGCAAATGCTTCATATTTTGCACTTGCGGTAGTTTCACCAATAATTCCTTCTTTTAGATTCTTAATGGTGTTTACAGGTTTTGGTTGATTACAAGATGTGAATGCAATCATACTTACTAATAAAATCAATAACGTGTTTTTCATTTTTATAAAATATTTAAATTAATACTAAAGAGGCATCATATAATTATAAACAAGATTTCCGCCATAAAAACCTGTTAGCATAACAGATAAAGTTGCAAAGCCATACAGACCTAAAACCAACCATTTAAGACTAGACTCATCTTTCTTTTTCATTTTAAGGAGAGTCCAAAGTGCAGCAGTTGCAATAAGAAGACCCAAAGTAATCCATGCAAACATTTCATGAGTTTCTCGAACTAAACCCGCCTCTCCTGTCATTTCTGAAGTAAATAGATCCCCAGATAAAACGGCGGCTAATGCAGCAAGAGTTCCAATAATTAATAGAAAAAAACCAGTTTTCGGCAAAAAACTCTGTTTTTTAAAAAATACTGAAGCCAAATAGGCAAGAAATCCGAAAACTACTAATGCAATCGGAAAATGTACTAACATTGGGTGTAAATGACTTAATGGTAACATAACTTTTAAAGTTTAAATTTATATAAGAAATATATATTACAAAAGTAATAACTTTTATTTAAAACAAATTTATAAACCACAATATATTAAAAATGTTTAAAAAAAAATGAGCAAATATTTATTTCCGTTAAAATAATCATGTAAAAAGAACTTTATAATAATAAACCAGTTTTAAAGAAACTTATTTTTCTTATCTTTACAACTCAAATTCAAACCAAGGTTTATGAAAAATATTTTATTCTTACTGGCTTTTGCATTAATAACAAACGGAATTTTTGCTCAATATTGTGATATAAATAAAGCACAAAACATTGCCACAAATACTATCAATGAAAGGTTTTCGAGTGTGAGCAAAGAAAATTTACAGTATAAAATCACAGAGGCATATACTCAAACATACAACGGCAACGAAGTATTTCATATTTTCAATCTCGAGCCACAAGGCTTTGTAATAGTATCTGCAAATCAAAGTACAATACCAGTGTTGGCATTTTCGACAGAATCAGTATTCGAAACTGAGGAACTTAACCCAGCAGCTATGTCATGGGTAAATAATTATGCAAAACAAATAGATTACAACATAAGAAATAATGTAAAACCTTCTGACCAAAGTGTAAAAGATTGGGAAAGTTTATCAAAAAGTGCAGATGATTTTGTTGCAAAATCGGGCATAAAGGCAATTTCGCCCTTACTAAAAACTAAGTGGAATCAAGGAAGATATTTCAACACTGCATGCCCACCAGACGCATCAGGAACAGACGGACATGCTGTAGTTGGATGTGTTGCCACTGCTCTTGGACAATTAATGAATTATTTTCGTTTTCCATCAACAGGAACAGGCTATTACGGCTACGAACATCCTGATTATGGATGGCTAGAAGTTAACTTTGCCGAACAATCCTACAATTACGATCAAATGCCAGTATTACCTACCGACTATAATGACGATATTGCTAGATTACTTTACAACATTGGAGTTTCAGTTGATATGAATTACGGTCCAGACGGCAGCGGCATGAATAATCACAAAGGTGCATATACTCTACGAACTTACTTTGGATACGATTCTGAAACAACATATTTTTTCCGCGACAGTGTTGCTCCTGAGTTTGATTGGATTGGGACATTAGTTGAGCACCTAGATCAGAATATACCTTTATATTATGCAGGTTGGTCGGATTATGTATATGTTTCTGGGCATGCATTTATTCTCGACGGATACAGCGACGACACACACTACCACATTAATTGGGGCTGGGGCGGTTCTTCTGACGGTTATTTTTTAATCGACGACTTAACTCCAGGAGGATCAGACTTTACACTTCTACATGAAGTAATTGCTTATGCGGTTCCAGCTTCTGCTCCTCAATATTGCAACGAACTTAAAGAAATAAATTCTGTCGAAGGAATTATAGAAGATGGAAGTGGACCAATGGAATATTATTTAAATGATACTGAATGTGCTTGGCTAATAAATCCTAGCGATTCGGTAAATGGAATAAGCTTCGAATTTCTTAAACTACTTGCCGATAACGATGACTATATTATAATATTTGATGGACCTACAGATACTTCACCAATTTTACAAACCATTTATGGTGGAGATAATCCAACAGTATTTGAAAGCACTTCAGAAAAAGTTTTGATAAAATTTATTACAAATTCTGATTCTGTTAATGATGGGTGGTTATTAAAATACAATGGTATTAAGCCAGATTATTGCAGTGTTACATCTACTTTAACAGCAGCAAGTGGAACAATTTCTGATGGCAGCAACTCCTACCAATATCAAAATAACGAATTTTGCAATTGGACAATACAACCAACAGGAGCCGAAAATATATTAATTACTTTTGACGAGTTTGACATAGAACCAATTAATGATTGGGTAAAAATCTTAAACTCATCAAATCAAACTGCCGCTGTATTGTCTGGTTCCGAAATTCCCGAGCCTATATTAATTATAGGTAATAAAGCAACAGTATCTTTCCGCACTTTTAATACAGGTAGAGCTGGCGGATTTACACTTCATTATGAGATTAATGTAACTGGTAAAAACACGATACATTCAAAAAATATTAGTATTTTCCCAAACCCAACAACCAACAATTTGTTTGTTGAACTTCCACAACTATATTCTAGTGTTGAAATATCTGTTTTTACTTATGATGGAAAGCTTTGCAAAAAGATAAACAACACTAACAATTCAAGTTTTGAACTTGAATTAGCGGGACTAAGTGCTGGAATATATGTCCTTGAAATTAAAACAACTGATTTTGTAGAAAGGACAAAGTTCATTAAAGAATAAATATATCTTAAAAAAAAAGCTTGCTTAAGAAAAAGCAAGCTCCAATATTTTAGTTCAATTTAGATACTATTTATTAAAAACCCACAAAGATTGATTGTTGGTTTGATTACGTAATTCTGCAAGCTCAGATATCGCAACCGAAGAATCAGAAAAAGACTTTACAGAAACTCTATACATTCCATTAAATAATGGTAATACAAGAGCTGGAAATCCATCTTTAACAAGTGACATTTGTAGATTGTTAGCATTTTCAATATTAGAGAAACTGCCAGCGATAACGAATGATTTTGCATCAATATTTACATTTATTGATTTTACTTCTGGAGTTTCAACTTTAGCAATTGGTTCTATATTAGAAACTTCAGATTCTAATACGTTATTTTCAATACTAGTATTTTGATTTTTTTTGATTTCTGTAGTTTCTGGATTATTCGTTTTTGGAGTAGTTGTAAGAGTCTCTACCGGATTTATATTTGCATAATTATTATCCGCAGCTTTTTGATTAAACCAACCAAAATGTATCGATACAACAACTAAACCAGTTATAACAGCTGCTGCAGGAATTACATAGATTAAAGACTTACGTTTTTTTGCAGGTTTATTAAATTTTGCTTGCTTAGTTTTTGAAAGTGTAGGTTGTTTTTGTATTTCTATAAAAGCATTAGTAGGTTTGAGCATTGGAAAATGAAAAGAGCTCAACCCATAAGAAGATTCAAGTAAATTAAGAGTATCAAAAGGAACAAAAACGAGATTACCCGATTTGCGAGTAAATTGACCTAGGTTTTCAAATGTTAAAGTTTGACTGTCTTTAAGTGAGTAATTTATTTCAGTTACAAACCTAGCAACATATTCATTTGCAGTACTCCAGTCAACATTTGAATTTTGGCAAATATGATTAGCCAATAATCCATCATTATTTTTCAGACTTTCGTTAAATGCAATTTTTCTTGCAGGTGGACAAAACTCTTGATTTCGTAAATCGACCTTTGCCTCATAATAATTAGCAACAAATCCACCAAAATTAGGGATTATTACGCAATCATTATCGCTAAGTAACTGATATACATCATTATACAAATCCATCACTTTTATTAATTTATTTTGTAAATATACAGCTTTTTTATGAAAAACAAAATGAAAATTCAATTATAGATTTACTAAAACACTATTTAATCCAAGATAGACAAAAATAAATATGAGAAAGCACAGCAACGGCATACTACAACTCCACCACTACAATTTCGACTCTTCGATTTAAACTTCTGCCCTCCTCAGTATCATTATCCGCAACTGGCACTTTATTTCCAAACCCTCTATATTTCATTCTCGACTTACTAATTCCTTTAAGAATCAAATAGTCGTAAACAGAGCCTGCTCTTTTAACAGATAGAGTTTTATTGTATGCATCGGAGCCAACATTATCAGTGTGACCACGTATTTCTATTCTCAAGCTAGGTTTTTCCACTAGAATCTCATAGAGTTTATCAAGCTCTAAATACGACACTGTGAGTAATTCTGAAGAATTAAATTCGAAAAAGATACGATTTAAATTAAACTTCGCCCCTATACCAGCACTCTCAAAAGCCCTTTTTGAGATCTCTGATTCTTTCATGTTTCCGAGCAAAGAATTCTCAGAGCTATTTAAACCATCAGTATTTACGGAATTATTGTCAGAATTTCCGTTTAGATTTCCATTACTGGTATTATTTGAATTATTTGAATTAGGATTATTGCCGTCGCCATTTGTTTCATTGTTATTCTCATTATTAGATAGGTTTTCAGAATTCCCGAGACTATCATTGAGATTTGCGTTAGAATTGTCATTAATTGCAAGCGAGTTATAACCTGTTTCTGGATCATAATTATCAGCAAGCCAGTCTGTTCCGAATGACAAATCGTTTGTGCAACCACATTCAAAAGTATTTTCAATTTCGAAAACTCGCACATCATCAATATAATAGTATGCGTAGCAAAATGCAGAATCGGTTGTTTCTCGATTATTCAATTTATAAGAAGTATTACTATTGTCCCAGAAATTACCAATGGTTAGATATTTTTCATTTCCACGAGCACGATAAACGCCACACATTTCTTGCCAATAATCGACATTATCCATAATATGACCAGGCTTATTAATTATTTGTGGTCTTTGAATTATCAGCCCAGCATCTTTAGTTCCAATATTTTCAGTTGTAATAGTAATTCCAAGAGCATCTACAGAAAAGACAGATTTTGAAGAATTTGCATAAAAAAGTTTAACACAATAAAGCTTGTTTTTTGACAATGGAATTGAAAGCCTAGTTTGAATATATTCTCGCGACACCCCTTCATAAACTTTTACAGAATCGTCAAAAGTTTCACGTAAAATAATACCAGCATAGGCAGCACCATCAGACGGGTACATGCTTCCGGCAAAATTATCAGGAATTCCAGCATCGCCAGTACTACAAACATGTAATTGATCTGGTGTCCCTTTATTTGGATTTAGCCAAGATGGATATGGCTTTCCAACAGCAAGAGTTGCGTATGAATATGGGCAACCCCATGCATTCTCAAAACTATGATTTTCAACAATATTTTGAGATTTTAATAAAGTTACAAATGACAAAAATATTAATAAAAATAACGAAATTCTCATTTATTTGATTTTGTATGTAAACTGTAAAAATATTAAAAAAGTATATTACTTCTTATTTTTCTTTTTAATTTTCCAGCTTGAGATGTTAAATATTTTAGGCTTACGTGGAAATATCTGGCTCATTCTAATTAACCGATTATATGTTTTAATATGCCTTTCTTTTTTTGAAGTATAAATATCTTTAATATTTATTAAAATCCCAGTTTCTTCAACTCCACCAAATTCATCGTTTTCGACTGTTCCAAATGTTAACATTGATGGAGATAAATTCATATACGCATTTACTAATGGCGGGATTTTTTCGTTAACACTGTGAACTAAGGAATTTAAAGTTTTATAATCGCTGTCATAACTATCTCCAATAAATAATGCTTTGTTCTTTTCATATTCAAAGTCTATCGGTTTTTTAGGTACAACAAGCTTGGTAGTGTCAGGAAAATATAGATTTAAGAAAGAAAGAATATAATTGCGGGCATTCAAATCGAGATGTTTATAAGTTGTTACTTTTCCGAAAAAGTATCTCATTTCAGGATACTCAATAATTAATGCTCCTAATCCATCCCAAAGATTATCGAGAGCAAACATACCTTTTCTAGAATTGCGACCATATTGATAATTTGGCTGAACAAAAGACCTTCCAAGCTCAATAGTGTAAGGCAAATAATCGCGAAGAAATTCTTCGGAAAAGTCAAAAAGATGCGAAGTTGCTAATTTTTGCTCAGGGTCATCGAGCACCGATTCGCCAAGAATAAATCGATAACCGCCGATAATTTCATTTTCGTCTGGATCCCAGACAATAAGTTGAAAATAAGGATCTTCAGCAGTATCAAAATCATCAATATCGATTTCCATCCCAGTTCCACCACCAGCCATTCTAAAGGTAATTTCACGTAATCTTCCCAGCTCCCTCATCAAATTTGGGGAATCTTTATGGGTAAATACATAGATTTCAGTATTACCAAAATTAGATTTTCGTAATAACTTATCTTTTGTAAGCTCTTCAATTAATAATTCCTTTTTTACCGGTGGAATCACCGGATTCATGACAGCCATGCAAAAATCTGTTAAATCGTTTCTATTGCAAAATTACAAAAATAAAACTCAATTTTAAACTTTTTTCAACGAATAAGTCAAATCATGAAGATAATCAGCCCATTGTGAAGCACTTTTGGATTTATCAAATCTTGAATATGGTACTGATTTCCCAAAAGTGAGTTTAATAGTATTCCCTTTTTGTTTCATCATTTCATCAACCAGAAAAAGCATCTCTAAATTTGCTTTAATACCAAAAAACTTTCGAATGTTGGACAAATTATAAAAGAAATTTGAATTTCGCCCATTAATAAATACCGGAACAACATCGCGTTCAAACTCTATGCATTTGTTAATTAAGCTCTTCTGCCACGGCAAATCGACAATTTTACCTTTTATTTTTCTCGAAACCAATCCAGCCGGAAAGTATATAATTTGACTATCCGAAGCATATACTTCGTTTATACGACTAATTGTTTCGCGAGATTGACCACCATGTTTGTTTACTGGCACAAAGACTTCCTCAAATGGTTGCAAGGACATCAAAATATCATTCACAACAAAAACAAAATTCTCAAACTTTGAATTAACAATCTTCATTAAAAATATGCTTTCTAATCCGCCTAAAGGATGATTAGCAGCAAATAAAAGCTTCCTGTCTAAGGGAATATTTTCAAGACCAATAACTTCAACTTTTAAATCCATGTACTTGATTACAGCATCAACAAAATCAATATTTTTCTTCTCTGGATTATTTTTCAAAAACTCATTTATCTCTTTTTGATGTACAATATGCTTTAAATATTTGATAACAAAACCAGGAAGCATTTTTGCAAGTTTTGGATTTTTATTTCTCAAAACCCCCTCAACATCTACTTTAAATATTTCAGTCTCCGACATATTTCCAATTGTTAATTTCTGCAAAAATAATGAATATTTTGAATTTACGCAAACGCCTAACAGTCAGCGTGTTAACAATTTGGCATTTAAAAGTTATCAACAATGTGTAGAAATATGTAGTATAGTGTTTTATTGTGTAGTGTTTTTAATGTAGTTTTACATCACAATCAAAACAATAGAATTATGTTTGTAGGTGAATATATTGCAAAGCTTGATACCAAAGGGAGAGTTATATTTCCGGCGCCATTAAAACGTCAGATTCCTGAGGCTGAAATACAACAAGCTTTTGTAGTAAAAAGAGATATTTACGAAAAATGCCTTTTGCTTTATCCTATAAGCGAGTGGCAATACCAGACTTCAATTCTTAAAAAGAAGCTTAATCCTTTCAATAAAAAACATGCAGAATTTCTACGTGAGTACTATCGTGGCACAGCAGAAATAAACTTTGATGGCAGTTTTCGTTTGCTGATACCAAAGAGACTTTTGGAATTTATAGAAGTTGACAAGGATTTAGTATTTGCAGGTCAAGAAGGAAAAATTGAGATATGGGCAAAAGATGTTTACGAATCAAAACAAGCTGACAATGACGATTTTGCAAATCTTGCCAATGAGATTTTAGGAGGTGATTTTGGATTTTACAATCAGGATTAATTATGTATCATAACCCAGTATTATTGAAAGAAAGTGTTGAAGGACTTAACATAAACCCAAACGGGACATATGTTGATGTTACTTTTGGCGGCGGCGGACATTCTGCTGAGATTCTTCGTAATCTTTCTCCCTTAGGACGTTTGATAGCAATAGACCAAGATCAAGACGCACACAAAAACGCAATACAAGACGATAGATTTAAACTTATATATGGGAACTTTCGCTATTTGAGAAATTACCTTGACTATTACGAGATTGGACAAGTAGATGGTATTTTAGCAGACTTTGGAGTTTCATCACACCAATTTGATGTTGCTGACAGAGGTTTTTCGTATCGATTAGGTGGTAAACTAGACATGAGAATGAATCCAGAGCAAAAAGAAACAGCCGCAGACATTTTGAATAATTACGATATTGAAAAACTATATTTTATTTTCAAAAAGTATTGCGACATTACAAACCCTGGCAAACTGGTTCCGTTAATCACAAATTATAGAATCGATAATGAGTTTAAAGGAATTGAAGAATTTGTAAAAGTAATTTCACCAGCACTACCACAAAAAGGCGACTTTAAATATTTAGCTCAAGTTTTTCAAGCATTAAGAATATGCGTAAATGATGAAATCAACGCATTATTAGAATTCTTAGACTCATGCTCTCAAATGGTAAAGCAAGATGGTCGCATATCTTTTATTTCGTACCATTCACTTGAAGACAAACCAGTTAAGAACCTTATAAAAATAGGTAACACCCAAGGAAAATCAGAAACAGATATATACGGAAGATCATTTCAGCCATTTAAACAGATAAATAGACACGTAATTATTCCAAGCGACGATGAGATTTTAGCAAATCCACGTGCAAAATCGGCAAAATTAAGAATTGCAGAAAAAGTATGAAACAAAAGAATGAAGCAAAAGGAAAATCGGCAAAGGCAACAGTTCGCGGCCTGGTAAATGGCTCAATAGTAGCCTCTGATCTTGTGCGCAAACAAATTCCATTTATTTCATTCATTTTTGTTCTTGGTCTTATATATATAGCAAACCGCTATCATGCCGAGAGCATTTTTCGCGAGACTGAAAAGGCAAAAAAAGAAATTGAAGATTTAAGAGCAGAGAAAATAGAGATTCAATCAAATTTAATGATTAGCAGCAGAAGAGACAAGGTTTTACAACTACTTGAGGAAAAAGGGTCTACTTTGAAAGAATCAAACATGCCACCACAGAAATTAACCTACTATATTAGTCAATGAGCGAAAGAACCAATATATTGGTAAAATATAATCTACTGTACATTGTTATGGTGGGTTTTGGCTTATTTATTATTGGTAAAATAATTTATTTTCAGTTTTTCTACGACAAAGCTCTTATCGAAGAAGCATTAAAATCGACCAGAGTTTACACCACCATAGAGCCAACTAGAGGCGACATATATTCTTCTGACGGAAAGCTACTAGCGACATCTGTAGCATATTTCGAGGCAGGTATTGACCCAAATTGTGATGCAATTACACAAGAGGTATTTGACGAAAATGTTGACTCTTTAAGCTTGTGTTTATCTGAATTATTTCCAATAAAAACACAAAATCAATTTAAACAGGAACTTATTTCAGCAAGAGATGGTGGCTCTAGATATTACAGATTTAGCTTTAACATAGACTATTCAGATTTTAAAACAGTACAAACTTTCCCGTTAATAAGAAAAGGCAGAACTAAAGGTGGTTTTGTTTATCAGAAGACATACAAACGTGAGAAACCATTTGGAGAACTTGCAAAAAGAACAATTGGAACAGAGCCTGCAACTGGTCGAAATGGTGTTGGTCTAGAAGACGCTTTCGACAGTGATCTTCGTGGTATAGAAGGCCACACAGTAAAAGAGAGAATTCCAGGAAATATGTGGATGCCTGTCGAAGATGCTGAATATGTAGAACCAAAAGACGGCTTTGACCTAATTACAACAATTGATATCGGTCTTCAGGATGTTGCAGAATCGGCACTCGAAAAACAAATGCGCAAGCATGATGCAGAGTTTGGCACTGTTGTATTGATGGAAGTAAAAACAGGAAGAGTTTTAGCAATTGCAAACCTAAAAAGACATCCAGATGGTTATTACTTCGAGGAAACAAACTACGCTGTTGGTCATGCTGGCGACCCTGGATCAACATTCAAATTAGCATCGGTTATTGTAGCTCTTGAAGACGGGTTAATTAACCCAGAAGACTCAGTAGAAACCGGTAATGGAATAACATATTATTACGGTAAGAAAATGAAAGACTCACATGAAGGAGGCTACGGGACTATCACAATACAGCGTGCTTTCGAGCTATCTTCAAATGTTGGTATTTCAAAAATAATAGACCAAAACTATAAATATCAACCTGGAAAATATGTTGCTGGCTTAGAAAAATTGCATTTAAACGAACCACTTAATGTTGCCATTAGAGGCGAAGGAACCCCAGTAATACATTCCCCAGCAGACAAGGAATGGTCTGGGCTTTCACTAACTCAAATGTCTATTGGTTACGAATTACAAATAACACCTCTTCAAATACTTGCTCTGTACAATGCAATTGCCAACAATGGGATTATGGTAAGACCAATATTTGCAAAAGCTTTATCGTATAGAGGAAAAATAATTAAAGAATTTGAAACTGAAGTTATAGACCCACAAATTTGCTCAAAAAAGACCCTCACTATTGTAAAGCGAATGCTTGAAGGAGTTGTAGAAAGTGGAACAGCAACAAATCTTAAAAGTAAGAATTACACCATCGCTGGAAAAACTGGAACAGCTCAAATGCAATATGGTAACGACACTTTAGGAATTGAGTACCACGCATCATTTGTAGGATATTTTCCGGCTGAAGATCCAGAGTATTCATGCATTGTTTCGATTTATAAACCTAGACAAAATGGTTTTTATGGAAATGTAGTTTCAGGTCCAGTATTTAAAGAAATAGCCGACAAAATATACGCTACTAATCCAAAATATCACGGATTTACTTCTTCATTTGCAGTATCACAAAGTATTCCGACAGCAAAAAAAGGAAATAAGGAAGAAACCGAAAATGTTTATTCTTGGCTTCAAATTTCAACAAATACTGATAATGTTGCTCAAACCGAGTGGGTTTTACCACAAACAAACGAGCATAAAGTCATTTTCAATCCAGTGAATTATAGCGATAAGACAAAAGTACCCAATGTAATAAATATGGGATTAAAAGATGCCATAATTATATTAGAAGAAGCGGGATTAAAAGTTCAAGTTACTGGCAGAGGCAAGGTTACAAAACAGATTCCAGCACCAGGAAACAACTTTAGCAAAGGCGAATTAATAACAATATATCTTGGACAATGAACATAAATAATTACATAAAAGATATAAATGCTTTAAGCAGTGTAAAAAATAACTCTGGTGAGTTCGCGAATATAGTTTCAGATTCACGAAAAATAAAAGAAGGAGATTTATTTGTTGCTGTACCGGGTACTTTGTCTGATGGGCACAAATTTATAAATCAAGTAATTGAAAATGGAGCAAAAGTTATTATCTGCGAGCAAATGCCAGAAATGCTGCACAATGATGTATGTTATGTCCAAGTAGAGTCTGCATCTAAAGCCCTAGGAATTTTAGCTTCCGCATATTATGGCAATCCATCAAAAAAACTTAAACTCGTTGGTGTTACAGGCACAAATGGCAAAACAACTATTGCAAGTACATTATTCAACCTTGTTAGAGAGTTAGGTTATAAAGCAGGTTTAATTTCCACCATTCAAGTAATAATTGAAAATCAGTCTATTCCTGCTACTCACACCACCCCTGATCAATTATCGTTAAACAGTTTTCTTTCCGAAATGGTAGAAGCTGGCTGCGATTATTGCTTTATGGAAGTTAGTTCTCACTCAGTAGTCCAAAATAGAATTGCTGGAATCGATTTTATTGGTGGCATATTTACAAATATTACACACGACCATTTAGATTTTCACAAAACTTTTAAAGAATACATAAGAGCAAAACAAATGTTTTTTGATATGCTCCCTTCAACAGCATTTGCATTAACAAACTCAGATGATAAAAATGGTCATGTAATGTTGCAACATTCAAAAGCTAAAAAGCATTCATATTCTTTAAAATCTGCAAGTGAATTTAAAGCTCGAATATTAGAAAATCATTTCGACGGGATGTTGCTAAATATTAACAATCATGAAATATGGTCGTCTTTTATTGGCCAATTTAACGCTTACAATATTTTATCGGTTTATGCAACAGCAATTCTTTGTGGGTTTGAAAGTAATGAAGTACTAACGACAATATCAAAACTAAAGCCAGTAGAAGGAAGATTTGAAACCCTTCATTCTGCAAACGGAATTACAGCCATAGTGGATTACGCTCATACTCCCGACGCTTTATTAAATGTACTTTCAACAATAAACGATATTAGACAGGGAGCTGGTCAACTTATCACAGTTGTAGGAGCTGGCGGCGATAGAGATAAAACAAAGCGCCCAGAAATGGCGAAAATAGCCGCTGAATTAAGCGACAAAGTAATTCTCACCTCAGATAATCCTAGAACAGAAGATCCCGAAGATATTCTTAATGATATGCAAGTAGGAATTAATCTAGTACAAAAAAGAAAAACATTGAGAATCAGCAATAGAGCAGAAGCTATTCGCACAGCTTGCATGATGGCAGAGGCTGGTGACGTGATACTTGTTGCAGGAAAAGGACATGAAAAATATCAAGAAATAAACGGAGTAAGACATCACTTCGACGATAAAGAAATATTAATAGAAACCTTTAAAGAATTGTAATAATGCTATACTATTTATTTAATTACCTTAATGAGTTAAATGTTCCGGGAACCGGAGTTTTTCAATATATCACGTTCAGAGCGGCATTAGCGATGATTACCTCTCTGGTTGTAAGTATTGTTTTTGGCAAAAAAATAATACGTTTTCTACAGAGAAAACAAATTGGTGAAGAAATAAGAGATCTCGATTTAGCAGGTCAAATGCAGAAAAAAGGAACTCCAACAATGGGCGGTATAATTATAATTCTTGCTGTTGTAATTCCAACATTACTATTTGCAAAATTAGGGAATATTTATGTAATCCTCATGCTGATCACAACAATATGGCTGGGATTCATAGGATTTCTCGACGACTATCTTAAAATTAAAAGAAAAAACAAAGATGGACTTAAAGGCAAATTTAAAATATTTGGCCAAATAATTCTTGGCTTTATGGTAGGAGGAATTTTATATTTCTCAAATGACGTAGTGGTTAGAACAAAATGCCAAGGAACAACAAATCAAGAAATTGTGGAAGTTGTTGACAACCCAACCTGCAATGAATTTGTGGAATATGTTGACGTAAAATCGACAAAAACGACTATTCCATTTTTTAAGAATAACGAATTCGATTACGCACAACTTGTTTGGTTTTTAGGTGATAACGCAGACAAAATAGCTTGGTTTGTGTTTATTCTGGCAACAATATTAATTGTAACAGGTGTTTCGAATGGAGCGAACTTAACCGATGGGCTCGATGGGCTTGCCACAGGAACTTCGGCAATAATAGGCGTTACTTTGGGAATTCTAGCCTACGTATCAGGGAACAGATTAGCGGCAGAATATCTTCATATTCTATACATTCCAAACACTGGTGAGCTTGTAATATTTATTTCGGCATTTATTGGAGCAGCAATTGGCTTTTTATGGTACAACTCCTACCCTGCTCAAGTATTTATGGGCGACACAGGAAGTTTAACCATTGGTGGAATTATAGCAGTGTTTGCGATAATTATTAAAAAAGAACTTTTAATTCCGATTCTTTGCGGAGTGTTTCTTGCCGAAAGTTTGTCGGTTATGCTGCAAGTAAGCTACTTTAAATACACCAAAAGAAGGTATGGTGTGGGCCGGCGTATTTTCCTAATGTCGCCTCTCCATCATCATTATCAAAAGAAAGGCTACCCAGAGTCCAAAATAGTTGCTAGATTTTGGATTGTATCAATGATGCTAGCAGTAATTTCAATAATAACCTTAAAACTCAGATAATCGTGGAAAAAAGAATCGTAATATTAGGATCTGGAGAAAGCGGAACAGGAGCAGCAGTTCTTGCAGCACTCAACAACTTCGATGTATTTGTGTCGGACAAAGGAAATATTGATGAGAAATACAAAAAAATTCTACGTGAATACAATGTAGAATTCGAAGAATTAAAACACACCGAATCGCTAATTCTTAACGCAGATGAAATTATTAAAAGCCCAGGAATTCCAGACAAAGCGCCAATAATTCAAACAATAAAATCGATGGACATTCCAATTATTTCTGAAATTGAATTCGGTGCCAGATATACAGATGCTGTAAAAATCTGTATCACTGGAAGTAATGGAAAAACAACCACTACAATGCTTACATATCATATCCTTCAAAAAGCAGGATTAAATGTTGGCCTTGCTGGAAATGTTGGTCAAAGTTTCGCATATCAGGTTGCAACACAAAAATTCGATTATTATGTAATTGAATTAAGCAGTTTTCAACTCGATAATATGTACGAATTTAAAAGTGAATTATCAGTGTTGATGAATATTACTCCCGACCATCTTGATAGATACGATTATAAATTTCAAAACTATGTAGATTCAAAATTTAGAATTCTTCAGAACACGACAAATAAAGACACTTTTATATTTTGCTCTGACGATGAAACTATACTAAGCGAAATTTCAAACCGTGAAATCAGCGCTACCCAATACGAATTTTCCCAAACCAAACAAAGTATCGGAAATGGTGCTTTTTTAAACGAAACCGACAAAGAGATTAACTATATGTACAACCACAAACAACAAATGACCATGCAAATAGACGAATTATCAATTAAAGGCAAACACAATGTTTACAATTCAATGGCTGCCGGAATTGTAGCCCAAGTATTAAATATTCGCAAAGATGTAATTCGTGAAAGCTTAATGGATTTTAAAAATGTTGAGCATAGACTTGAATCAGTAATTAGCGTTCATGGGATAAAGTTTATTAACGATTCAAAAGCGACAAACGTAAACTCGGCGTGGTATGCACTAGAGACCGTTGAGCCAGGAATTATTTGGATAGCTGGTGGTATTGACAAAGGTAATGATTACGGAATGCTAAAAGAATTAGTAGCTAAAAAAGTAAAAGCAATTGTTTGCTTAGGCAAAGACAATACAGCAATTCACAAAGCTTTCGAAGGTGTTGTTGCACAAATTGTTGACACAACAAGTATGGCAGAAGCCGTTAAAGCATCATATTTTTTAGGAAAAAAGGATGACACAGTATTGCTATCTCCGGCATGTGCGAGTTTCGACCTTTTCGAAAACTATGAAGATAGAGGAACCCAATTTAAAATTGAAGTTAGAAAACTCTAATAAAACTGAAATAGAAATTTGACAAGTAACAAAAGTGAAAATTAGTATAAACAAAATATTTAGAGGCGACAGAGGAATATGGATGATAATATTCTTCCTGTTCATCTATTCGATGCTCTCGGTTTATAGTGCATCGGGTCAACTTGCATACAGAGATGGCGAAGGCAACACTACGACCTATCTGCTTCGCCAAACGTTTATGTTATTGCTAAGTATTTCATTTATCGTTCTTATTCATCATATTCCTTACCGATATTTTTCCAAGCTCTCTGTATATGCTTGGTATTTATCCATAGGATTACTAGTGTTTACGCTTTTCTTTGGAATGAATGTAAATGATGCTAGGCGATGGATTATGCTTCCGGGAGGATTAACTTTCCAAACCTCCGATTTTGCAAAAATCGCTCTACTCATGTACCTTTCAAGAGTATTAGCTCTAAAAGAAGCAGAAATTAATTCATATAAAGGAGTGTTTAGGCACGTTTTCCTTCCGATTATGGTAACTACTGGTTTAATACTACCAGCAAATCTATCAACGGCTTTACTTATTTTTGGAGTGTCCATGATTCTAGTGTATTTTAGTAATCTAAAATTCAAATATTTTGCCGCGATGATTGGGGTGGTTATGATTTTTGGTGTGATATTTATTGGAGCAGTAAAAACATTCAAAGACGTTGGCCGATTCTCTACTTGGAACAGTCGTATTGAAGGTTTTATGGGCGGAGGAGACAAGGGCGAAAATATACAAGAAAAACATGCTAAAATTGCAGTCGCTACAGGCGGTTTATTTGGGAAAGGCCCAGGCAAATCAAATCAAAGAAATATCTTACCACACCCATATTCCGACTATATTTTTGCAGTTATTGTTGAAGAATTTGGTCTAATTATAGGAGCTATTCCATTGCTTTTACTCTATCTTTTCTTATTTTTAAGAGTAAAAATAATTGTAAAAAAAGCAAACAGAAAGTTCGGGGTTTATGTCGTCAGCGGTCTGGCGACACTAATAGTATTGCAAGCATTTGCGAATATGGCAGTTACCACAAATATAATTCCGGTAACAGGCCAGCCTTTGCCTTTTGTAAGCTATGGTGGTACCTCAATTTTCTTTATTGGAATGGCTTTCGGGGTAATTTTAAGTGTAAGCCGCGAAGTCACAGATTTAGAAAAACAAAAACTTGCAGAAAGCGAAGAAATAAACAAAAATACAATAACAACAGAAGAACAAAAAGAAGAATACGATACAGATGTTTCAGAATTAGTGAACTTAGATTTAACCGAAGACGACAATGATGAAAAATAGGAAGTTAAGAGTAATAGTCAGCGGAGGAGGAACTGGCGGACATATATTTCCAGCTGTTTCAATTGCAAATGCTGTGAAACAAAATTATCCAGATACAGAAATTCTGTTCATCGGCGCCGAAGGCAAAATGGAAATGGAAAAAGTTCCAGCAGCAGGATATAAGATTATAGGACTTCCAGTTGTTGGTCTAAAGAGAAAGCTCTCCTTTTCATTGATAACATTTGCATTCAAAGTAATGAAGAGTCTAAATTTAGCTAAGAAAATAATTAAAGAATTCAAACCCGATGTTGTTGTAGGTGTTGGCGGATATGCAAGTGGCCCAGCTCTTAGAGCCGCTACAAGTCTTCATATTCCGTGTTTAATTCAAGAGCAAAACTCTTATCCTGGAGTAACAAATAAAATCTTAGCTAAAAAAGCTGCAAAAATTTGTGTTGCTTACGATAATATGGACAAATTCTTCCCATCAGAAAAAATTATAAAAACTGGAAATCCAGTTCGCAGCGATATAAAAAACATAGTAAATAAAACGCCTGAAGCATTCGATTTTTTTAAGCTAAACCCTACTAAACCAGTAATTCTAATCGTTGGTGGCAGTCTTGGAGCGCTCACAATAAACGACAGCATTGCAAAAGGGCTACAAAATTTTATTGACAAAGACATTCAAATAATCTGGCAAACAGGTAAAACCTATTTCGCAAAAGCCAAAGAAATTGCAGAAAACTTAAATTCACCAAATATTTATGTAAGCGATTTTATTTACAAAATGGATTTTGCATTTTCAGTAGCTGATATAATTATCACACGTGCCGGAGCAAGTACAATTTCTGAACTTTGTATTGTTGGAAAACCAGCAATCTTTGTTCCATCGCCAAATGTTTCTGAAGATCATCAAACTAAAAATGCGCGAGCATTATGTGATGTTGATGCAGCAACAATGGTTACAGATATCGAATCTCGTGAAAAACTAGTTGAAAAAGCTATAAAACTTCTTTCAGATAAAGAAAAATGCGAAATACTTTCAAAAAACATTAAAAAACTTGAACTGCCAGATGCTGCTGATATAATTGCAAAGGAAGTTTACAAATTGGCTTATGGAGAGTAATTACACTAACATATTTTTTCTAGGTATCGGTGGCATCGGTATGAGTGCACTTGCCCAATACTTTAATTCTTCTGGTTATAATGTTGCTGGCTACGATAGAATAAAAACAGATATCTGCCAAAAATTAGAAGATTCGGGAGTTGAAATACATTACGAGGATGACATCAAAAAAATAAGTCCAAATTTTCTCGACCCTAGCAATACATTAATTATACTTACTCCTGCAATTCCGTCAGAAAATAGCGAATTAAACTATTTTATCGAAAACAAATTTAATATTAGCAAAAGATCCGAAATACTAGGAATGATTAGCAATCCAAAATTAGGTTTGGCAATTGCAGGTACTCATGGAAAAACTTCTGTTTCTGGGATTTGTGCAAACATAATGTACAAAACCAAAAAATCGTGTTCTGCTTTTTTAGGTGGAATAGCAAAGAATGTAAACTCAAATTTAATTTTAAATACTTCAAGCGATTATGTAGTTGTGGAGGCCGATGAATTTGACCATTCTTTCCATCGCTTAACACCTTCAACAGCATTAATAACATGTATAGAAGCCGATCATCTCGATATTTATAAAAATTTTGAATCGCTCAAGGAAGCATTTGTGATATTTGGCAACAAAGTAAAAGATGGAGGAAATTTAATTTTAAACAATAGCATTAATTTAGAAATAAAGAAAGCATTTAAAAAAGACTTAAACATTTTCACATACGGTCTAAATGACAGTAATTGCGATTTTTACATAGACAATGTAACTTACAAAAACGAGAGCTGTGTTTTCGACATCAACTATCCCGCTGGAAAAATAAAATCTATAGAATACAGTCTTGGTGGAAACCACAATCTTGAAAATGCACTTGCCGCCGCATCCATAGCTTTACTAAACGAAGCTAGCGAAGAAGATGTGCGCATTGGACTCGAAAGTTTTAGCGGTATTGTGCGTAGATTTGATTACAAAGTAAAAACTGCAAATCATATTTATATCGACGATTATGCACATCATCCAGGAGAAATAACAGCATTTTTAAGCGCAGTCAAACTAATATATCCAAATCGTAAGATAACTGGTATTTTCCAACCTCACCTTTTTAGTCGTACTTCTGATTTCTACCAAGAATTTGCAAAGAGTCTCTCGTTATGCGACGAACTAATTTTATTGCCAATTTATCCAGCACGTGAAAAGCCAGTAGTGGGAGTTAATTCAGAAATGATATACGAGCTTGTAAGTTCACATAAAAAACACATTTGCGAAAAAAATGAGCTTTTGAATTTAATAAAAAATATAAAACCATCACTTTTAGTGAGCATGGGTGCAGGCGACATTGATTTATTTATTCAACCTTTAACAGAATTGCTAAAAAAATGAAGAAAAAGATACTTACAATATTAAAATGGTCGCTTTTATCCGCATATATTCTGGCAATGCTAGGATTTGCAGCTAAAAAGAAAGACAATATTGTATGTACAGCACTATTAATAAGCGTTGATAACACCCACGAATTCATATCTCAAGAGACTGTTGAAAAAATGTTGATTACAAAGAACATCATTATTGACTCTTGTATTATAGATAAGCTTAATTTTGATGAGATAGAAAAAATTATAGAAACAGATCCGTTTGTAAACGATGCAGATGTTTACAGCAACTTTTACGGCGAGGTACATATAGTTATAAAACAGAGAAACCCGATAATGCGAATAATTACCAGAGACAACAATAGCTACTACATAGATGAAGACTGTAAGCTTATGCCAGTTTGCAATCATTACTCTGCAAATGTAATTGCAGTTAACGGCGAGATTGACGCAGACTTTTTAAATCCGGGATTAGCTCCTGACATTGGCAGAGATTCAATTTCTGGTGACATCACACTTGCGAAACTCTACAATTTTGTAAATTACATAAACGATAATGAGTTGTGGAAATCGCAATTTGAACAAATATATATCAATCAAGATATGGAAGCCGAACTAATTCCAAGGGTCGGAAATCATGTTATAATTATGGGAAATCTTGAAAACTACGAATATAAACTCGGCAAACTAGAAGCCCTTTATAAAAAAGGTTTTGTTTTAACCGATTGGAATATTTACTCTTCAATTAATTTAAAATACTCAGATCAGGTAATCTGCAAAAAAAGATAATAGTATGGAAAACAATTCGGAAATAATTGCTGCAATAGACATAGGAACAACAAAAATTGTTGCCCTTGCAGGCAAAAGAACAAAAGACAACAGATTTGAAATAATCGGATTTGGCACTACTCCTTCGAAAGGAATAAGAAGAGGAGTTGTTCTCAACATTGACGAAACTGTTAATTCTATTCGTCTGGCTGTAAAAAAAGCTTACGAAAATTCGGGTATAAGGATAAACGAAGTATTTGTTGGTATTGCTGGACAGCATGTTTTAAGTCAGAAAAACCGTTGCAGTTTAAAAATTGATACCAAGGGTGGAATTATAAATAAAGAGCAAGTTCTGGAACTTGAAGACCTTATGCGTCAGATGATTTCAGACCCAGGCGAAGAAATTCTGGATATAATTCCACAATCGTACATTGTTGATAAGGAAACTGGCATAGACAACCCATGCGACATGACGGGATCAGTTCTCCAAGGAAATTATCATATTATTGTTGGACAGATGTCGATGGTTAACAATATTAAGAAATGTGCAACAATAGCAGGTTTAAAAGTAAAATCGCTATTCCTAGAGCCTTTAGCATCAGCAGAAGCAGTACTTTCTTCGCACGAAAAAGAAGCTGGTGTTGCAATGATTGACATTGGCGGTGGAACTACAGATTTGGCAATTTACAAAAATAATAAAATCATACACACCGCAGTAATACCAATTGGAGGTAACACAATCACAAATGATATTAAGCAACGTTTATCCATTATGGAAAAACAAGCTGAAGAACTAAAAATAATGTATGGTTCGGCTTTGCAGGAAAAATCTCAGGAAGAAACGGTTATTTCAATCGAAGGATTAAAAGGCCGCGAAGAAAAAGAATTTAGTCTTCGTGAACTTGCTCAAATTATTCAAGCACGAATGGAAGAAATACTACATGCTGTAATGTTCCAGATTGAAAGTGCCGGTATAAAAGAAAAGTTAGCAGGTGGAATAGTTATAACTGGCGGTGGTTCATTGATGAAAAACCTTAAGCAACTAGCTGCATACATTACAAATAACGACATTAGAATTGCATATCCGACAGGCTATATAACTGGTGAATTTTCAGATTTGCTTAACAAGCCACAATATTCGACTGCAATAGGTCTGATAATAAAAGGTTGCGATTTCAATACTGTTATTGAAGAAAAATCTGCCTTCGACAAACTTAACGAAGAACAGGAAATTGAAGAAGAAAAACCAATAGTTAAGGAAAAGACAAAACCTGAAAAACAAAAGCACAAAGATTCAGACTCAAATGGAAAACTACTAGACAAGTTAAAATTAAAAATGTCTAGATTATTTGATGAAGACGAAAATTAAAAATTAAAAAAATGAGGAAAAAGCTTAATTATTAGCAATTGTCTTCATAACAAATTAAAAACGAACTTATAGAAACAAAGCAATATGACCGATCTTGATTTCTACATTGACAAAGAAGAAACTTCAATAATTAAAGTTATTGGTGTTGGCGGCGGCGGAAGTAATGCCGTAAATCAGATGTACCAAATGCGCGTAGTAGGTGTTGACTTCGTTGTTTGCAACACCGACGAACAAGCTTTACGTGCTAGCCCTGTACCGATAAAAATACAACTTGGTACAAGTTTAACAGAAGGACGAGGAGCCGGCAACAACCCTGAAAAGGGAAGGCAAGCAGCAATAGAGAATATTGCAGATATCGAAGCTATACTCGATAACAATACCAAAATGATTTTCATTACGGCTGGTATGGGTGGTGGCACAGGAACTGGTGCTGCGCCAGTAATTGCTCAAGCCGCAAAAGAAAGAGATATTTTAACAATCGGTATTGTCTCTATTCCTTTCAAAGTGGAAGGCGAAGTACGTATAAATCAAGCGATTGAAGGCATCAACAAAATGAAACAATATGTTGATGCACTTTTAATCATAAACAACGAAAAACTTCAGGCTATTTATACGGACCTAAAAATGTCGAATGCATTCTCGAAAGCCGACGACGTGCTTGCCATTGCAACAAAAGGTATCGCCGAAATTATAACAGTTCACGGTTATATAAATGTTGACTTCGAAGATGTTAAAACAGTAATGAAAGATAGTGGCGTTGCACTTATGGGTTCGGCAAAAGCTAATGGACCGGATCGCGACATGATTGCAATAAAAACAGCTTTAGAATCACCGTTACTTAAAGACAACGACATAAGAGGTTCACGCAATATATTACTCAACATTATGAGTGAAAAAGGTGAGAACGAACTTACCATGAGCGAATTTGGTTCAATTACCAAATACTTGAAAGAAGTTGTTGGTAAAGATGCAAATGTGATTTGGGGTACCGGTCACGACGAAACTCTTGGAGATAGCATCAGCGTAACAATTATCGCAACAGGTTTTGATACATATCCGGGGTTATACGAAAAAGACGAAAAAAAGAAAGAAGTAATTAGAGTTAAATTCGGCGAATCGTTAGAAGTAATAAAGGATGAACTTGATGAAAGTTTTGACGATTTTTTTCCAGTCGACCAGCTAGGTGACGACGAAAATGTTATTGAATTGGAACTCGATTTCGACAAGAGTACACCTGAAGATGACGAGAATAATATTATTTTGCCAGACACTGATAGAACACACTTTGAACATTTGAAAGACATCAATAAACTTAACGACTCGCAGATATTAGATCAGTTAGAGAATCAACCTGCGATTGACCGCCGTAAGTTTGTTGAAAACGAAGATATTGATAACGAAATTGAAAAATAATTATGAGCGTATTTGACCAAATAAACGAAGACATAAAGAAGGCAATGCTAGCTAGAGAAAAAGAAAAACTCGAAGCATTGAGAGCCGTAAAAGCAGCATTCTTATTAGCAAAAACAGAAGGCGGAGTAGCATCTGTGTTAACAGCAGAAAAAGAAATTCAGATTATTCAGAAGCTTATAAAACAACGCCGTGATGCAGCAGAAATCTACAAAACTCAGAATCGCGCCGACCTTTACGAGCCAGAAGAATATCAGGCAGAAATAATTTCAAGCTATCTTCCTGTGCAATTATCGGAAGAAGAACTAAAAACAATTGTCGCTGAAATTATTAAAGAGCAAAATGCTACTAGCATTAAAGATATGGGAAAAGTTATGGCAGCAGCAAATGCCAAACTTGCAGGAAAATCTGACAGTAAAACTATTTCGGGTGTTGTTAAAACGTTGTTAGGAGTATAGATTAAAATCTGATATACAACAAAAAAATAAGAACGCTATAAATATATCATTATAGAAATTAGCAAAACTTTTTAAGTAAAAGGCAAATCCTAAAAGATTAAAAAGGATAACGTGTTTACTATATATGCCAATTTTTATAATAAATAGTTGTAAGTAAAGGATTCTAACTAGCTACCATAACTGCCCATTCAACAAATTTAAAATCTTTTATTTTAAGTTTAAAATCATCTATTTCTTCAACTCCATCATATTTGCTTACCATAAGAATTTGATTTTTATTTTTTGTAATAGTCAATCCACACTTTTTTAATGAAATATAAACAATATCGAAATCATTTAGCTCCTCATCCAAAAACACTTTTGCTCTAAAAAGTGAGGTCTCATCATTCAAAAAGATTTTTTTATCTATGTAGGCAATATAAGTTTTAGCATCGGTACGACACGAATTAATAGGTTTCAAATAAAAGTATTCCTCGTAAAATACATTAATTTTTGATTCGTCCGATGACTCTCCTCTAATGTCTAAACCATAGAAACCAGCACCTCTAGGAGTAATTGTAAATGGCATCTCAACTTTTATTCTTTGCCATCTATTTTTAATCAATTTAAATCGACTTAATCGAACCGTTGCAACAAAAACAATAAATCCCATAGTGTATAATGCGCCAATAACGTTACCAAAAGCACTTCCCCAATCTTTAACAAAGCCAATAATAAAAAATTGCAAAACAAAGACAACTCCGTAGTATGTCAACAATCTGATTGCAATCTTATTTGATGGAATAACACGTTTATAAGTAAAATATAGTGAATTATTTAAAGAATTATTGAGTATTGTTGCAAAAATAGAGATTGTTATTAAAAAATATAACATTGTTACTATCCATCCTCCGTCATTAGTCTTTTCGTAAATTAGCCAAAAATCATAAAACCCATGTGATAACGATGCTGCAAAAAAAGCAACAATTATAATTAGAACACCATTTTTTTTGTATTTGAATTTGTATAAAATAATTCCATAAGCAAAAATTGCAGTATTGAACATATGTCCCACAGAACTCAAAATTGCCCTACCGTTAATAATTTCTGGTCCATAATTATAAAAATACAACACATTTTCTACGGCAGAAAACCCCAATGCAGCAGTACAAATATACGCAAGATAGTCAACCGGCTCATTGAGCTGTTTTTTAAAAATAAAATAAAACACGACAAAAGGTAATATTTTAGAAAACTCCTCCAAAGCTCCAATTTGGAAAACAGAAAAAGCAAAATCGTTTAAGAATTTCCCATTTAAGCTAAAACCCCAAAATGAATTGGTAAGCCAATGCATAAAATTCACAACCAAAACAGAAACTCCTCCTAATAGAAAGATAAAAATGTAATATTTTAAGCTTTCTCTTTCAAAAATGTCTATTCTTAAAAAATAATCGACCCAAATCCATGCAATAAACAAAGCTATCAGCGAATATAATACTATCATTTTGAACAGGTTTATAATTTAACAAGGCTCTGATTTCTAATTAAAATAATAACATCGAAATAAATTATATAATTCACAATCAATAAACAAATATAAAAAAAGCTTTCGTAAAACAATTAAACAAAAAACACTAATGCAGAAATAATAAAAAATATTGGTCTACAAAAACGAAAAATAAAAATGACACAAAATCATTAAATAATTTTCTTTACTTTTATGGAATAATATTAACCATATCATCAAGCGAACCGTTAATTAAAAATTATCTTATGAATACAATGTTTTTGAAAATCGCCATTTTATTTTCGTCATTACTATTAGTAAACAATTTTTCTTTTTTCGATTTAAATATTGCTGGTTCCGACAAATATGAAAAGTTGTGGGAAGAAGTAAATAAATTTGAAACTGATGCTTTACCAAAATCAGCTCTTGAGAAAGTAGAAGAAATTTACGATCTAGCAATGTCTGAGCAAAACGATAAACAGATAATAAAAGCTACAATCTACAGGATGAAGTACACGAACATGCTGGAAGAAGACGGCTACGAAAAAGCAATTGTAAAACTCGAATCGGAAATTTCCAAAACACCAGGAGTTTCAAAAGCAATGCTACATTTATTATTAGCTACTATGTATGCAGATTATTATTCTAGCAATTCTTATCTTATAAATCAAAGATCAGTAACATTTAACTTCGAGTTAAGCGATTTAAAAACATGGGATAAAACACGCTTTCAAGATAAGATTATTAAAAATTATATGCTCGCGCTTAACAATGATTTAAAAAAGATTGACATTAACGAATATAAAGAATTTATTACTTACGCAAAAGAATCAAGTGCGCAATTTCCTACATTATATGACTTTGTAGCATACAATGCAATTAACAGATTAAGCTCAAATTACGATTACAATTATTACTACTACGATGATTATGCTAGCGGTGGCAGTCAGCAAAGCGATAAAATTACAGATTTAGTTTATCTTGCAGACGCTTCATCGTTTACAAAATTTCCAATTGAGGCAGATTCATTGTCATATAGTTTTACAGTAATTAAAATCTATCAAAAATGGTTAGACTTTAGACTTTCGGACACTGAAAATGTTGAAGCATTGATTTTTGCCGATTTAAGGAGATTGAACTTTGTAAAATCAAAAATGTCAAATCCTAATAAAGATAAAATATGGGAATCAAACATATTAAATCTTCATAATAAATTTCTAAAAAAACCAGAACTAACAATGGTTGATTACGAACTTGCGCGTTATTACAATCAACTTGGAAATTCTTACAGTTTTACAGATTCTACAAAAATTCAATTTAAAACATTTAAACGCAAAGCTTTAACAATTCTCGATGAAGCGATAAAACTATTCCCCGAAGCATGTTTCTCTCCTGATTGCAAAAATCTTAAAGCCGAAATCGAAAAACTGTCTTTCTCGTTCGAGTCAGAAAAAATTGTATCTATTGGAAAGAAATTCCCACTTAGAATAACATATCGCAATGCAGATAAGCTTTACATGACAATTCTTACTTGCAAATATGAAGATTTTTCAAATATGAAAAAATCTTATTATGAGGAAGACTATTTCTCAACTTTAATGAAATTTGCAAAACCTGTAGTAAGTTCTGTCGTTGTTGAATTGCCAAAGTCAAGCGACTTAAATACTCATTACACCGAATATCTAACTCAATCATTGCCAAAAGGCTTTTACATTATATATTTACATGCAAAACCAGAACTTAAATTAGACGAGAACTATCTTGCATCGACTCAAGTATTTGTTTCGAACTTAAGCTTAACGCATAACAACAATTACTCTATAAATACCGGATATTATGTATTTGACAGAAATACTGGATCTCCTGTAGAAAACGCTAAAGTAGAGGCATTTAAATACGAGTATTCTTATGTACGACGAGAATATATTTACACAAAAATTGCTACAGAATACACAAACAATTTAGGGTTTGTATCACTTGCAAAAACTAACAATTCCGATTATTATAATATTAGAATAGACGTAAGTAAAGACAACGATTTTATCTCTGAAAGTTCTTACCAATATTATTACAATGAGCGCCAACCAGAAAAAGTTACTGAAGTAAAATTATTCACAGACAGAGCAATTTACCGCCCTGGACAAACAGTGTATTATAAAGGTATTTGCATCGAAAAACTTGGGGAAGACATAAACCTTCTCACCAATTATTCAACCGTAATATTTTTCAAAGATGTTAATTATCAGGAAGTTGGACAAGCTTCATTAAAAACAAATGAGTTTGGAAGTTTTAACGGAAGTTTTACTATTCCTGTTGATGTATTAACAGGTAATTTTAATATCTCTTGCTACGGCGGTAGTATTTCTATCAAAGTTGAAGAATATAAACGACCTATGTTTGAGATTGAAATGTTACCAATTGAAGGTGAATATCGGATAAACGACAGCATATATTCAACCGGAAAAGCCACAACTTATGCCGGAACAGCACTTACAGATGCTAAAGTTACATATTCGATTGTTAGCAATCCACTTTGGTGGGGATATTCTCGTGGCGGCAGTAGTTTTACTGCAAAAGAAATTGCCTTTGGAGAAGTAAAACCTGACGATTCTGGAAAATTTAAAATTGGGTTCAAGGCTCTTGCAGATGATATTGGTGAAATGAGCGAATACGTTTATTACTATTATACAATTAACATTTCGGTAACCGACATAAACGGAGAAACTCAATCTACAACTACGTCTGTTTATGTTTCAAACAAGGCTCTATCATTGTCTCAAAACATATACGGCACCATGATGAAAGAGCAAATGGACAGTATTACAATAAGTTCTACAAATGTATCTGGTGTTTTTGTTCCAGCAAATGTAGAAGTTGAGATTTTCAAACTTCAAGATCCAGGATTGTTATTGGCAAAAAGACAGTGGGGAATTGTTGACAAAAAAGCTTATACAAAAGAAGAATGGTATGCTCAATATCCAGGATACGAATATGAAGATGAAACTAATTATGCAAATTGGAAAAACTCAAAATCAGTTTTTAAAGCAAATATAAATACCGCAGATGCTAAAAAACTAAAACTAAATGGAATAACAAAATGGGATTCTGGTGCATATCGTGTAGTATTAAAATCTAAAGATAAATGGGGAAATGCAATTGAAAACAAAACTGAGTTCGCATTATTCTCAGCTTCAGATACAAAAATGCCATACACTGCAACATCGTTCTTTATGGGCGATAAATTTATTGCTCAACCAGGAGAAATTGTAAGTATATATCTTGGTTCTTCTTACAAAGATGTTCAGATTCTTTATAAACTCGACATAAAAGGAAAACCAGTAAAAACTGAAATAATTAAATTGAGTTCTGAAGTAAAGAAAATTGAAATTCCTGTTGACGAGAGTTTTCGAGGTGGATCAACTGCAAGCTTTATGTTTATTAAAGATGGTCGCTTATACACATTCTCTCATAGAATTGATGTTGGTTGGACAAATAAACAACTAGATTTAAAATTTATCACTTTTAGAGATAAAACATTGCCTGGTTCAGCAGAAAACTGGAAAATAAAAATTACCGATATGTCGAAGAATCCAGCAGCTGCCGAAATGCTAGCAACTATGTACGATGCTTCGCTAGATGTTTTTGCAAAAAATTCATGGTATTGGTCAATTTATCCATACTATTATTCTTATAACAATTGGTCACAAACCAGTTTCAGTTCGGCAGGTTCAGCGGTTTCAACAAAAAATTTCTACCCTCCAACTATTTACAAAAACAATTACTTACCTGCTTTCAATTTCTTTGGATTAAGCTACTATGGAAGATATTATTATACCGAGAATGAAAATTCTGCTCAGAGATCAACAGGCATTTTAAAAGCATCAAATATAGCAAGTCCAGCTTCTAGTTCGTATTCAGATAGAGATGAAATTGTTTTGTTAGATGGGCTTGTAACAGCAGAGGAAACAATTAGTGGTGATGGTAACTTAGCATCTACAATTACAACTGCAGATAAATCTGGGGTAACAGGTGAAGATTCTCGAAATAGACAACAAACTGGAGAACCAGTGCAAATACGTAAAAACTTTAACGAAACCGCATTCTTTTTCCCGAACTTGGTTACAGATGCAAACGGCGAAGTTATGGTTAGCTTTACAGTACCAGAGAGCCTTACTAAATGGAATTTTATGGCTTTTGCACATACTAAAGATCTTAAAATGGGTCAGCTAAACGAAGAACTAGTAACTCAAAAAGAACTTATGGTAATGCCAAATTTACCTCGCTTCTTCCGTGAAAACGATGAAATGTCAATTAGTGCAAAAATAAATAATGTTTCTGCTGATATTATTGCAGGAAAAGCAACAATTGAATTCTTCGATCCTGTTACTCTTAAAGTTCTAAATAAAGAATTTTTAGGCAAAAACTCAAACATTCAAGATTTTAGCATTGAGCAAGGAAAGAATATTGCAGTTGAATGGAAAATCGAAATTCCTGAAGGCATGAGTGCTATTGGTGTTCGTATTATCGCTGTAGGAAAAGACCACTCTGACGGTGAAGAACGCGTAATTCCAATTTTAACAAACAGAATGTTGGTTACCGAAACAATGCCTCTACCTGTAAGAAAAGCTGGAACTTCAAAGTTTACTATGAGCAGACTTAAAGAAAGCGGAAATTCAAACACATTACGTCATCACCGATACACACTTGAATTTACATCAAACCCTGCTTGGTATGCGGTTCAAGCATTACCTTACATTATGGAATATCCGTATGAATGTGCCGAGCAAACTTTCTCAAGATATTACGCTAACATTCTTGCAACAAATATCGCTAATAGTGACCCTAAAATTAAAAGAGTTTTTGATATTTGGAAAAACACTCCAAACAGTGAAGCTTTGATGTCAAATCTGGAGAAAAACCAAGAACTTAAAGCCTTAATGCTCGAAGAAACTCCTTGGGTACTCGAAGCAAAAGACGAAAACGAAAGAAAACACAGAATCGGCTTACTCTTCGATCTAAACCGTATGAGTATGGAAAGTAAATCTGCTCTTAAAAAACTAGAAGAACAACAAAAATACAACGGTGGTTGGGCTTGGTTCAAAGGAATGCCAGAGAGTTGGTATATAACTCAGCATATTGTTTGTGGACTTGGTCACCTCGACAATCTTGGTGTTACCGAAATTAAAAAAGACAATAAAACCTGGACCATGACTCAAAAAGCAGTCGGCTTTATTGATGGAGAACTTGTTCGCAGTTACAAAGAATTGAAAAAATACTGCGATGCAAAATGTATGGCTCAGGACAACTTGAGCTACATGCAAATACACTATTTATATGCCCGCTCCTACTTCATTAATGATATTCCAATTAACAATGCTACTAAAGAAGCCTTCGACTATTATAAAGGCCAAGCTGAAGAATACTGGAAAGACAAAGGTTTTTACATGCAAGGAATGATTTCTTTAGCTCTTAATAGATACGGCAGTAAAACTGTAGCGATCAAAATTATAGCTTCTTTAAAGGAACATTCTTTACAAAGCGAAGAAATGGGAATGTACTGGAAAAGCGATAGAGGTTACTACTGGTATCAGGCTCCAATTGAAACTCACGCACTATTAATTGAAGCATTCGATGAAGTTACCGACGACCAACAATCTGTTGAAGAAATGAAAGTTTGGTTATTAAAACAAAAACAAACTCAAGATTGGAAAACTACAAAAGCTACGGCAGATGCAATTTATGCGCTATTACTTCGTGGAACAGATATGCTTTCCGACGATGAAGTTGCTGTAATTACTGTTGGTTCAATGAAGATTGATGCAGCAAACGATCCCGAAATTAAAACAGATGCTGGAACAGGATATTTCAAAAAAGCATGGGACGGAAGTCTTGTAAAACCTGAATGGGGCGATGTTACTGTTACAAAATCATCAAATACTGTTTCGTGGGGAGCTGTTTACTGGCAGTACTTCGAACAACTAGATAAGATTACTACTTTCGAAGAAACTCCGCTTACAATAAATAAAAAACTATTTGTCGAACGCAGAGAAGGAATTATGCCAGTTATTGTTCCAATAGAAAAAGATGCAAATCTTTCTGTTGGAGATAAAGTTACTGTTCGTATCGAAATTAGTGTTGACCGAGATATGGAATATGTACATCTTAAAGATATGCGAGCTAGCTGTTTCGAACCTGTTGATTATTTGTCGGGTTATCGTTACAAAGCCGGACTTGGATATTATCAAGGTATAAAAGATGCTTCTATGAACTTCTTTATCGACTATTTACGTAAAGGAACTTATGTGTTCGAATACGAATTGGTTGTTGCTCAAAAAGGTAATTTCTCTAATGGTGTTACTACAATCCAAAGCATGTACGCTCCCGAGTTTACTAGTCATTCGGAAGGCGTAAGGGTGACGGTGAAGTAGACGGAAGACGGCCCTTCGACACACACATGCCAGGGCTTTGGCTGCTCAGGAACCGTGGGAGATGGTAGACGGATCCGCCGCGGCGGAGAAGACCGAAGACCGAAGACGGAAGACGGAAGACCGAAGACCGAAGACGGAAGACGGAAGGCGGAAGACTGAAGGCGGAAGACGGAAGGCGGAAGACCGAAGACGGAAGACCGAAGACGGAAGGCGGAAGACTGAAGGCGGAAGACTGAAGGCGGAAGACCGAAGACCGAAGACGGGAGACGGGAGACGGAAGACCGAAGACCGAAGACGGGAGACGGGAGACCGATCCGCCTCCGCCGCGGCGGACGGAGAAGAGCGATTAGTCAGCAGCTGAAAAGTTCGGAGTTGAGAAACATTTCATTTATTCTCGACTTCGAGCATCAACATATATTTCTATTTTGAATTCCAACAACGGATTATTTTTTTCTTATTTTTATGGAATAATTTTAAGTTTACCATCTAGCAACTCGTTAATAAAAAAAACGCTATGAATACAATGTTTATTAAAATCGCATTCTTGTTTTCTTCTTTGCTAATAGCAAATAACTTTTCATTTTTCGATTTAAAAATTGGTGGTCCAGATAAATATGAAACTCTCTGGGCACAGGTTGAAAAATTTGAAAATGATGCTCTTCCAAAATCGGCGCTTGAAAAGGTAGAGGAAATTTATGCTTTGGCAATGTTGGAGAAAAACGACAAACAGATAATTAAGTCCACAATCTACAGAATGAAGTACACTTTCATACTCGAAGAAGATGGGTATGAAAAAGCAATTGTAAAGCTAGAATCTGAAATTCCACAAGTAAGTGGAGCCACGAAAGCAATGCTTCACATGCTATTAGCAACAATGTACGCAGATTACTATTCTAATAATTCTTATCTTATAAATCAAAGATCTGTAACCTATAATTTTGAGTCAACCGATTTAAAAACCTGGGATAAAACAAGATTTCAAGATCAGATAATTAAGAACTTTATGCTATCTCTAGATGATAATTTAAAGAAAATTGATATCGAAGAATATAGTGAATTGGTTACCTATGCAAAAGAATCCAGCAATCATTTTCCAACCCTTTATGATTTTATTGCTTTTAACGCAATTAACAGACTATCAACTAGTTATGGATACAATGATTACTATTACTACGATGATTATTATGGCGGCGGCAATCAACAATTAGCAGCAGCAGACAAAATAACAGAAATTGCATTCCTTGCAGATGCGTCTTCATTTACAAAATTTCCAATTGAGGCAGATTCATTATCATATAACTACGCAGTAATTAAAATCTATCAAAAATGGTTAGACCATAGGCTTTCAGATTCAAAAAATATAGAAGCTCTAATATTTACAGATTTAAAAAGATTGAACTTCGTAAAATCAAAAATTTCAAATACAAAAAAGGATGAAATTTGGGAATCTGCCATAAAAAAGCTTCATGAAAAACACTTCAAGAATCCAGAGTTAACAATGATTGATTACGAATTGGCTCGTTATTATAATCAGCTGGGAAATACTTACAACTTTATGGATTCTACAAAAATTCAATTTCAAATATTTAATCGTAAGGCAGTAACCCTTCTTGATGAAGCCATTAAACTATACCCTGATGCTTGTTATTCTACTGAATGTATAAATCTTAAAGCAGAAATTGAAAGACTTACATTTTCATTCGAGTCTGAAGGAATTGTTGCAACAGAAAAGAAATTCCCATTGCGCATAACTTACCACAATACAGAGAAGGTATATCTAACCATTATGTCCTGCGACTATACTGGATACCTAAATATGAAAAAATCGTATTATGAGGAAGATTATTTCTCAACTCTAATGAAATTTGCAAAACCTGTAGTAAGTTCTGTTGAAGTAAATCTTCCTAAGACAAACGATTTAAACACCCATTACACCGAGTATCTTACACAAGCATTACCAAAAGGTTTTTACATTATATATTTACATGCAAAACCAGAATTAAAATTAGACGGAAATTATATTGCATCATCTCAAGTTTTTGTCTCAGACTTAAGCCTAACGAACAATAATAATTACTCGACAAACAATGGCTATTACGTTTTCAATAGAAACACAGGAGCCCCAGTTGAAAATGCAAAAGTGGAGGCTTACAAATATGAATACTCGTATTTAAAGCGTGAATATGTTTACGTAAAAATAGCTAGCGAGCAAACAAATAAGCTAGGATTTGTGGCATTATCTAAAACAAATTCAAATGACTATTACAATCTAAGAATTGATGTAAGTAAAGAAAATGATTATATTTCAGAAAGCACCTACCAATACTACTATCAAGAACCAGAAATACAAACAATTACTGAAGTAAAATTATTCACAGACAGAGCAATTTACCGCCCCGGACAAACAGTGTATTATAAAGGTATTTGCATCGAAAAAACTGGAGAAAACATCAAATTGCTTACTGATTATTCAACTACAGTCTTTTTCAAAGATGTTAACTACCAGGAAGTTGGACAAGCAATGTTAAGAACAAATGAATTTGGAAGTTTTAACGGCAGTTTTACTATTCCTGTTGATGTTCTTAGCGGCAATTTTAACATTTCCTGCTATGGTGGTAATATTTCTCTTAGAGTAGAAGAATATAAACGTCCAATGTTTGAGATTGAAATGCTGCCTATAGAAGGAGAATATAGAATCAACGACAGCATATATTCAACCGGAAAAGCCACAACTTATGCAGGAACGGCACTTACAGATGCGAAAGTTACATATTCAATTGTTCGTGTTCCTCTTTGGTGGGGTTATTACAGTGGAGGTAGTAGTTCTAGTTCTCAAGAAATTGCATTTGGAGAAGTAAAACCTGACGATTCTGGGAAATTTAAAATTGGATTCAAGGCTCTTGCAGATGATATTGGCAAAATAAGCGAAAACACTTATTACTATTACACAATTAATGTTTCGGTAACCGACATAAACGGAGAAACTCAATCTACAACTACGTCTGTTTATGTTTCAAACAAGGCTCTATCATTGTCTCAAAACATATACGGCACCATGATGAAAGAACAAATGGACAGTATCACTATTAGTACTACAAATGTATCTGGTGTTTTTGTTCCAGCAAATGTAGAAGTTGAGATTTTCAAACTTCAAGATCCAGGATTGTTATTGGCAAAAAGACAGTGGGGAATTGTTGACAAAAAAGCTTATACAAAAGAAGAATGGTATG
>JBBQCZ010000004.1:0-81399 GCA_038319215.1 Bacteroidales bacterium | reverse complement strand
GATTGGGCCTTGTGCGCCAACTGCTCCAGCTGCACCAGTAAGACCAATTGGACCTTGTGCTCCGACTGCTCCTGCTGCACCAACTGCACCTGTCAACCCGATTGGACCCTGAGCGCCAACTGCACCTGTTAAACCGATTGGACCTTGTGCTCCGACTGCTCCTGCTGCACCAACTGCACCAGCTGCACCAGTTAATCCGATTGGACCTTGTGCGCCAACTGCTCCTGTTAACCCGATTGGGCCTTGTGCGCCAACTGCTCCAGCTGCACCAACTGCTCCTGTTAAACCGATTGGACCTTGTGCTCCGACTGCTCCTGCTGCACCAACTGCACCTGTCAACCCGATTGGGCCTTGTGCGCCAACTGCTCCAGCTGCTCCAGTCAATCCGATTGGACCTTGTGCGCCAACTGCTCCATCAACGCCATTTGTTCCGTTTGCTCCAACTGCACCAGTCAATCCGATTGGACCCTGTGCACCAACTGCTCCAGCTGCACCTGTTAAACCGATTGGACCTTGAGCGCCAACTGCACCAGCTGCTCCAGTCAATCCGATTGGGCCTTGTGCACCAACTGCTCCTGTCAACCCGATTGGACCTTGAGCGCCAACTGCACCTGTCAACCCGATTGGACCCTGAGCGCCAACTGCACCTGTCAACCCGATTGGACCTTGTGCACCAACTGCTCCAGCTGCACCAACTGCTCCTGTTAACCCGATTGGGCCTTGTGCTCCAGCTGCTCCAACTGCACCTGTTAATCCGATTGGACCTTGTGCTCCGACTGCTCCGACTGCTCCAGTTAAACCGATAGGGCCTTGAGCTCCAATTGCACCAACTGCTCCTGTAGCACCAGTTAATCCAATAGGACCTTGAGGACCAACTGCACCAGCTATTCCAGTTGCTCCAACCGCACCGTTAGCCCCAGTTGCTCCAGTAGCCCCAGTTGCACCCGCTGGACCGGTTGCTCCTGTCATGCCAGGATGACCAATTGGGCCTTGCATATAATTACAAACTGAATACCACTGTAATGTTGTGGTTCTATAAAAAATAATACAAGCAGAATCTGTATCATATACCATCAATCCATTTGCAGGACTTACTATAGCCATACGCTGAACTGATGTCATTCTTGGAATAAGCAATCCTTTTCCAGAAGAAAACACATCCAAAACGCTAGAAGGATGAGGAGTATGCGAAACGTCAGAGATACTCACATTGTCTTGTGAATATAAGTTTACGCATGCAAATACAGCAAATAGTAAAATTAGTAATTTAACTGTTTTTATCATAACAAAATGTTTTTAAATCATGGTTGTGCGAACAATAACAATAACGTTAAAAGCTGTAAGTGGTTGCCCAAAAATAAAATATACAATTGCAGATTTTTTACGCTCCTTGATTTTAACGCAATTTTTTGTAAAAAGATACAAAAATTAAAACAAATTATTATTCTCAGTTGTTTTAAAACTTTGCTTGAAAAAGATTAGAACAAAGTATTACAGCTTTTTATTTGCAAAGACTTATATATTTTCATTACATAACGTCGAAAGCGAGGTTTTAATGGACAATACTTTAAAAGAATAATAGGTTAAATATTTTAGTCATCATCTTTAACAATTTTGTATTTTTGCCCACATGCAAGTAATTTTTGAACAGATTCTCATTTTAACACTGATTTGTATAATCGGAATTATTGCTTTCAGGCTAAAAGCTATTTCTAAAGAGAACACTAGTGGTTTAGTTAAAGTAATTTTAAAGATAACACTTCCATTATTAATCTTTACCACATTTGCTGGCACAAAACTTAGTAATGAAATTGTTTTGAATTTTCCTATTGTATTTACTGCATCAATTTTTAGTGTTAGTATCCTATTTTTTCTAAGTCGATTTAGTTCAAAGTTGCTGAAACTTGACAAGGAAAACACGGCTCTCCATAATGCTCATAGCATGTTTGGGAATGTCGTTTTTCTCGGTTTTCCACTTTTGGATGCTTTGTTTCCTGGCGGTGAAGGCCTAATTTATGCTACTATTTTTCAATTGGGACACGATTCGTTAATGTGGACTTGGGGGATTTTTATATTGGGCAGAGGCGCAAAACAGCAATCAAAACATAACTGGAAACATTTGATAAATCCTGCTACCATTGCAGTTGTTTTGGGATTGATCTTTATGTTTACAAAAATTGAAATTCCTAAAGTAATATTAAAACCATTATCCGGACTAGGACATACAACCATATATTTGTCGATGATTTATGTTGGTGCAATTTTGGCTCAAGTAAAACTTAAACCATTGGTTCAAAATATTAGATCTTATGTTTTAAGTTTTAACAAGCTTATTTTGGCACCGTTAATTTTAATGCTTGTATTGCTTTTATTAAAAAAAGTTGGATTAAATATTTCTGATAAAGCAATGGTAAGCGCGGTTTTGCAAGCGGCAATGCCATGTATGATAATTGTTTCAGTTTTAGCAGAAGAATTGGGACTAAATTCTAAGCAAGCAGTAGAGAATATTTTAGTAAGTTCTGTTCTATCGATTATTACTTTGCCAGCGGTATATTGGATGCTAGGAATGGTTTTGTAGAAATTTTTTGTAAACAATAATCATTTGTTGAGTTGTACAATCCAATAATTTTCTATTCAAATATGGATTTTTCGTGCTTGGAATTTTGTGGTTAAAACAAAAAAACTCTTCTCTACTCTTCGTTATCCAATACTTCAAAAACAGAGTTCTTACTTATAAATTCGGGAACAATATGTTTCATTTTTTTAACAATCGCAAATTTATCTCCTTCTTTACCAGTGCTTATCAAAGACTCTACGTCATTTCGCACTTCCTCGGCTTCATATTGTCTCACCTGAGCTATCATTATTTGATTATGATAAGTGGGAACAGTATTTTCTTTGTTCGCTAATAATTCTTCGTAAAGTTTCTCGCCTGGTCTTAATCCTGTTACTTTTATTTGAATATCTTTCCCTGGTTTTAATCCAGAGAGCGAAATCATTTTTTGAGCAAGATGTATAATTTTTACAGACTCTCCCATATCGAAAATAAATATTTCCCCACCATCGCCCATGTTGCCAGCTTCTAAAACTAACTGACAAGCTTCTGGGATAGTCATAAAAAACCTGGTAACCTCTGGATGTGTAACAGTAACAGGCCCACCAGCTTCAATCTGTTTGCGGAATCGTGGAATAACAGAACCATTAGATCCTAAAACATTTCCAAAGCGAGTTGTTATAAACTTTGTTTTTCCGGGAGAATCATTATTACACAACGACTGTATATATATTTCGGCAATTCTTTTACTTGCACCCATCACATTAGTTGGATTTACAGCCTTATCTGTACTTACCATTACAAATTTGCCAACATTGTGTTTTAAAGAAGCATCTGCAATTGTTTTTGTTCCTCTAACATTGTTGCTAATTGCCTCCGAAGGATTATTTTCCATCATTGGAACATGCTTATAAGCAGCAGCATGATACACATATTCAGGTTTATACTCAGAAAAAACTCTTTCTACCAAGTCTTCGTTACGAATATCCCCAATTATTATTTCAATATCACTAAAGTTGTACTTCTCCCTAATTTCAAGTTCTATATCGTATAAGGGAGATTCGGCAGAATCAAACAAAACTATCTTTTTAGGCATGAAATAAGTCAACTGCCGAACAATTTCACTGCCGATTGATCCGGCCGCACCAGTTACTAAAACAGTTTTACTGATAATATTTTTCCTAATACCATCTTTATTCATTTTAATTTCGGCACGCTCCAACAAATCTTCAATTCGGATATTCTTGAGTTGGTTAAGATTAAACTCTCCGTTTATCCAAGCCGATACATCAGGAATTGTTTTTACTTCGACTTCTCTGCTTAAACAAGTTTCGATAACGTAATTCTTTCTTGTAACCGAAACTCCTTTGTCAGAAATAATCATTACTGCAACTTTCTTTTCTTCCAGAATTTTCTTTAGACTGTTTAAGTGATAAACCTTAACGCCATCAATTTTGCTACCTTTTAATTTAGAATGATGGTCAATAAAACCAACAACTCTATATTTAGTTTTACTTGTTCTATCAAAAGTTTTCTTTGTAATTAATGCGAGTTCTCCAGATCCATAAATTAAAACATTATCACTTTCACGCTTAGGGTTATTAAACTCCATGAAAATATTCTTTAGCAATAGTCGCGAAAAAGATAAAACAAAAGTGGTTATGAAAAAATCAATTATAATGACTGAAATTGGAATCAGATATTTATCGTGAATTGCAATATTAACAAAATTAACAAGTACTAAGAAAACACTTCCTACGAAAAGGACGCTTAAAATTCTGATAATATCTTTTGTTCCAGTAAAACGCACCATGCCTGCGTATGTCTTACCAATAAAAAAGGATAAAGCTCTAATTCCGATAACTAATAGAACTACAAATGGAAGGGCTTCTGTCTCTTTTGCTGGAATGGCAAAATTAAATCTTAAATAATATGCGAGTACCAACGATAAAAAGCTGATACAGATGTCAATGGTAAAAACTACCCATCTAGGAGTAATCCTTCTTAATATGTTAATGTTGAGATTCACACAACAAAAATATGAAATACTTAACACAAATGAACATAAATGAATCAGAAATTAAAATATTTTGTAATTTGCCAAAGTATTAAAAGAAAAGTAATTGTGCAAAACTGGTGTTAAAGCCCAAAATTAGCAACAGTTTCTTAGTGGGAGTTGGGCATAATTTATGATACAAAAATTTCAAATGTCAAAGCTTATGAAAAAAATATACAATCTCGTAATACAGTTTAAATTATTTTCTCTAATTTTATTTTCTCTACTTTTTATTAGCTGCAAACTACCGAGAGTAATTGAAAAATCAGAAAAAATTCGTCCCGAGTGGGTTTATGGAATAAGCAAAGATTATGTAATTGTTGAAGGCGTTGGGGCAACATGGGAATTAGCTCAAGACAATGCTTTAAAAAAGATTAAAGAAAGAATAGTCTCATCAGTAGCGGTAAATATTAGTTCCGAAACAAATATGATAGTAACCGAAAATGTTATTAATAATATGTCAAGATATAGTGAAAGTACTGAGCTAACAACTAATATCTCCACCGATTTTTTTAATAGCCTTAAAGGAATAAGTTTAAATAAAGCACAGACATTTTATTGGGAGAGACAACTTTATCCCGGAAAGCAGAAAATGGTTCACTACCATATAAAATATCCATTTTCGCAGAGCGAACTCGACGAACTTATTGCAGAGTGGGAAAAAACCGACAAGGGATTTACTGCTGAAATAGATAAGATTGAAGATGGAATAGACAATGCAACTAGCATATCGGAACTTATGATTTTAGGCAAAAAGATTACCGAACTCAAAGATATTTTTACGGGAACAAGAAGATCGAGAGTGTTAATTCTAGGATCAGAAATCAACCAAATTCTCAACAATCTTAAGTATGAAGTTCAAAAACATGAAAGAGGACAAATAATCATAAAGCTAATATCTTCAGACCGGTATTTTAAAATCTCAAATGAATTGTCGTTTAATGCCGAATGTGCAGTTTTGCAGGATTATAAAGTTATAGAAGATGATTATACTATGGAGATTAACTACGATGCTGACTTTTGCTATTCTGAGGAAAAACCCTTTTTTACAATATCTCAGGATTACGAGAATGGGCCCATTTCTAGCAGATGGGAAATACCTGCTGGCAAAAACCAAGTAAGATTAACAGTTAACGAACCTATTCGTTTTAAAAGCTCCAACATTAATAAAAATAGCATTAAGTGGTATGTGCCAATTCGAGTTTATACCGATAAACCCTTTAAGGTTACAAAAGTTGAGTTAGTGGTTTCGCATAACAGTAGAATAAATATCAGAAAATTTATTGGCGGCGACGAAAAAGAAACTTACGTTATTAAAGATATAAATCAGAATTTTAAAGGGAAAGGCGACTATTCTTTGCAATTTGAAGTTCCGCAAACAAGCAGTTCTTCAATGTTGGGACTAATCTTAAATATTATTATTTCTGAATCATCGACTTTCTATGCAGCGGGTAAAATATATATTATTCCAGAAAACGAAGAAACAGAATATGTTTTTGAATTTGAGAATAAAAATATAATAAGAATAGAATAACCTAGCTAACTATTTCTTCAAATTTGAGAAATTCTCTATAATCTTTAGTCTGCCTGCTCTCAATAATGAAGTTCCGGTAAATCGCCTATTAAATTCACGATTACTAATATTTGATAATTCATCAACATTTAGATTTTTTACTGCCGAGTGCAATGTAAGTTCTTTACAGTCTGTTGATTGTGCATTTTTATTGTGTGGGCACACATCTTGGCAAATATCACATCCAAAAACTTGATTTGTGATTTTTTTCGTAATTTCTTCGGGTGTTTTACTTTTGTTTTCAATTGTATGATAAGATATACATTTATTTGCATCTAGCCCAAACTTAGATAAAGCCCCAACAGGACATGCGTCTATGCAACGTCTACAGCTTCCGCAGTTGTCAGAAATAGGAAAATCATAATCAAATTCGGCATTGCAAATAATTTCACCAATAAAAACCCATGAACCTGAATTTGGAGTGATAAGGCAAGTGTTTTTTCCAATAAATCCCAATCCTGATGCCATAGCAAAATACCTCTCCAAAACTGGTGCTGTATCTGTAAAAATTCGAGCTTTTAATTCTGGGAAATCAACTAACATTTCGTCCAAAACTATTTGAAGTTTTGCTTTCAATACTTCATGGTAATCTTTTCCAAGAGCATATTTTGAAATTGAAAAATAATTATTGAGTAAATTTTCGTTAGGATAATAATTGAGCAGCACACTAATAACAGATTTTGCTCCTTCTAGTAATAGTTCGGGTTTTTTACGTAAGTCTATATTTTCTGACAAATAGTTCATTCTAGCATTATTGCCTGAACTTATCCAATTGTCGAAAAATGTTTTGTGCGAATTGAGTATTTCTATGCTACTAATGCCACAGCCACTGAAGCCCGCATCTGCAGCAATTTGCTTAATACGTTTGGCGTTTAGCCTCACCTTTAATCGTTTTTGTAGGTTTTGCCCTTGCTGTAAATATGCTCTGAATTTACGCCAAAGGAATACTTTACAATGCTTCCATGAATTTCAAATCCTGTTACTTTTTCGTAAGAAATAGTTTCTGTTTTTTCGCCATCAAAGAATTTGAGATTTCCTAGCTGGTCAATCCAAGCAACTACATTGTTGTTCATTTTATAATCTTCAGGAATGTAACTTTCTAAAGTATAAATCCTACCATCATACCAAACTTTAAAATAATTTTGAACCCCAAAAACCATTAAAGCATCGGTAGTTTCGTAAAAGTCAGGTTTATCAAAGGAAACAGTTTCTTTTTTAAAATTATAAAATACTTTTAAATAATTATTCGCATCAACATAGGCCACAAAACAGTCTCCTGTTTTATATGATATTGGTTCAAAATTTTCTAATTCAGTTAAATCTCCGAAATAATACACCTGAAAATTATTTACCGGCTCTTCAACAAAAGCAACAATGTCTCTTCCTGCGGCAATTGATTTTACTCTTTCGGCAAAACAAATATTTTCGATTTCTCCTTCGTAAAAAACATTTAAGTAACCCTGACTATCCACAAAAGCCACAATGTTTTCGCCAATAGTAACCATTCCCATTACACCAGTTGCCAAAGCATCATCTAAATCGTAAACTTCTTTATTATAATATGCTTTAAGTCTTTTTTCATAATTATCAAACCAAACCAAAACATCATCACCCAGATAATAACTTGTAAGATTTACTGTAAGATTTTTTACTATTCCATCATCAAAAACTTTTAACTGAGTATTCATACTTAAAGCTGCCAGATTGTCGCTAACTTGGTAAGTACTTGCAAAACTACTTACTTGATGAAGATAGTGATTGTGGAAAATTTTAAAATTTCCAGCATTATCTTCATAGGCGAGCATATTATTACTAACAATGTATGATTTCATAGGCAAATGCTCGGTTTGTTTTAATTTCCCATCGCTAAATACCTGCACATTGTTCAAATAATCATTTAAAAATGAAATGTCTTGAGCCTTGATTATACTAGTGGCAAATATAGCTACGAAGCATATCAGACATAGTTTTAGTAAAAAATTTAATTTCATATCAAGCATATTAATTATAACAAATATAACGAAAACAATTATAGTTTTAATACTTTTGCAGCAAAATTAAACAAATATTCTGCCAATAAAAAATATACCTATGAGTAAAACGGATAAAGTACTTACAATTTCAGAGTTAGGAGAGTTCGGATTGATTGATCATCTTACAAAAGATTTTTCTATAACAGATAAAAAACTTATAAAAGGAGTTGGCGATGATGCTGCTGTTTTTGAAACTGGCGACATGTGTACTTTGATAACAACAGATTTGTTGGTTGAAGGAATTCATTTTAACCTTATTTACACTCCACTAAAGCATTTGGGATATAAAGCTGTAGTTGTAAATCTTAGTGATTTATATGCCATGAATGCTACTCCAAAATATATTACTGTATCGATTGCTGTTAGTACCAAGTTCTCTGTGCCGGCATTAGAGCAACTTTACGAGGGCATAAGAATTGCCTGCGAGCGATTCGATGTTGAACTTATTGGTGGCGACACAACAAGCTCATTATCAGGGCTTTTCATTAATATTACTGCAGTTGGTGAAGCAAAAAAAGAAAATATAGTATATCGTAGCGGAGCAAAAAAGAACGATCTAATCTGCGTAAGCGGAGACCTTGGTGGAGCATATTGCGGCTTGCAACTTCTCGAAAGAGAAAAAGAAGTTTTTCTTGGCGACCCAGCAATTCAACCACAGCTATCTGGTTATGATTATATTGTAGAAAGACAGTTAAAACCAGAGCCACGCAGAGATATTATTCAAAAACTTAAAGAAGCAGGAATTCAACCAAATTCAATGATAGACATTTCGGATGGATTATCGTCGGAGTTACTACATTTGTGCAAGAACTCAGAGCTAGGTTGCACGATTTTCGAAGATAAAATTCCTGTTCACCACCAAACAGAGGCAGCATGTGAAATGTTTAGATTAGATACTTCAATTGCGGCTTTAAATGGAGGTGAAGATTACGAATTGCTTTTTACTGTTCCACTAGAACAAAAAGATTTGATTGAAAAATTGGAAGATATTAGCATTATCGGCTATATGCTCGAAGATAAAAACACAAAAACGTTTGTGCCTCGCAATGGTGCTGAACTAGAGCTAAAAGCTCAGGGTTGGAATCCGATGAAGGAATAATAAAAAAAGAACCCCTATTGGAGTTCTTTCATATATTTATTTAGGATTTTCTTAATCTTCAGCTTTATCAAAATAACCTTTAATAATTCCTCTTTTCGAATTACGAACAAACAGAATAATCTCATCGCGTTCTTTAGTTGCAGGAAGCTCAGCTTCTATATACTCGATTGCCTGAGTGTTGTTCATTCCCTTGTTAAACATTACACGATAAATATCCTGAATCTGGTTGATTTTTTCGTTACAGAAATTTCTTCTCCTTAGTCCGATTGAATTAATTCCAGCATAAGCGAGAGGCGATCTTGCCGCTTTTACATAAGGAGGAACATCTTTCCCAACTAATGAATTTCCAGCTAACATAGTATGTGATCCAATATGACAGAATTGGTGAATCAATGAATTTGCACTTATAATTGCAAAGTCGTCAATTACAACTTCGCCACCTAAGGTAACTCCGTTAACTAAAATAACATTATTTCCAACAACACAATCGTGAGCAATATGAACATAAGCCATCAAAAGACAGTTCGACCCAACAATAGTTTTGTTTTTTGCAGAAGTTCCACGATTTATAGTTACAAACTCCCTAATAGTGGTATTGTCGCCAATAACAGCAGTGGTGTCTTCTCCCTGAAATTTAAGATCTTGAGGAATAGCAGAAATTACTGCTCCGGGAAAAATTCTACAATTTTTTCCTATGCGAGCACCTTCCATGATAGTAACGTTCGAACCTATCCAAGTACCTTCGCCAATTTCAACATTCTTATGTATAGTTACAAAAGGCTCTATTACTACGTTATTGGCAATTTTTGCTGCCGAATGAACAAATGAAAGCGGTTGATTCATAATTATTCTTTAGATTTTGTTATCTGTGCATACATTTCTGCTTCGCTTACAAGTTCCTTGCCAACATAAGCTTCGCCTTTCATATGAGCTATTCCACGACGAATAGGCTCAAGTAATGCTAATTTCATCACTAACACATCGCCAGGAACGACTTTTTTTCTAAATTTTACATTATCGATTTTCAAAAAGAAAGTCAAATAGTTTTCTGGATCTGGCACTGTGTTTAATACTAAAATACCTCCTGTTTGTGCCATTGCTTCTACTTGCAAAACACCGGGCATCACTGGTTCATCAGGAAAGTGACCAACAAAGTAAAACTCGTCGTTGCTTACACTTTTAATCCCAATAACTTCAGTATCTGTTAAAGTCATAATTTTATCAACCAACAAGAAAGGTGCACGATGTGGTAAAAACTCCTTAATCCTAATGGTATCCATTAAAGGCTTTGCATCTGGATTATATACTGGAATGTGTGCTTTTTCGGCATCTTTTTTAACAGCATTTATATGCTCTCTTAGGATTTTTGCCAACTCTGTATTTCCAAAATGACCAGGACGACGAGCTACAACATTTCCATTAAATCTGTATCCAGTAAGCGCTAAATCGCCAATTAAATCGAGTAGTTTATGTCTTGCTGGTTCATTTGTAAATTGCAATTTTAGATTGTTTAATACTCCAGATGTTTGGGCTGAAACACTTGGTTTATTAAATAATTTTGCCAATCTGTCAAATTCTTCTTGAGTGCTTTCTTTGTCAACAATTACAATCGCATTATCGAGATCGCCACCTTTAATTAAGTTTAGTCTTAGTAAAGGCTCCAACTCACTCAAAAATACAAATGTTCTACATGATGAAACTTCTTTTGTAAAATCTTTTAAGCTCCTTAAAACTGCAAATTGGTTGGAAAGTATTTCAGATCTATAATCAACTAAAACTTGAATTTTATATGAAGTGTCCGGAAATACTGTTATTTCGACATCACGTTCTTCATCGGTAAACGAAATATTTTCACGTACATCATAAACTTTAAGTACAGCGTCTTGCTCAACAATCCCAGCATTATGATAAGCTTCAACGAAATATTTTGAACTTCCGTCAAGAATAGGAACTTCTGGTCCATCTATTTCAAATATAACATTATCGATGCCTAAAGAGTATGTAGCAGCAAGCAAATGCTCAATAGTGCTAACACTAGCTCCATTTTTTGAAATAGTGGTTCCTCTTGACGTGTCGCTTACATACTCAGCCAAAGCAGGTATTTCTGGCGATGATTCTATGTCAGTTCTAATAAATGTATATCCAGAATTTGGTTTCGAAGGTTTGATAACTAAATTGGTTTTTTTGCCAAAATGTAATCCTGGTCCTTCTAATCTTACTTCTTTTAATATCGTCTTTTGCTTCATAGTATTTTTAACAATCTTGAAATTCTTTCCTAAAAAAACGGAACAAAGATACAATTACTAAATTAAATTTAAAACAATTGTGCGATTTTAAATTAGAGTATCAATGTTTTTGTGAAAATATCATAGTGTGATGTGTATATTTATATCATTACAAAATTCTTTAGTAAGATTTGTTAGAATAACGACATGTCAATTATTGCAAAGTCTGTGTGGTTTTTGTGATGTTTTATTATGTGAAATAATTACAATTAAAAGCGCATTTTGCAAACATAAAAAATTAGTGTCAAATTTTTATATTTCTTAATAGATTTCAAACTTTTCTTTACCTTTGTGCTCTTAAAAAAGTAAAGGTTTAAATTTAATTTGATATGAACGGTTTAAAATTTTTTATTGCAACCAATTTAGTTATTGCAATTTTTGTAATGGGCTCTTGCAAAAGCGGGCAAACTCAATCAACGGAAAACTCTGTAAAAGATACGTTACCTAAAGTACTTCAAGAAGACAGTCTTATTGAGGGCTCTAGAATTATAATTGTCGATACTTTTGAAAATGGCGACCCTTTGAAGATTCATTTTATAGACACACAAAATCCTGATAGCGTTTATGAAAAACAGTATTTTAAATCAGGAAAGCTTTTTATTGAAGGACTGCTTTTAAATGATTTGCGTAGTGGGAAATGGACTGCATTATATGAAAATGGTCAAATCTGGAGTATTGGGTACTTTGAAAAAGGACTTAAAAACGGAAGTAGTGAGGTGTTCTATGAAAATGGGAAAACCAGATACACAAAAAACTATAAAGACGATGTTGCAGAAGGCCTTTGGGAATTTTACGACCCTGAAGCTAAACTAGTTGGAGAAGTGATGTACGAAAAAGGTAAAATATTGTGGCAAAAAGGAACTACAGATAAATAGGATCATATATTTGTATTTGTCTGAAAATTATCTACTATGAGAAAATCTTTTTTACTATTATTATTCATTTTGTTTTTTTCTTTTAATTATACATTCTCTCAATCTGTTGGTTTTTCCTACTTTTTTCCAAGATATGGTCACTTTTCAAATCCGATTGCACCAGTTAACTTTAGTTTACCAGTTAAGATTGGCAATTTCTTTCAGGTGTCTCCAGGAATTGGAATGTATAATATTGGCGGAATGAGCATGACCGAATTCCCAGATAATTACAACTCTCAAAAGGCTTTAGTTGGTCCATTTCAATCTCTAGAACTCACACTTCTGCCAGCAATAGTATTGCCTTTTAAGACTTTCAAGATTCATTTTGTTGGAGGAGTATTTGGCTTTTTTGCGTTTAATCAAAAGATAATTGAATCAGAATTTAACGAAATGTTTGCCGAAGCAAATTACCTTACATCTTGCGATTCGCAATTAAACTTTAAAAACAATGGCTTTGGATGGGGATATATTTATGGTGTAAAGCTTAGTTTTAAAGTGAACAAAAAAGCATGGGGATATATTGGTGCTAACTATTACACTGGAAGTCAACTTATAAAAATAGAAGGAAGCTACATAGCCACAACAGATGCCAATACAATTACATCAGGAACTTTAAGCTTTCCTATGTCAAAATTACTGTATAGTGGTTTACAAATAAGTGTTGGCGCTATCCTAAAGTAAAATGAGGTGATCTTATTTTGAAATAAACGTTCAAATATTTCGGAAATCCATAAATCTTCTTTATTTTTGTTCACTAATCATTATAAAATTAACTTTATGAAAAATTTGACTTATCTCGTCGTATTGCTTACTGCTTTAAGTTTTTGGTCATGCAACAATACTTCACAGGAAAAAAAGGAAGTTTGCTGCGAAAAAGAAGTAGTTATTGTTAATGAAACTTCTGAATATCTAGTAAATGCCACATTGTGGGTTCAACGTTCTGCTGAATATAGGGCATGTTGCTATCAGTCATTTAATTTTGCAAAAATTGCTATTGATAATAATATTAAAACTGCAAAAAAAGACAAAACTGCAGCTATTGTTTTGGATATTGACGAAACAGTAATGGATAACAGTTATTTCGAAGCATATTTAGTTGAAAACGATACTAGCTACACAAAGGAAAACTGGAAAGAATGGTCGGATAAAGGCTGTGCAACTGCAATTCCTGGAGCAATTGAATTTTTAAATTATGCAATATCTAAAAATGTTGAAGTAGTTTATATTACAAACCGTCGTGAAAACGAAAAGGAATCAACTATTGCAAATATGAAGAAGTTAGGTTTTCCAGAAGTAAAAGCTGAAAACTTTTTCTTTAGAACCGACGAAAGTGATAAAGATGCTCGCAGAAAACTAGTTGCAGAAAAATACAATATTATTCTTTTATTGGGTGATAATCTGGCCGATTTTGACAGTATGCTTGATAATCGTTCAGAGAATTACGGTTTTGACGATGTTGACAATCTTAAAAATCAGTTTGGTTCTTTCTTTATTATTCTACCTAATCCTATGTATGGTAATTGGGAAAAACCATTAGCAACAGACGAGAACAAAACCGCATTGCAAAATAAAATTGAGGCACTTATCGGTTACGATGAGATTTGCAAATAACATAAATGAAATTCATTTTGAGATGCGTGCCTAATAGTGCGCATCTTTTTTTTATACTCAACCTCGATAGAGTTTTATATTACAAAATCTTATAGAGGCTGAGTATAACTATAGTCTAGCATAATAAAACATTTAAAGTTAATATCTTGTTAAGACTTTTGTTTTGTAACAAATACTATTGTAATTTAGCATCTTAATTTTTAAACTAAAATAACTAATTATGAATAATTTTTGGAAATATACTTTAGCAACAGTCGTTGGAAGTATTATCACTTTTGTTGTTGTATTCGGTATAATGTTCGGAATATTTTCTGCCGTCATTGCTAGTTTTGGAGAGTCCGAAGTTGCTGTTAGTGACAATTCTGTTTTAACAATGAATTTGGCTGCCGACATTCCTGATAAGGCATCTGATAATCCATTCGACAACTTTAATTTTTCAACTCTTGAATCAACAAAAACATTAGGGTTGAATGATATTTTGAAAACTATTGAAAAAGCAAAAATAGATGAGAGAATTAAAGGTATTTACTTAGATCTTAGCTACGTTCCTGCAGGAATGGCAAGCATCGAAGAAATCCGCAATAAACTTATCGACTTTAAAACTTCTGGCAAATTTATCATTAGCTATTCATCAGGATTTTCTCAAAAAGCATATTATATCGCATCCGTTTCTGATAAAATTTATATGAATCCACAAGGATCAATTGAGTGGAAAGGTTTAAGTACTCAAGTAATGTTCTTTAAAGGAGCTCTTGAAAAACTGGGTGTAGAAGCTCAAATTTTTAGACATGGACAATTTAAGTCTGCTGTTGAACCTTTTATGAACGACAAAATGAGTGAAGCCAGTAAACTTCAATCTATTACTCTAATACAGAGCATTTGGGATGATATGTGTAAAAATATTTCAAGCCAAAGAGAACTAAAAGTTGCCGACTTAAATATGTATGCTGATAGCTTATTGGTTTACGATGCTGAATCTGCACTTAAATATGGTTTTATTGACGGTATCATGTATTATGATGAGGTTCTAGCTCAAATTAAAACTGAATCTGGATCAGAAGCAAAACCAGAAGAGTTTATGATTGGTCTTGCAAAATACAGCGATGCAAAAGTTGAGTCAGAAAAAAACGATTCTAAAAATAGGATAGCAGTAATTTTTGCAGAAGGCGATATTATTGATGGCGGTAAAAAAGATGGTAGCATTGCTGGTGATTGGATGGCAGGCCTTATTCGTGATGCCCGCGAAGATGAAAACATTAAAGCAGTGGTTTTAAGAGTTAACTCTCCTGGAGGTTCTGGTCTTGCATCTGATATTATCTGGAGAGAAGTTAAACTAACAGCTGAAGTTAAGCCTGTGGTTGTTTCTATGGGAAACCTAGCTGCTTCAGGTGGATATTATATTTCTTGTCCAGCAAACTACATATTTGCACAGCCAAATACAATTACTGGTTCTATCGGTGTATTTGGGATGATTCCAAATATTGAAAAACTTATGACCGAAAAATTGGGAATTACATTTGATGGCGTTAAAACAAATTCAAATGCAGACTTTGGCTCAATTATGCGTCCATTCACGCCTGCTGAAGGACAATTTATCCAAAGACAAGTTGAAGATTTTTATGAAGTATTTATTACTAAAGTAGCAGAGGGTAGAAAAATGACAAAGGCGGAAGTTGATTCTATTGGTCAGGGTCGTGTTTGGAGCGGAATAAATGCTATTGATCTTGGTCTTGTTGACGAAATTGGTGGATTAGATGCTGCAGTTAAAAAAGCGGTTGAACTTGCGAAAATTGAAGACTATAGAATATTTGAATATCCTGAAAAAGAAGATTTTATGCAAAAGATTGTGACCGACATGTCGAATAATGCATCTCAAAATGCGATTAAAGAAGTACTCGGCGAAAACTATAAGTTTTATCAATTATTAAATGATGTTCAAAAACTAAAAGGCATACAGGCTAGAATGGACTATGCTCTAGAGATTTATTAATTCTGATTATTTAGTAAGCGCAAATAATAGAAAAAGGCTGTTTCCGAAAGGAAGCGGCCTTTTTTCATAAATATTTCTGTCTTCAAAGTCACCACAAGCTATTTGTAAATACTAAAAGTAATTTTAAATAAGTCAAGAATCTTTTTAAGCTAAGCCCTGAATGGGCGCAAGAAAAACACAATCATCTTTTTTAATGTGCTTTTGAAAGCTATACTCAACCGCCATCTACTCATCGCATATAGACCAATTTAAGAATACTCAAGTAATAAAAAGAGGAAAGGGTGCCGTACGCACCCTCTATTTGCTTACTGAAAATAATTGCCGCCTTGCATAGGAGTAAGCTGAATAATTACTAAACTATTAAGATGAAAAAATGGTTGCATAGAGAACAAAAAAAAACTGCAAAATTTTTGCAGTTTTTTTTGTCTATTTTTTATAAAGTTACACTAGATCTAATGCGTGTGCTAAATCCTCAATAATGTCATCACAATCTTCGATACCGACAGAGAATCTTACTAATCCATCAGTAATTCCTGCTGCCTCACGAGCCTCTTTCGACAAACCTGCATGTGTCATAGATGCTGGATGTTGAATTAGAGTTTCAACACCACCTAATGAAACAGCTAACATTGCTAGATGAACATTATTCATCATAATTTCACCTGCACTAAATCCACCTTTAAGTTCAAAACTAATCATTGCACCAAAGCCCGACATTTGCTCTTTTGCTAATTCATGTTGTGGATGAGATTTTAATCCTGGATATTTTACCCATGCTACTTTTGGATGATTCTCGAGATATTCAGCAATTATTCTTGATGATTCTTCTGATCTGTCCATTCTAATAGCAAGAGTTTTTAGTCCGCGATTAACAAGATATGCTTGATGTGGATCCATATTTCCACCCATATATATCATGGTCTGACGAAGTTTTTTATAAACTTCCGGATCTTTTGCGATTAATGCTCCTCCTACGATATCAGCATGGCCGTTTATAAACTTGGTAACTGAATGCAATGAAATATCTGCACCCAAGTCAAGTGGCTTTTGTAAATATGGAGAGCAAAATGTATTATCAACACATACAAGGATTCCATGTTTATGAGCTATTTCCGATGCTGCTTTGATATCTGTAAGTGCAATAGTTGGATTTGTAGGGGTTTCAAGACACAAAAGTTTTGTGTTTGGCTTAATTGCTTTCTCAATAAGCGAAATATTAGAAGTATCTACAAAGTCATACTGAACACCAAATCTTGAAAAATCTCTCTCAAGAACAGCTCTTGATGGTCCATAAACTGCATCTGTACTAATTACATGCAAGTCTTTTCCTAAAATAGCCATATAAACTGTAGAAACCGCAGCCATACCGCTCGACAAAGCAATACCACGATAACCATTCTCTAATTGTGCAAGTTTTTCTTCCAACGAATTAATTGTTGGGTTTCCAATTCTTGTGTAAATATATCCAGAATCTCTTCCAGCAAAGCAATCCGCTCCGTGTTTTGCATTTTTAAATCTAAAAGTTGATGTTTGATAAATTGGCGGAACTGCACTTCCTAACGCATCGTCATAGTCACCTGCGTGAATTAATTTGGTGTTAAAACCTTTGTTTTTAGTTTCCATTTTAAAATATTATTGTAAATACATTTGTGTTTAAGATTACAAAATTATAAAACTTATTATTAAAATAAGCTCTAAATTATTTTAATTTAAGCTTACTGCCCAATATTAAGATTTTTTATGATGAATTTCATCCGGTTTAAGGGCATAAAACTTATTTTAGATTACTCTTTTTTCTCAACTGTATTTTTTTTTTGCTGATTAATAAAATTATTCTATATTTGCAATCCCGAAATGGTACCTTGGCCGAGTGGCTAGGCACCGGTCTGCAAAACCGGCTACGGCGGTTCGACTCCGCCAGGTACCTCACAAGCACTTACAGAAATGTAGGTGCTTTTTTTTTGCCGGTTTTGCAGACCGGTTTTATTCCCAATACAAATATGGCAGGAGCGGTCCCGAAAATTTCGAGAATTTTCGTGGATCCTCGTATTCCAACTAAAATCCGTTCATTTTTGCGGATTTTGGGAATACGGGATTCGACTCCGCCAGGTACCTCAAAAGCACTTACTTTAATGTAGGTGCTTTTTTTTTAATATCAAATTGTAATGGGCTTATTTAAACATTTGTTAAGTGTATTACCCCAGTTTTTTTTGGTATTCCAGTGTAGTTATTTTTTGTTTTGTTTTTGTAGCGGAAAAAATCGATACTTCAATTGAGATATAATAACGCCAACAATGACAATTAAAATCCCCACAATCTTTTTTACGCCAATTTCTTCACCAAGCAAAAGCCAAGAAATTAAAATTGTGAAAATAGGTATTGTGTTTGTAAAGACATTTACTTTAGTAATAGACATAAATTTTAGCCCATACATATAAAACAAAAATGCTAATGTGGATGCAAAGAATCCAAGTTTTACTATCGCCCAAAAACCATCTGAAACAAATCCAGTTATAAAAAAATCATTATAGGAGGTAAAAATAACCATTGGACTAAAATATAACATACCAAATATATTCTGCCAAAAAATTACATTTAGAATAGAGTAATCATTCGGTAATTTTTTAATCATTACACTATACCCATTTGCAGCAACAATTGCTAGAAAAATCAAGGCCATGCCAACAGGAGCAACTTCTAGACTCATATCTTTTCCGAAAACCAAAAGAACAATACCACAAATTGAAATTATTATTCCTAGTAGATTGAGTACCGTAATTTTCTCTTTCAAAAAATAATAAGCGACAAAAGGCGTAAACAAGGGTATAACTGAAATTAAAACAGAGGTCATCGACGGATCCAAATACCTAAGCCCATTGGTTTCGCCTAAAAAATACAAGAAAGGCTCAAACAAAGCCAATAGCATAAACATTAGTAAATGTTTTTTTGCTGGGAATCTGAATTTTTTAGTTATAATTAGTACTGGAACAAGAACAATAGCAGAAACTAGTAACCTAAAAAACACTATAGTGTTTGTGTTATAATATTGCAAAGCAACTTTACTCCAAACAAATGAAGTTCCCCACAATATCATAGACAGAATGAGAAGCCCGTAAACGAGAAAGTTTTTATTTTTATTTTCCATCAATTGGCTTGCAGCAGCTTAAACTAATTTTTTCAATAGATTTTTTAAATCTATTTTTTCTCTAACAATCTCAGCTACTTTATCAATAGCAATTCTCTCCTGTTCCATTGTATCACGGTAACGTATGGTTACTGTTTTATCCTCTACAGACTGGTGATCCACAGTAATACAGAAAGGTGTGCCAATTGCATCTTGACGACGATAACGTTTTCCGATTGAATCTTTTTCCTCGTACATACAATTCATATCAAATTTCAATTCGTTAAGAATTTCGCGAGCTAATTCTGGCAAACCATCTTTTTTTACAAGAGGTAAAACTGCAACTTTTACAGGTGCTAGTGGTGCAGGAATGTTTAAAACAATTCTAGTTTCTTCGCCAACCTGTTCTTCGTTATAACAAGCAGAAAGAATAGACAAGAATGTTCTGTCTAAGCCAACAGAGGTTTCAACAACATAAGGAACATAGCTTTCACCAGATTCATTGTCGAAATATTGAATTTTTTTCCCGGAGAAAGTCTGATGCTGTGTTAGGTCGAAATCGGTACGTGAATGAACGCCTTCAAGTTCTTTAAACCCAAATGGGAATTCAAATTCAATGTCGAAAGCTGCGTTTGCATAATGAGCAAGTTTATCATGTGCATGCCAACGATATTTTGCTGGATTAATACCCATTGCCAGATGCCATTTAATACGTTTATCTTTCCATGTTTCGAACCATTTAAGCTCTTCACCAGGTTTAACAAAGTACTGCATTTCCATCTGCTCAAATTCACGCATACGGAAAATAAACTGTCGAGCTACAATCTCATTACGGAACGCTTTACCAATTTGAGCAATTCCAAAAGGAATTTTCATACGACCAGTTTTCTGAACATTCAGGTAATTCACAAAAATACCCTGAGCAGTTTCGGGACGTAAATAAATAGTGTTTGCACCTTCGGCAATAGAACCCAATTTAGTGTCGAACATTAAATTAAACTGACGAACTTCTGTCCAATTTCTACTACCTGAAACAGGACATGCAATCTCCAAATCAATAATTATCTGACGAACCTTCTCTAAATCGTTAGCTTCCAAAGCTCCAAAAAACTCTGTACGAACAGATTCTATTTTCTGAGCATACTCCATTACTCTTGGGTTAGTAGATCGATATTGTTGCTCATCAAAAGTTTCACCAAAACGTTTTGAAGCTTTCTCAACTTCTTTGTTGATTTTATCATTAATTTTCTCCAGATAATCTTCTACCAAAACATCTGCACGATATCTTTTTTTCGAATCTTTATTGTCAATCAATGGATCATTAAAAGCATCAACGTGTCCTGAGGCTTTCCAGATTGTTGGATGCATAAAAATTGCAGTATCAATACCTACAACTTCCTCATTCATCTGAGTCATTGCTTTCCACCAATATTCTTTAATATTGTTTTTTAATTCAACACCATTCTGGCCGTAATCGTAAACAGCGCTTAATCCGTCGTATAATTCTGATGATTGAAAAATAAAACCATACTCTTTGCAGTGTGCAACAATCTTCTTGAATAAATCTTCTTGTACCATTATATTATTATCTGTTAAATAAAACTCCTAATTGAAAAACTGGACAAAAATACAAATCATTTTCGTTATATATGGCAGATAAATAAATTACCTGCGATGTGAACACAATTTTTTTTGTCATAAAGTAATCAAAACTCAACATCGGATAACCAACCCAAGCAGTATAATTATAGTATTCAGCCTGATTTAATATTATTCCAGATTGACTTTCGATGTGTAGATTTTTAATTCTCCCCTTACCGGCACTAATAGCCGCGCAAATACGAAACTTGTTCCCAAGGTATGTGTATCCAATGAATGGACCTCCATAACCAAGGCTCATATATGAATTTTTGGATCCTGCAGAATTATACTTAGTTTTTTGACTTCCGCCAATTATTCCTACAGTTAGGTGATTTTTAATATAAAATCGCAACTCTCCGCCTACGCCGAATCCTAATGTTTCAATTTTTTGATGTGGATTTTGTGCAATTGTATAGCCTGGTTGAAACAATAACATTCCTCCACTATATAAATATTTTTGTTCTTGCGAGAATGTTTTCAATGCAAAAAACATGAGAATAATAAAGATAGTTTTCTTCATTGAGATAGTTATTGGTTTCGACGACTCCAATTCTGTTCATTGCTAGAACAAAGTTGTTGAAGATACCTTTACCTGTTTTGTGGTAAGTTTGGATTATTGTCAATCAGAATATCAGTTTGTCTTCCAGAATGATATATAGCCTGAAAAGTAATAACCCCTTTCTGATCGTAATAAGTAGATTTCCCTTCTTTAACTCCATTCTCGTAGCTTACCTCAGATTCTATTGGTCCAAAATCATAGTAAGTTTGCCACTTTCCATCTGGCTTATCCAATTTATAACTCTCTATTTTAACGACTCCGCCATTACTGTTTTTGTATGTAAACTTACCATTACGCTGCCCCTCAATATAATTTCCAGAAATTATCTCAAATTCGCGAATGTTATAAGTTTTGTATACTCCATGAAGAACCGATGTTGTTTTGTTTTTAACACTGAAATCGTCTGTTGACTTTAGCTCAATTAACTTGTAGCTTTCTTCAAGTTGTTTCTTCCCGTTTGGATACCAGAAAAAATTCTTCCCTGCAATTAATCCGTCTTTATATTCAACCATTGATTTTTTCTCACCATTCTCATGATAAGTTGTCCAAGTTCCTGTCATTATGCCAAGATTATAGTTTCCTTGCATAGAAAGAGTTCCATCGGCATACCATTCTTTCCATTCGCCAACTTCAAAATCATTCTCGAACTGTCCTTGTCTAAACTGAAATCCATTTTCGTAAAAAATATTCCAGGTGCCATCTTTTAGACCTTTGGTGTAGTCCACTTCTTTCCAAATCTTGCCATTAGAATACCAGAAATTCCAACGTCCTTCCATTTTGCCTTTTATAAAACTTCCTTCGTTTCCTTTTGAGCCGTCTGTTCTCCAATATGTCCATAAGCCATCCTGCAAATCATTTGCAAAATTTCCATCGATATCCTTTTTCCCATCTTCTAGCCAAAAATGAGCCGCGCCTTGAAGTATCCCATTAACATAATTTAATTCAGATTGCTTTTGCCCGTTTTCAAAGTATTTTATTTGTAAGCCATTTCTAAGATCATTTTCATAAATATTAGTACTTCTTACTTGTCCATTAGGATACCAATATGTCCATAAGCCTTCGCGTTTACCTTCTTGCAACTTGCCTTCCATTTCTTTATCCCCCTTCTCTGTCCAGAAGATATTAACACCAGATTCGATACTAACTTCGCTTTTCTTTTTTCCATTTTCGTACCACTCATACCAAGTTCCGACTCTTGTGCCTTTATCGTAATTACCTTCAGATGCTTTTTTTTCACTTTCATAATAATACACCCAAGGACCTTGTTCTAAACCATTTTCTATTTTTCCTTCTGAACTTTTCTTAAGATTTGGATAATAGCCAATCATCTCGCCATTACCATTGGTAACGGTTTGTTTTCCAACTGGCGTATAATAGCTTTGAATTTTAGTAAGTACGCCTTTCTTATAAATAACTTCCGATTGCATCTTTCCTCCATCGTAATATATTTGCCATACACTATCTTTGAGGTTGCTGTGATAAAATCCTTTTACCGATGGACTGCCATCTCTGAAGTTTTCAACAAAAGAACCATGTCGCTCATTGCCCCAATAGTTGTACTCTTCTTTTACTTTTCCATCTGGAAAATAAACTTTGTTTAAGCCATGTAAAACGTCTTTGTAAAAATCTGTTTCAGCCATTATCTTACCCTCCGGAGAATAATACTTCCACGTTCCAGATTTTTGGCCCATGTGAAGAACTCCAATTTCTTTGACTTTCCCATTCTGATAATAAATCGTATCAATTGTGTACTCCTGAGTAAAAGCTGCAATGCTTACAAAAATAAACACCAAAAAAATGTATTTTTTCATTTCTATAAATTTTATTTGTGCGATCCAAGACAAAAATAATAATTGAAAAACATAATTTCAAGCTAAAATATTATTGTTACAAACAAAAAAATCTTAACAACCTTAAACATGTTGATAATCAAGTAAATAACGAGATTATTTTAAGTCTGTTGTACTTATTTTAAAAAAAAGTTAAAAAAAACTGAGAAAAAATTTGGAAAAAGCCAAATAACATATTAAATTTGTTGATAATTTGTTAATAAAATTTGTAAAGCTATGAAACACAGCACTTTAACATTTCTGACAATAGCACTGGTTTTTTCTGGACTAATTGCAAAAGCAGATGAGATGATTTTGAAAGGCGTATATCAAGGAAAAGACCTTTATATTATTAATCCAATGCTCGATGTTGGTGAAGAATATTGTGCTTACGAAGTTTTAGTTAACGATAAAAAGTTCGAGGATGTAATTAACTCAAGTGCTTTTAGAATTACGCTTGACTATGCTGGTTTGCAGTTTGGACAAGATTATGAGGTGGTAATTAAGCATCGAGCAGATTGCACTCCTAAGCTTGTTAATCCAGAAGTTTTGAAACCATTATGCACTTATGAAATTGCTTCTAATACACTTGGTTATGATAATGTGTTAAAATTTACTACAAATAATGAGTCTGGTAAATTACCTTTTCATCTGGAAGAATTTAGATGGGGTAAGTGGATTGAAGTAGGTCAGATTCCGGGTGAAGGTGGACCTGGATCTCGCACATACTCAAAAAAGGTATATCCATTTAATGGAGAGAATCGTTATCGTGTTTATCAAGTAGACCATATAAATAAAAAGCATTATTCAGATGAGATGGTTTATCAGATGGAAAAAGAACCTGTGACGGTTACTTCAAAGCTAGCAAAAGCATCTAAAGAAATTACATTTAGTTCATATACTTATTACGCTGTAATTAACGAATTCGGCGAAGAATTAATATCTGGTACCGGTGATGTGGTAGATATTTCTAATTTAAAAAAGGGGGAATATTTTTTAAACTATGAAAACGAGTACAAGGTCTTTAAGAAAAAATAAGACTCAAAGGGTGTATTCGCAAAGAGGTATAGTTCTTATGCCTCTTTTTTTTATTTTTGTGAAAAAGAATATCGATGTTTAGCTTAACTAATTTTAAAAAAGAAATTTTCGAAATACAGAGTCATTTGCATTTTGAAAAGCTTGCAATTGAAGCATTTGAATATCAATATCTAAACAATAATATCTATCATTTATATTGTGATTTATTAAAAACAAACCCTAGTAACGTAAAAAAAATAACCCAAATTCCTTTTTTGCCTGTTTCTTTTTTCAAAACACACAAAGTTGTTAGTCAGCAACATGAAAATTTTACAATTTTTACATCAAGTTCAACATCCGGAACTGTTAGCTCAAAACATTTTGTTGCCGACCTAGAAATTTATCGCAGTTCATTTTTAAAAACTTTTGAGCTTTTTTATGGCTTACCATCCAACTATGCAATTGTTGCATTACTCCCATCCTACCTTGAGAGAGATGGATCTAGCTTAATTTATATGGTTGAAGAGCTGATACAACTAAGCGATAAAAAACAAAGCGGTTTTTTCTTAAATGAGTATGATAAGCTATTTAGTTTGTTGCAAGATTTTGAAAAAAGCAATCAAAAATATATTTTAATCGGGGTAAGCTTTGCTTTACTTGATTTTGCTGAAAAATACCAGTTAAATGCTAATAATGGTATTATCATGGAAACAGGAGGAATGAAAGGGAAAAGAAAAGAAATAACAAGAACGGAATTGCACTCAGAGCTTAAATCTTGTTTTGGTACAACCTCAATACACTCCGAATACGGAATGACAGAACTTCTCTCTCAGGCTTATGCCAAAGAAAATGGTCAATATTTTTGCCCTCCCTGGATGAGAGTGCTTGTTAGAGAAGCAACCGACCCATTATCTGTAAATATTTTAGGAAGTGGAGCTTTAAATATAATAGATCTTGCAAATATTAACTCTTGTTGCTTTATTGAAACATCAGACTTAGGAATAATCTCAAAAAATGGTTCGTTTACAGTTTCTGGCCGTTTTGATAACGCAGAAGTTAGAGGTTGTAACCTTATGTCTGGGCAATAACTATAGGATAATATTCCTGAAATAAATTATAACGGAATTTTATTAATTCTATTAAGGTGACGTCCTCCTTCAAATTTAGTATTTAAGAATTTATCTACAATTGTAATTGCTGTATCTTCGGAGATAAACCTTGCAGGTAAAGCACAGATATTAGCATCGTTATGTAATCTTGCCAATTCCGAAATTTCGACAGTCCAGCATAAAGCACTACGGATTCCAGCATGCTTATTAACTGTCATATTAATTCCATTTCCGCTACCACAAATTGAAATCCCAAAATCACATTCGCCACTTTCAACCGAAGACGCCAAAGGGTGTGCAAAGTCTGGATAATCGCAACTCTCTTCAGAATTTGTTCCAAAATTCAATGTTTCAAATCCCTTATTAATTAAATAATCAATTAAAACATTTTTTAATTTGTATCCCGCATGATCACAAGCAAAACCTATTTTCATTTTATGATTTTTTAAAATTGTTAACTTTTCTAAAATTTTTATTTAGCCAGCCAGGTACTATTATTGAACCTATAATCAAATAAGGATAATATGTTACCAACCTCCAAATCAAAGCCATTACAACAACAAAACCTGCAACTGGCACAAAGTCTGACATAAAAGTAGTAAAAACTGTTTCCACAAAACCACTTCCTCCAGGAGTTGGCATAACTAACATTAAAATCCACATAATTAACTGCCTTGCAAAAATAAGAAAATGATCATAAAATGCAATATTCTTATGTTCGCTACCAATAGAAAACATCATTGCAACAAGAAGAAAGTTAAGAACGCAGTATCTAGATGTCCACGAAATAAAAGTTGCAAAACAAGATTTAAACCAGAATTTATATCCTTTCGCCTTTAATCCTTTATTGGCCGTCTCAAAATCAATAGTCATTTTTTGTGCATCATCTCTCCATCTTTTTAGCAGTTTTAATTTGAAAATTCCAGTTATTATTTTTGCAAAAAAACGTGGATTAACAAATAAAGTATAGGCCATCAATAATGTCCACGATAGTTTTAAAAGATATCCCGTAATTGCAAATCCATATAAATTCCTTACAAATTCGTTATTATCTCCAGTAACAAACAAACTAGATTTTGAAAATAGAATTAGGATAACTGGGAACATTACGCTAAAGTATAGTTCGTCGAGAAAGGAAGTTGCTAAAACAATGGAGGTGCTTTTTCCAATATTTAAACCTTCTTTCCATAAAAAGATAGTTGCTAATGCCGTTCCACCCACAGCAGATGGAGTAATTGCGGATCCAAATTCCCACAAGAACACAATCTTTATGCACTGAATCCAACTTAATTCTTTGTCGGAAAGTACCCTCATACGCAATACATATCCAAAATCTCGGAAAAACATCATGGCAAAAGCACCAATAAAAAACATCAGACTTAAATATGTAATTGAAAAAAGCGAAAAGTCTATTTTATTAAAATCCCTATAAAATAACCACCCTACTATTCCAAGACCTAGAAAAGCAGGCAATATTACCCTATTGGTTTTAAAATTTTTAATGATTTTCTCTTCATGCATGCTCATAAATACAAAATAAAACTTTTTATAACGATTTACAATCAAGAAAACGTTAAAATTGATTATTTTTATCCCAAATTATTATTTATGAATTTTATCGCAATTATTCCTGCCAGATACGCTTCGACCAGATTTCCGGGAAAGCCTTTGGTAATCATCAATGGCAAGACAATGGTACATAATGTTTATATACAAGCAAAAAAGGTTTTTGAGCATGTATATGTGGCTACCGATGATGAAAGAATTTTTAATGAGGTGGAAAGATTCGGCGGTAATGCGATAATGACCATGAAAAAGCATAAAAGTGGAACTGACAGATGTGCTGAAGCTATTGAAAAAATAGAATTATTGGAAAATAGAAGCTGGGATGTGGTTGTTAACATTCAAGGCGACGAACCATTTATTAAAACTGAACAACTTCTCGAAATTAAAAAGTGCTTTAAACAAAAGAAAAATCATATTGCAACTTTGGTTAAACCAATAAATAATAAAGACGATATTTTCAACCCAAATAAACCAAAGGTTGTAATTAACAATCATCACGAGGCAATATATTTTAGTAGATCCCCAATTCCGTTTCTTCGTGGAGTGAAAGAAAACAAATGGGTGTCGAAACACTTGTATTATAAACATATAGGATTATATGCGTACAGAAAAGAAGTGTTACGCGAGATTACAGCTTTAAAACCATCAAACCTAGAATTAGCAGAAAGTCTTGAGCAATTAAGATGGATTGAAAATGGTTATACAATTAAAGTTGCTTTTACTGAGCATGAAAGTATTTCGATTGATACACCAAAAGATTTAGATAGAATAAGACAAGTAGGACTATTATAATGAATATTGCAGTAAATACCAGACTATTACTCAAAGATAAACTCGAGGGAATCGGATGGTTTAGCTATGAAACATTAAAGAGAATTACTCAGTCTCATCCCGAACATAAGTTTTACTTTATTTTCGATAGAAACTACGACAAATCTTTTGTCTTTTCTAATAATGTTATTCCTGTCGTTGCTGGACCTCCAACCAGACATCCGTTCTTATGGTTAATTTGGATGGAATTTGTTATTCCAAGAATTCTAAAGAGGGTTAATGCAGATGTTTTTGTTTCGACAGATGGTTTTATTTCATTAAGGTCAAAAATTCCACAAGTAAGTGTAATTCATGATATAAATTTTGTACATAACCCAAAGCAACTTCCTTTTTGGGTAAGAAAATATTACAATTTCTTTTTTCCAAAATATGCAAAAAAAGCTGTCCATCTTGGCACAGTATCGGAGTATTCCAAAGCTGATATTGTAAAAACATTTAATGTAGAACCTGAAAAAATCACAGTCTGTTATAATGGTTCTAATTCAGCTTACACACCTGTTGATGATGCAATTAAAGCAGAAACCAAAAATAAATATACTTCTGGCAAAGACTATTTTCTTTTTGTAGGCGCATTAAATCCACGTAAAAATGTACCTGGATTATTAAAATCTTATGAATTATTTAGAAAATCTGGAGAGTTCAATCAAAAGTTAATAATTGTTGGGTCTGCGATGCATCTTACTGAGGAAATTGATCTCGTTTATAAAAATATGGAGTACAAAGATGATGTAATCTTTACAGGTCGACTTAACGTAGAGGATTTGCACATGGTTCTTGCTTCTTCACTCGCACTAGTTTATATTCCATTTTTTGAGGGATTTGGAATTCCATTGGTTGAGGCAATGTATGCCGAAACAGCGATAATTTCTGGGAATAAAACTTCTCTACCAGAAGTTGTGGGTGGGGCAGCTCTTCTTTGTTCTCCAGACGATCATGAACAAGTTTCTTTACACATGTCCGAGTTGGTATTAAATCCAGAACTCCGACTTTCATTAATAGAAAAATCCAAAATACAAAGACAGAAGTTTTCATGGGACAAATCTGCTGAAAGACTTTGGAGCTGTATCGAAAATGCTATTAAAACGGTTCAATAATGTTGCTCTCATTTTGCGAAGAAGGAAAAATAGAAGCTGGATGCGACGAGGCAGGTAGAGGTTGCTTGGCAGGACCGGTATTTGCTGCTTCAGTAATACTTCCGCCTGATTATCATCACAAATTACTTAACGATTCCAAACAGCTAAGCGAGAAACTACGCGATAAGTTAAGACCAGAAATTGAAGCAGAAGCAATTGCTTGGGCAGTTGCAAGCCTCGACAATAAAGAAATTGATGAAATAAATATCTTAAATGCATCGTTTGCCGCAATGCATAAAGCAGTAGCAAAATTAAAAACTACGCCAAACCTTTTACTTATTGATGGAAACCGATTTAAACCATACCTTAATATTCCTCATAAATGTATAATAAAAGGCGATTCAATTTATCTGTCAATTGCAGCAGCATCTGTACTAGCAAAAACATACCGCGATGATTTTATGCTTAAGCTGCATAATGAATTCCCAGGTTATGGATGGGATAAAAATAAAGCATATCCAACAAAAACACATAGAGAGGCAATAGCACAAATTGGAATAACTAAATACCACAGACTTAGTTACCGACTTATAGATACACAATTGAAATTATTCTAGCTAGTGTATTTTCAAATTGTATAATGCAAAAAAAAGAGGCCTACAAGACCTCTTTTTTTTGATATTTTCTGGAGCGCTTCTTACTCGTTAGAAAGTTTTTCCATTTCTTCGTTGAAAATCTGCTCGAATTTCATTTTGTCATAATCAACTCTTAACTTTTGATCTTTGCTGATTCCGTTGCTAATTCCATTCAACATAGCTTCTTTATCAACTTCAATTGCGATGTAAGTTGTGTACTTACCAGTTGCTTCTTGGAAGTTTTTTTCGCAAACGATTGCAATGTCAACTAAAGTTTGGTTAACGACTTCTCTGGTTAAGTTCTCGAATTTTTGTTCGAAATCAGAGTTTGTTCCTACTTCAGTTTCATTTACATAACGATCAGTAACAGATTTGATTTTGGTGTTAATTAAACCAGCTAATCTCTGTTTTGATGCTGTTAATGCTTTTTCTCTTGAAAGACTCATGTCTTGAGAAGTAGCCTGTGCGTCAGCTCTAAAGAAGTTCTTATCTGAACGACCTTCGTCTTTACAAGGAATAATAACTTCTCTTGCGTTTTTTTCAGGTTTAATAACGCCTTTGTTTTTGCAAGAAGTAAAAGTAACTGCTGATGCTAAAACCGCGATAATCAAGATGCTTTTGGATAATGTAATTGTCTTCATGGCAATAATTTTTAAATTTGGTTACTAATTTTAAATTTTTTGTTAAAAATACGTTTTTTTTCTTAAATTCATCTTTTTTTTCAAAGAATAATTTTAATCAGTTTCAGTTTTACAAACTTAGTGCCAAAATGAAAAACGCAAATAGGAATAAGAAGCAAGGTGTTGAAGCAAAAGTGTTTAACAAAAAAACAATTACTTCAGGAATATTAAGTATTTTTTCTGCTAGTCCTCAAAAAGAGCTAAATTACAAACAGGTTTCATCAATGCTTTATGTAACTGAAAGCAATGATCGAGCTCTAGTAGTAAAAGTGCTTGACGAACTAGTACTAGCAGGTAGTCTTAAAGAAACCTCAAAAGGTAAGTACAAACTCAAATCCAAAACCGGCTATGTTGTTGGTCAGGTTGATATGAATAAAACCGGAAATGCTTTTATCGTAAGTGATGATATAAGTGACGATATTTTTATTCCATTCACCAATCTCAATTCAGCAATGCATGGAGATACTGTAAAAGTAAGCCTTTATGCTCGTCGTAAAGGGAGCCGTGTTGAAGGAGAAGTTGTTGAAATAATTAAAAGAGCAAGTTTACGGTTTGTTGGAACGATAGAAAGATCTGGCTCTTATGCTTTTCTTATAGCGGACAATATTAAAATGGTTTACGATATTTTTATTCCAGGCGATAACCTTAATGGAGCTAAAGATGGCGAGAAAGTGATTGTCGATATAATTGAATGGCATAAGAAGAGTAAAAATCCAACAGGTATTGTTGTCGAAGTTTTAGGAATGCCAGGAGATAATGATGTGGAAATGCATGCAATTCTTGCCGAATTTGGGTTACCATATAAATTTACAGAAGAAATAGAACACGCAGCAGAAAAAATTAGCGATAAAATTACCCAATACGATTATGAAACTAGAGAGGATTTTAGAGAAATTTCTACTTTTACTATTGATCCCGTAGATGCAAAAGATTTCGACGATGCCTTGTCATTTGAAAAGACACCCAACGGAAATTTTATTATCGGGGTTCATATTGCAGATGTTTCTAACTACATTCCCGAAGGTAGCGATTTAGATAAAGAAGCATTTGAAAGGGCAACATCGGTTTACCTAGTAGATAGGGTTGTTCCAATGCTACCCGAACGATTGTCAAATTTCCTATGCTCTCTAAGACCAAATGAAGAGAAACTTTGCTTCTCAGTGGTTTTCGAGATAAACGAAAAAGCTGAAGTGATTGAATATAGAATTGTGAAAACTATTATCAAATCGAATCGTAGATTCTCTTATGAGGAGGCACAAAACATACTCGATACTGGCGTTGGAGATTTTAACGAAGAGCTTAAAACGCTAAATAGTCTTGCAAAATTACTAAGAGGTGAAAGATTTAAAACTGGGGCATTCAACTTCGAGCATTTTGAAGTAAAGTTCAACCTAAATGAGGATGGCGTTCCTACTGGAGTTTATTTTAAAGAATCTGGCGAATCAAATAATTTGATAGAAGAGTTTATGCTACTTGCAAATAGGAAGGCAGCAGAAATTTTTGGTAAGATAAAACCACCAAAAGACATGGTTTACAGAGTTCATGCCGAGCCAAATATGGAAAAACTTGCGAGCTTTTCTGGTTTTATCGAAAGATTTGGATATTCGATAGATATGTCGAACAATCTCGCATTAGCAAAATCTATGAATAATATTGTGAAGGAAGTGAATGGAAAACCTGAACAAAATATTATTGAGAATCTTGCGGTTAGAGCTATGTCAAAAGCTATTTATACAACCAAAAACATTGGGCACTATGGCCTTGCTTTCGACCACTATACGCATTTTACATCTCCAATCCGCCGTTATCCTGATATTTTGGTTCACAGACTGCTTTTTGACTATCTCCGCAAAAAAAACCCGGATACAGATGGACTTGAAATTAAGACAAAACACTGCTCATTTATGGAACAGCAAGCAAGTTTAGCCGAAAGGGCTTCAATTAAGTATAAACAAGTTGAGTTTATGCAAGATAAAGTTGGACAAGTTTTCGAAGGCGTTATATCTGGAGTTACAGAGTGGGGTTTCTTTGTTCAATTAAAAGACAATGCGTGCGAAGGACTTGTGCACATGAGGACCTTAAACGATGATTTTTATGTTTATAACGCCGAAGATTATTGTATTTCTGGAACCGATACTAAGAAGTGTTATCAATTGGGCGCTGTTGTAAACGTTAAAATTATTGGTGTAAATCTTCAGAAAAAACAAATTGATTTTGAACTTTCACATCTTGAATTAAATTAACTATTTCAAATTATTTAAACCAAATTAAAAAAGCAGTATCTTTATAAATAAAAATTATTATGGGCTCATCTCAAAATTCAGGCGCGTTTATTCATGGTTCTATTCTTATGCCTCAAGAAGAAATGCTTGAGGTAATTACAGAGAAAAAATCATTTAAAATTGGTATTCCTGCCGACTGTAGTGGAGTAGAACATCGCATTCCGCTAGCTCCTTTAGCTGTTGAGCATTTAGTTAATGAAGGATTTGAAGTCATTATTCAGGAAGGTGCCGGTCGTGGCTCAAATTTCTACGATCATCAATTTGCAGATTATGGGGCTAATATAACTACAGACGTTGCAGAAATTTTTAGTTGTGATGTAATACTAAAAATATTCCCTCTTACGGTCGAAGAAATAGACTTATTAAGAGGTAATCAACTTGTAATAACATCGTTACATTCAAATTGCCAAGAAAAGGAATATTTTGTTAAGTTAATGCAAAAACGGATTACGGCATTGGCTTTTGATACAATGCAAAATCCTAATGGAATAAATCCGATTGTAAAATCGATGAGCGAAATTGCGGGGCGTTCCTCTGTGTTAATTGCATCTGAGTATCTAAGTAATATACATAAAGGAAAAGGTGAAATGTTTGGAGGAATAACAGGAGTTTCTCCTACCGAAGTTGTTATAATTGGCGCCGGCACAGCGGGAACTTATGCTGCACAAACCGCCCATTCAATGGGTGCTATGGTAAAGATATTTGACAATTCTATTTCTAAACTTGATAGTTTACAACAACACCTTGGCACATCTGTTTTTACAAGCACCATTCATTCAAAAGTTCTTTTGTCAGCTATCAAGACTGCTGATGTTGTAATCGGAGCATTACGCATTTATAATAAACGTCCGAATATTATAATTACCGAAGAAATGGTAATGCAAATGAAAAAAAATTCTGTAATCGTAGATATTAGTATTGATCAAGGTGGAATATTTGAAACAGGAAAACCCACTACTCATAAAAACCCAGTTTACACGAAACATGGAGTTATTCATTATTGTGTGCCAAATATTGCTTCTCGTGTGGCGCGAACAGCCTCTTATGCAATTAGTAATGTTCTAGCTGCCGAATTATTAAAAATACAATCTGCCGGCAGTATGATTCAATATCTTAAAGCAACACCTGGAGTAAGAAAAGGGGTTTATATTTACAATGGCATTTTAACCGATGAACATATCGGAATAATTCATGGCATTTTTTCTAAAGACTTAGATTTATTGCTTGCAGCAATGTAAAAAAAGAGCCGATTATTTTTTAATCGGCTCTCTTTTTAGCTTAATATTTAATATTATCTACCAGTAAAAACAGCGAATTTAACCTTTGATGCACTTTGAGTATAAAGGAAGAGTCTTTGATTGTACTCTTTGAAAAACTCAGGAGCAATTCTATATTTTTTATTCTTTTTGTTAAACATTGGCTCTCCATGAACTTTACCATCAGAAAAGATTGAAACAGCAACAGCAACACCTTTTCTGTCAGGAGCTACTATCTCTTTATAATCAACACCATTCATATTTGATGCTTGCAAAAGTTTAATGTTTTTCGCATTATCATTGTAAAATAAAAATACTTTTTCACCAACTGCAAAAGATGCAACAGAAGAATACTTACCAAGATCGTTGTAACTATATTGTGATTTTGGAATTCTTGTCATCCATTCCATATTATTTTCAGGACTACAATATGCTACTAAAACATCGTTAAATCTATAGTAATCATTGTAAATAATTTCCTTTGAGCCAGGAACAATAATAGAATCCATCCAATAGTTTTGATGTTCGGCAACAACGACAGAACCACCATTTGAGAGATAAAGTACATCCAACAACTTATAGTTATACATATCTTCGTAAAACTTTGTGAGTCTTTCTGAGCGAAATTCAGGAATTTCAGTTTTAGAGAATACATAGTCTGCTTTTTTAGAATCTCCAGTGATAAATGCTTTTGTTTTAGGATTGTATTTCTGGTGAAAAACGCCTTCATAATCAGTTTTTCCTTTGCGAACCATAAAACCATAAATGTCAACATTTTCATCAGCATCAACACCCATTATGGCATCAACAAGAATGAATTTTTTACCTTTGATTTCAACATTAGAAACGGTACCCTGAGCCGCATCAAACATTAAAAGTTTATAATCATAAATAATAGTTTTCATTCTTTTAAGCTGACGAGGATCTGGGCTCACTCTAGCTAACATATAAACATTCCCGCTATTTGCAATGATAGTTTTTTCAATTTCAAAAGCTTCACCAACCAGAGGAAGTTTAACTGTGTTATTGTAAACCTCTTTCATGTCAGCATCATAAACTTTGAAAAAGAATGGTTCTTCATTATAAGTTTGGAACGGACGATTGTAATAAACAAATACATTTTGTTGATTTGGCGTGCGCTCAACACTAAAATCAACACTAATATTTTGATTTGTTAATTTACCAATTATTGTTGGTTCACCCATTATCTGGCCAGTTTTGTTTACTTGCTGAATATAAAGTGATTTTTCTTTAATTGTATTGTTTACAACTTCAGTAAAAAGAACAAGTTTACCATCTAGGTAAAACATTTCTACATAGTCGGATTTAATTCCACCCATCATTGGAAGGATTAATTGGTTTGTAGATTCCCTGTTCATTGAGTTTCCGTTAAAGAAATCAAGATAAAGATCATCTTTCTCGTTAATTCTTAAGGCATAAAACCCGTCAGAATCTGCTCCGATAAATCTTACATACTCGTTTAAATCGGCAAGTACTAATTCCTTGTCGAACCCAAAACTAGTTGAAGATTGTGCGTTTACAATCCCTGTGCAAATTATTGCAGCAAAAATCAATGGTAATAATCTTTTCATAAATTGTTAGTTTTCTAATAGTGTGCTAATATAGATATTTTTATTTAAATAATAAAATTATTGTTTTTTATTTGCTAATTGCCCACAGGCTGCATTTATATCCTGTCCCTTCGATTTTCTAAGGGTTACAACTAGATTTTTACTCTCTATAAACCTCATAAATTGTTCCGTTTTTTCTTTTGCTGGGCTAGAAAAGCTGTCATCGTCGTGTGGATTATATTCTATTAAGTTTATTTTACAAGGCGAAATCTTTGTAAATTCCACTAATACTGATGCGTCGGCGATTGAATCATTTACTCCACCCAACAATAGATATTCGTATGTTACCCTTTTTCCTGTTTTACTATAATAATATTTAAGAGCTTCTTTTAGTGAATTCAAATCATACTTGTTATTTACTGGCATTAACCGCGAACGTTTTTCGTTATCTGCTGTATGTAATGATATTGAAAGATTTATTTTAATGTCTTGGTCCGCCATTTTTTTTATTTCTGGAGAAATCCCTGCTGTGGAAAGAGTAATTCTTTGTGGAGACATTCCCATACCTCTTGATGAGCAAATATTATTAATTGCAGTCATCGTGTTATTGTAATTCAATAATGGCTCGCCCATTCCCATAATTACGATATTTGATAAATTCCTTCCAAAAATCTTATCACTTAACTTATTTAACTGAAAAACCTGATCGAATATTTCACCAGAGCTCAAATTTCTTTTAAAACCCAACTTTCCAGTTGCACAAAAACTACAGTTTAATGGACAGCCTACTTGTGTCGAAATACAGGCAGTTACTCTTTCTTTGCCAGGAATTAAGACTCCCTCAAAGTTAAGATTATCAATAGATTGAAATAATACTTTTGTCGTTTTATCTTTTCCTGTAACTTGAAATGAGATATTTATTTCATCAATAAAGAAGTTCGTATTAAGTTTTTCTCTTAGCTCTGAAGAAATATTTGTCATTTGTTCAAAATTGGAAGCTCCTTTTTTCCATAACCATTCAAAAATTTGCCCTGCTCTAAATTTCTTTTCGTCAAGAGAAATTAAAAAATCACCAATCTCTTCGATATTCAAATTCCTGATATTTTCTTTACCACTTATCATTCTGCAAAAATAAACAAAAATCTTGTATTTATTAGCAATACAGAGCTTTGCGCATTCAACTTATTTTTATCTAGATTTTGCTAAAAATTATTTTAGTAGAATATAACTCAACAACGGATTTTAATTTTGAATTAGATTATATTTGCAAACTTAATTTTACCTTATGTTTGCGACATATCAGGGAGAAATATTTGCATTGATTACCTCATTCTGTTGGACTATCAGTGCGTTATCTTATGAATCGGCAGGAAAGAAAATTGGGACTGTCCCAATGAATCTTATTCGCATGACTATTGCATTTTTATTTATAAGCTTATACACTGTTATTGTTAGAGGACAATTATTACCTTTCGATGCAAGTAGAGAAACTTGGTTTTGGTTGTTAATTTCGGGTTTAGTGGGGTTTGTTATTGGAGATATAATGCTATTTCAGGCATTTGTTACCATTGGCGCTCGAATTTCGATGTTAGTAATGTCTCTTGTTCCACCAATTGCTGCAATACTTGGTTGGTTAATACTTGGCGAAACTATGACTGGAAAGCAAATTTTTGCAATGACGGTTACTGTTTCTGGTATTGCAATGGTAATGATAAAGCGTAAAAAGAGAACCAATGTTGATATCCCCGAAAAAAGAGGAAAATTATCTATTACTTTTGTGGGTTTACTACTAGCTCTTGGTGGTGCTGCTGGTCAAGCTGGCGGCTTAGTTTTAAGCAAAAAAGGGATGGGAGATTACGATCCTTTTGCGGCAAGTCAGATTAGAATAATTGCAGGAGTGGTAGGCTATATTTTCATAATTAGTTTTGCCGGTTTGTGGAAGAAAACTTTTTTGGGGTTAAAAAACGTTGGAGCCATGAAAGCCGTTACGCTTGGTTCTTTAGTTGGGCCTTTTTTAGGCGTTTCATTTTCTCTTATTGCACTAAAATACACAACTACTGGAATAGCTGCTACCTTAACATCACTTGCACCTGTTATTATTATTTTCCCTTCTATGATAATAAACAAAGAAAAAGTAAGTTTTCTCGAAATAATTGGGGCGATAGTTTCTGTAACTGGCGTAGCACTATTTTTTCTTTAAACAAAAAAACTCCGCTGTCAACGGAGTTTTTTAACTTTTTTTAATTACCTTAAATCCACAAGCTGTTTGCGTAGTGAAGGGCTGAAATACATGGCAGATGGGGTAAGCGCAGACATGAGCACCGTAAGCGTAGCCTTTGTTACGGTTAGGAGCGGAACGTCGAGCAGTTCGGCGCCGCTAACTGTGGCACATTGCCACAGGTGGCATGAAGTTCAGACATGTAATAGTAAACAGTTTGCGGATTTAAGGTATTATATCAACTTGAAATTTATTGGGATAATATAGGATACTGGAACTGGCTTATTTCTTTGTTTTCCAGGGCTCCACGCTGGGATTGCTGATACTACCCGCAGTGCTTCTGCATCTAGATAGGCATCTACTCCTTTTGCTATGGAAACATTTGTAACTTTCCCTGTTACATCAATTACAAATCGCACATATACTTTTCCATCAACACCATTTTCCTTTGGAATTTGCGGATAAACTGTGTTTTTGCTTATAAATGAAAGTAAAGCTGCATCACCACCTGGAAATATTGGTTTTACTTCAACTTTCACATAATCTATTACGTCCAATTCTTCATCAGGTAAATCTACAGGAATAATTGGCTTTTTAATTACTGGAACAACAGGATCTATATTGTTTATAAAAACATCCTTGTCATCAATAACTGGTTTATCAACTATCAAAATAACTTCAGGAATTATAACAGGTTCAAGAGGTTTTACTACCGGTGGAGGTGGTGGTACTGTAAATTGAACATCTTCTTCGAAATAAGATGACTCTTTAAGATTGCCAAGATCGGTTGTTGAAGTTTCTTCACTTGTCCATTCGAACGCAGCGAAACACATCCCTAATGCGAGTACTAATCCTAACTCAAGGAAAAGAAATCTCTTTTTTTCGAGATTTGCTTTAATTGTTTTTTTTGTTTTCATGTCTGTAAGTTTTTATAAGAATTAAACGAAAATTATTTAAAAAATTTCTTCAAAGATTCAATTGAAATTATAATTCCATAAATACTTTGAATAAACTTATTAATATTTTAGCGTAAAGTTTATTGGTATTATAAATGAAACAGGAACAAGTTTTCCTCCTTTTACTCCAGGTGTCCAATCTGGAAGAATAGAAATAACCCTTAAAGCTTCTTGATCAAGATACTTATCTATGCTTTTAATAATCGTTAGATTGCCAACTTTGCCATCCCGGCCAATAACAAACTGAATGTAAACTTTGCCTTGAATGCCGTTCTCTTTTGGAATTGCAGGATATTTTGTATTGTCTCCAATAAACTTAAGCAATGCTGCCTCGCCTCCTGGAAAAATTGGCTTTTTGTCAACAAGACCGATATTAAAAACCACTTCTTCCTCTGTAGGAATTTCAATAATATCAACTTTTGTTTTTTCTCTAGGAATTATTGTATACCCTTCGTTAAAACTACTTGATGCTGTGTCGGATTTAGAATTGTTAGGATTAATTGTTATTGTTTCTGGGATTACAATTGGTGGTGGTGGTGGTGGTGGGGCAACATAAGTATTGACAATCTCAGATTCAATTGTCAGATCAATTGTACTATTTTCATAAACATTTTCTGTGATTTCTTCATTTGACCATTCAAATGCCACTAAGCAGATGCCCATTGCAAAAATAAAACCTATTTCTAGGAAAAAAACTCTCTTTTTTTCAAGATTGACTTTAGGTGACTTTTTTGTTTCCATGTCATTAATTTTTTAAAGTGAATAAAATTTAAAAATTGAACTAATGTTAATTCAGGTAAATTTTTATTCATTTAATAGGTTTTAATGACAAATAACAAAATGCTAATTAGACTAATAACGAATCTAGCAACTGCTTTTAGTATGTTTTTAGGAATATATTTGGTGGAAGGATAAAGAAATAAGAAAAATAGCTTATTTTTCCTGCTCGAGCAATTCCCAGAATTCGAGGGCTCGACGTGTATGAGGAATTACAATTGTGCCTCCAACAACATTAGCAACGCCAAAAATATCTAATATTTCATCTGTGCTAACACCAAGTTTGTGACAAGTTTCAAGATGATATTTTACACAATCGTCGCAACGCAAAACCATTGAAGATACAAGACCTAGCATTTCTTTTGTTTTTACATCTAAAGCAGAATCCTGATAAGTAAGAGTGTCGAGACTGTAGAGTCTTTTTATTACTTTATTATCAGAGTTTAAAAGCTTTTCGTTCATTTTAGATCGATATTCTCTGAATTCATTTATTTGGCTCATATAACAGATTTTTTATTACACAATATTTCCTTTTAACGTAGCAGAGCTAGCATCTGAAATTTTAACATTAACGAAATCGCCTCTTTTTGCGTCTTTTGATGGGAATACAACCACTTTATTCTGTTGCGTTCTACCAAAAAGCATTTCTTCAGATCTTTTAGAGCGACCTTCTACTAAAACTTCAAATACACTACCAATATCAGCGCGATTTTTTGATAATGAAATTTTATTCTGCATCTTAATCATTCGGCTTAACCTTTCTTTCTTTATTTCCTCCGGCACATCATCAACTAAGTTCTTTGCCGCGGCAGTTCCTGGACGAACAGAGTATTTAAACATAAAGGCTAGATCGTAACCCACAATGTTCATTAGGTCTAATGTTAACTGAAAATCCGCCTCAGTTTCTTCCGAAAATCCACAGAAAATATCTGAGGACAATCCACAATCAGGAATCTTTTTTACTATTGTTTCTATTCTTTCTAGATACCATTCACGAGTATATTTTCTGTTCATTAATTCCAGAATCTTATTACTCCCTGATTGAACTGGAAGATGAATGTGATTGCAAATATTATTATTTCTTGCAATTACGTCAATTAATAAATCGGAAATGTCTTTTGGGTGCGAAGTTGTAAATCTAACACGCATTTGAGGAGCTGCACCAGCAACCATTTCAATCAATTTTGGGAAATCTACCTTGTTTTCTGCATCTTCAAAAAGATATGAATTAACATTCTGACCTAACAGAGTTACTTCTTTAAATCCTTTTTTTGCAAGACTTTCTACCTCCGCAATAATATCTTTGTATGAACTACTACGTTCTCGTCCGCGTGTATATGGCACAATGCAATATGAGCAAAAATTATTACAACCACGAGTTATTGCAACAAAACCAGAGATTTCATCACTTCCCATTTTAAGTTGTTCTATTCCAGAATATGTTTCAGTAATATCAAATTCCGTATTATGAGATTTTAGTTCAATATCTGTCTCATTAACTAAATCGGGTAAATTACGGTATGCATCAGGTCCTGCAACAAAGTCAACAACAGGATGTTCAAGAAGTTTATCCGCTATTCTTTGAGCCATGCAACCAATAATACCGACCTTTAGCTTTTTATTTTTTCTTTTTAGGCTCTTAATAAAATCAAGACGATTCCATATTTTTTTTTCAGCATTATCACGAACCGAGCATGTATTAATAATAATAACATCTGCATTATCAATTTTGGTTTCGGCAGTATAGCTTCGTGAATGCATTATTCCGGCAACAGTTTCCGAATCTGCCACATTCATTTGACAACCATAAGTTTCGATATATACTTTTTTATTCATCACAAATAATTTGAATGCAAAAATAACAATTTGAACGATAGCAATTAGCTTATGCTAATAAAAAACAAAAAAGGCTGTCCACTATTAAGCGAACAGCCTTTAAATATGTTTTTATTTTTCGATTAGTTAGAAAGACCGTATCTTTTGAAACTTGTAACAGTAAGGTCTTTTTCCTGTTTTTGTAAATATTCCTTAACAGTAATTTTACCTTCTTGAACGAATTCTTGATTTAGCAAAGTAGAATCTTTAAAGAATTTTTGAAGTTTACCTTGAGCTATTTTATCAAGTAATTCTTCTGGTTTACCTTCGTTACGAGCTTGTTCGCGACCGATTTCAAGTTCTTTATCCATAACAGCCTGAGAAACGTAGTCTTTATCAATAGCAACAGGATTCATAGCAGCAATTTGCATTGCAACTCCAAAACCAACTTTAGGATCAACGACTTTGTTAAGACCAACCATTGTAGCTAATTTACTACCCATGTGGATATATGAGCTAACTTGAGCAGCTTCAATTTTTTCATAACAAGCGATTTCCATTTTTTCGCCAGTGATACCAGATCTTTCAACAACTATTTCGCCAATAGTTTTTCCATTGATAGTACAGGCTTTAAGAGCTTCAAGGTCAGAAGGAAGTTCTTTTGCAGCAGTATCAAGTATAGTTTTTGCTAATGAAACGAAATCTATATTTTTAGCAACAAAATCAGTTTCACAATTTAGAGCGATCATTACGCCTATAGTATTATCCTTAACAGTTGTTGCTAACACAGCACCTTCTGATGCATCCCTGTCAGCTCTTTTGTTAGCAATAGCAAGGCCTTTTTCACGGATAAGGTCTTTGGCTCTTTCAAAATCGCCTTCAGCTTCTACTAAAGCTTTTTTGCAATCCATCATCCCAGCACCGGTCATTTGTCTTAATTTGCCAACATCAGCAGCAGTTATATTTGCCATTTTTGTTTAATTTAAAAGTTTTTAATTATTCTTCTGTTTTGTCTTCTTTAGAAACTATTTCAGCAGCATGATTTTCTTTTTTAGCTCTAGTTCTAGTACGTGAAGCTCTTTTTTCTTCCATTGATTCTTCGCCAACTTCATCTACTGATTTCGCAGTACTTTCTTTTTCTACGCTTCTTTCGCTTAGACCTTCTTTAATGGCTTGGCACATAATACTTAGAATCAACTGAATTGATTTTGAAGCATCGTCGTTTGCTGGAATTGGGAAATCGATAGGTTTAGGATCTGAATTTGTATCAACCATAGCGAATACAGGAATACCTAATCTCATAGCTTCTCTAACAGCAATTTTTTCTTTCATTACGTCAACTATAAAAATTGCAGCTGGTAATCTTGACAAATCAGAGATTGAACCTAAGTTCTTTTCTAATTTTGCTCTTTGACGAGTAATTTGTAGTTTCTCACGTTTAGAGAGAGACTCAAAAGTACCATCAACATGACTTTTGTCTATTAAAGACATTTTCTTAACCGCTTTACGAATAGTTGGGAAATTTGTAAGCATTCCACCTGGCCAACGTTCTGTAACGTAAGGCATGTTGATTTTTGCTACTTCTTCAGCAACAATATCTTTAGCCTGTTTTTTTGTTGCAACGAAAAGAATCTTACGACCTGATTTTGCAATGTTTTTCATTGCATTTGCAGCTTCATCAATTTTGATAGCTGTTTTGTGCAGGTCAATAATGTGAATACCATTTCGCTCCATGAAAATGTAAGGAGCCATAGATGGATTCCATTTACGCTTTAGATGTCCAAAATGAACACCTGCGTCAAGTAATTGATCAAAACTTACTCTTGGCATTTTTTTTAATTTAAAGTTTACTTTCTGTAGTAACAATTGACCGGTAGAGCCAAATAATGGTCTGTCCGGACAATTTAGATACTAAACTTGATTTATAACTCACTAAAATACTAACGTTTAGAGAACTGGAATCTTTTGCGGGCTTTTTTCTGTCCCGGTTTTTTTCTTTCAACAACCCTTGGATCACGAGTAAGAAAACCTAGTGGTTTTAAACTTGCGCGATAGTCTGGGTCAACTTTAAGCAAAGCTCTAGATATACCTAAACGTAAAGCTTCTGCTTGTCCGCTGATACCTCCGCCATCGATGTTAGCTTTAACATCCCAGCTTTCTAGCTTGTCTAAAGTTAAGAAAGGTTGTTTCACGATATACTGAAGTTGCATAATCGGGAAATATTCTTCCAGTTTTTTATTATTAATTGTAATGTTACCTTTGCCCTCGCTAAGATAAACTCTTGCGACAGCGGCTTTTCTGCGGCCTAATGCATTAAAAACTTCCATAATGCTATTTAATTGTATTTAAGTCCAACTTCGCTGGTTTCTGAGCCTCTTGTTTGTGCTCAGTACCAACATAAACATATAAATTTCTGAATAATTCAGCACCTAAACTATTTTTAGGCAACATACCTTTAATGGCTTTTTCAAGAACTCTTTCAGGATGTTTGTCTAACATCTCTTGAGCAGTTGTTGATTTTTGACCACCTGGATAGCCTGAATGTCTGATATAAACTTTATCTGCAAGTTTATTGCCTGTTAGGCGAATTTTTTCAGCATTAATAATTATCACATTATCGCCACAATCTACGTGTGGTGTGTAATCAGTTTTGTGCTTTCCGCGAAGAACGATAGCTACTCTTGCTGCTAAACGGCCAAGAATTTCTCCTTCTGCGTCAACAATAAACCACTGTTTGTTAACAGTTTCTTTATTTGCTGATAATGTTCTGTACTTCAATGTTTTCACTACTTTGTAAATTTTAATTAATATAATAAATATTTACCCCATAGGCTGGATGACCAAACGGACTGCAAAAATAATATAATTTTCGTTAACACAATATTTTTTCAACAATTAATTACAAATGAAGTCAAGAATCATAAAACTCAGGCGTATCAACACACATAAAGACATTTTTTGAGCGATTAACAATGTCGTTATTCTAAATCAGAAAGATTTATTAACAATTTTGAGTCAGATTAAATTGATTTTCACAAAAAAAAATATGCAAAAACATGGTTTTTTCTACTCACTTTTCGAGATTATCATGGGATTATTGGGTCCACCATGGAATTAGTTCCTCCTGTTTGTTCTGATGCGGCTCTGCATCCTCCCCTACAATTCTTCCATAAATCACAATCTGCACACAAATCAGGAATGTTTTTGTTCCACGATTTAACATACTGTGAATCAAGAATGTCTGCAAGTTTTTCTTTGAAAATACTTCCTGCAATTATAGGGCTGTGATTGCAGACCCTTACACCGCCATCGCAATCAACAGTTATAGGAAAATGTAATGGATCTTCAGGGCAATTGCCAAAGCGTATAAACGGAAAATCGACAGGGCTTAAAAAGCAATGTGGAGTGCAAACATTTGAGCTTAGTTTTAGATTCAAACTTTTAGCAGTACTATTAATTAATATATATGCTTTTTTGATCTCATCTTTATCTGGCAGAATCTCTCTATACTTATACTTGTTTTTTCCACCAATATTGTATCTATCTACAGAAATTTGATTAATGCCTAGCTCCGCAATAAACTGCATTGTTTTATCAATATTTTCCATATTATAGCGGGTAAGAACAATTACTGCTACAACATAGGAGTTTGCTGCTAATAGTTTTCTTATAGCCTCAATCGATTTTTTATGCGAACCTTGCAAACCAGTCATTCTATCATGCACATCAGCAATATAGCTGTGAATAGGCAATTGAAACAAATCGTTTTTTACAAGAAGGAGTTCTTTAATTTTTGCATCAGAAAACAATGTTCCGTTAGAAATAATTGTTGTAAGCGACTTTTTCATTTTGGCATAAAGAACGAGTTCTACAAGACGCGGCTCAAGCATTGGCTCTCCGCCGGTAAAAGTTATACTTCCAACAGATATGTCGGAGTATATTTGCTTAAGAACCTTTATTAGTCTTTTATAATTGCCACCTGAATTTAATTCTTGATGTTCTAAATGATTATAACAGAAAACACAATCTTGATTGCAAGAATTATTTAGTTCGAGTGCAATATGTGGTAATAGTAATTTAGTCATGTGTTTAAATCGTAAATTTAGAAAAAAATAACAACAACACTAATTTACGTACATTTTAATTACTTGAGATGTATTCTCTCCTTTAAATCTGACAAAATATATTCCTGCCTTCAAATCACTTATATTTATTATGGTTTCATTTGTTAATAATTCTGGAATAGTTTTAATTGTTTCGCCTGTAATTGTAATTATTTCAGCATAATTGAATTCGCCGTCGTAGGTTAATGTTATTGTATTTTGCGCAGGGTTGGGAAATGCGCTAGAAATTGTCTTATGAATTTCTTTTTCGGGTGCTGATGTTAGTACATTATAAATAGTAATTCCATCGTGTACAAACTGAAGGAGCTCTGTTCCATTAAAATTTTCAAATCCACAAGTTTTGTCATAAATCAATCCTAAACCTTCTTCTAGCCTGAGAAAGTTACACCAACCGCTATTAGAACATTGACAGGATAAACTTCCACCTTGACAAGACTCAACTTCTAGCAAAACATCTTCATGCAAACCCTCGGAAACAAAGTTTTTAAGAATTGAAGGAATTCCATCCACCACTTCTCTACCGTCATTGAAATATCTGATCTGTGAAAAATATTCCAGTCCAAACCTATTTGATAATTGATATGAATATCCGAAATATTGATCGGTATAACCTGTCCCATATCTAATAACATCAGTAAAATCAACATGTCCCACACATTCCCATAGAACAACACAATAATACCCAGAGATTTCATATTCGATGTAATCAGAATAGACATTCTTTGCAGTAATGCTATAATGATAATGTTTGGTGTTATCTCCGGAAGCTTCGGGATTCTGATCTGTTTCCCAATATACAAAACTATCTCCCACAGAGTAATCAAAAAAGCTTCTATAATCGCCCATGTGTAGGCCTAAATTATTGACTCCTTCAATTCCAATGAGACGGAAATAATTGCCATATCCGATCGGAAATTTTAAAAATCCATAATTTTGAGAAAGCAAAACAGTATCGCCTGTTGATAACAGAAAAAGAGTAACAATATCGGATTCGCCAAGCACCGTTTCTGCATTTCTCGATTTTACTGTTGCTGTAATATTATTAATGGTATCGTATAACCACGACTCATCAATATCTTTTTCTGGATAAACTACAAAGCTATTAGGAGAATAGAACCAAAGGGTCGAATCTGTTTTAACAAATTGTCTTTCTAAAAATATCGGTTGGTTTTTAAGAAAAATTGAATTTGTACCGTAAGAATATTCTTGATAAACAGAAATATCTTCAATAGTATCACAAGGTACAACAATTCTGTTAAGGTAAAACAAAGTATCATTGCCATTTACTGAAATTGAATCAGTAAAAACAGTAAAAATTACATTTGTAGTATCACAAGTGTAATGATATTTATTGCCTAAAGAAACAGGACTGTATGTTTGAGCAAAACTGGTTTGTATAAAAATTACCAAACCCAAAACAGTTAAAATCTTTTTCATATTGGTTTTTAAGAATTTCAATAACAAAACTACTAAATTTTATATTCGGTTGCACAAGTTTACAAAAAACTCTATTGCCTTATATTGGAACCAACTAGAACCTTATTCCAAGCGAAACGTCCGGATACAATTTTATATCTTCTACCTTAAATCCGCAAGCTCTTTGTGTAGTGAAGGGCTGAAATACATGGCAGATGGGGTAAGCGCAGACATGAGCACCGTAAGCGTAGCCTTTGTTACGGTTATGAGCGGAACGTCGAGCAGTTCGGCGCCGCTCACTGTGGCACATTGCCACAGGTGGCATGAAGTTCAGACATGTAATAGTAAACAGTTTGCGGATTTAAGGTTCTATTGTTTTGATTTTAATTATACATGCTTCATGGAGCAAAATTAGAAGTTATAAGATTTTTCTACGCATCGAAATATTTAAACATAACCAAACTTTGAATTTATAGAAAACTCTAATAATCAAAAAAACGTATTTCTTTTAAATTTTTTTAGAAAACATAATCTTTTGTTTTATATTTGTGAATCGCAAAAAAACTAAGACTATGGCAAGAAGTAACGAAGAAGACCAGAACAATCTAAACATTATTGGAAGTGGGACATCTATTAATGGAGATGTAGTATCAAACGGAGATTTACGCATTGATGGCAATTTAACAGGCAATTTAAACACCAAAGCGAAGCTAGTACTTGGTGCACCGGGCAAAATATTAGGAGAGGTATTTTGTAAAAACTCTGAAATTTCTGGTCAGATTGATGGTAAAATTACCGTTGAGGAATTGCTGATTTTAAGATCTACAGCAAAAATTTACGGAGATATAATTACTTCAAAGTTATCAATTGAGCCAGGAGCAATCTTTACTGGAACCTGCAATATGGGTGGAAATCTTCGTGCAGAGCTAGGCGGGGAGAATACCAATGAAGAATAAATCCGAAAATAATCTTAAAGGAGATAAGGGGAGTGCAAATAATTTCATCAAATATTCTTCACTTGCCTTCGAAATGGGGATCATGATTTTCGGAGGTGCCTTTGGGGGCAATTGGTTAGATAAACATTTTGGAAATAAAACACCATGGTTTACAATTGGTTTGTCCTTATTTGCAGTAATCGGATCAATGTATCTGGTGATCTCGAAAATAATAAATGATAATAAGTAAACAAGATTTTAAGTCGCTACTAAATTTTAGTTTTGCCGCAATTACACTTTTTGTCGGTCACTATTATCTTTTGTTTTACTTTCCACGATATTTTTATGCTCCTGGAGCATTGTTAATTCATCCATTTATGTTTGTAATTACCATTGCGACAATAATATCAGTAAAAATAATATTTAAACGTACAAAACTTAACATTTTAGGCTATACTTATTTAGCCACAAGTCTTGTAAAAATGCTTTTTGCAGTTTTATTTTTAATTCCCCACTTAATAAATGATAGTTTTTCAAGGAAAGAATACGTTTTGCAATTTTTTGCGATTTACTTCATTTATCTTGCTGTAGAGGTTGTTTATCTTGTACAGGAGTTTAAAAATAGTTAATAAAAAAAATATTTCATTTTTTGTTAGCATATTAAATTTGAAAATGTAAATTTGTAGTGCCACATAAATTAAGTTAAGGATTATTATGAAGCAAGTAATATTTTTAATCAGTCTTTGTTCAGTTCTATGTTTTAGCAATATTTCATTGGCATCCGAAGCAAAGGAGAAAGAAGGGGAGAAAGAGAAATTCAATGTTATTGAGTTGATTATGCATCATATTAAGGATGCTCATCAGTGGCATATCATGGATTATAAAAAAGCTAATGGAGAAGAAGTTGTTATTTCTATTCCACTTCCAGTAATTTTAATTTATAAGGGACAATTCGATGTGTTCATGTCTTCTGAATTTGAACATGGGCACAAAGTTGTTGAAAAAGGCAATAATAAATACTTATTACATGACGAGAAAGTTTATTTAGCAGACCCAGATGGGAAACTAAGATTTGAAGAAAAAGAGGGAACCCAGATTGTATTAAACGCAAGCCCACTTGATTTATCGATCACTAAAAATGTTTTCTCAATGATGATTGTTTCTTTAATAATTATTTGGATATTTGTAAGTGTTGCTAAATCATATAAAAAGAATCCTGGTCGTCCTCGTGGATTACAGGCTTTTATGGAACCTTTAATATTATATGTAAAGGATGAAATAGTTTACCCTAATCTTGGAAAAAAGACCGAAAAATTCTTACCATATTTACTTACCGTTTTCTTTTTCATTTTAATCAACAACTTATTTGGTATTATCCCAATGTTTCCTGGGAATGCAAATGTAACAGGTAATATTGCAGTAACGATGACATTAGCCTTGTTTACTTTTTTTGCAATAAATCTTAACGGTAACAAGCATTATTGGAAACACACCTTGTGGATGCCAGGAGTTCCGTTTTTTGTAAAACCGATTCTTGCAATTGTTGAATTGATGGGGATGATAGTAAAACCAGTTGCATTAACAATTCGTCTTTTTGCAAACATTACCGCAGGGCATATCATCATTTTAAGTCTTGTATCATTAATATTTATTTTTGAATCATTTACGATGGCACCAGTATCGTTCATTTTTGTTCTATTTATGAATTGTCTTGAACTATTGGTAGCATTTTTACAGGCGTATATATTTACTATGCTGTCTGCTTTGTTTATAAGTATGGCAGTTGAGGAACATCACTAGAAAGAATTTTTTATGTTTAACTTTAATATTATACAATTATGACAGGAATTCCAGCAATTGGTGCTGCTTTAGCAGTAATTGGTGCCAGCTATGGTATCGGAAAAATTGGTAGTGCTGCTATGGACGCAATCGCAAGACAGCCAGAAGCTGCAAAAAACATTCAAATGTCAATGATCATCGCTGCGGCTTTGGTTGAGGGTGTTGCTTTGTTTGGTGTTGTTGTTGCTCTTTTGCAAAGCTAAAAACAAACTTACATTTCCCGAAGGGCGATTGGCTCCGGGAAATGTTTTAAAAGAACTTTTAAAAACGAAATATTATGGAGCTCGTAACACCAGGAATCGGACTTGTATTTTGGACAGGGATAATATTTGCATTCTTGTTATTTATTTTAACAAAATTTGCATGGAAACCTATCAACAAAATGATAAGTGAGCGTAATCAGAGCATTGAAGATGCTTTGCACATGGCCGAAAAAGCGCGTGAAGAAATGAAATCCCTTCAAGCAGGTAACGAAAAGATTATGACAGAAGCACGCCTCGAAAGAGATAATCTGATGAAAGAAGCTAGAGAAATTAAAGAACAGATTGTTGCTCAGGCAAAGCATGAAGCCATGACAGAAGTCGAAAAAATTAAAAAATCGGCAACTATGGAAATTGAAGCTCAAAAAGCCGCAGCTATGCATGAAATAAAAAATCAGGTACTTGATTTATCTGTACTTGTTGCCGAAAAAGTTTTACGCAGAGAGTTAAAGACTAAGGCAGACAATGAAAGTTTGGTCGACGATTTACTAAAAGATGTAAAGTTTAACTAACATGAACCAAAGTAAAATCTCAGTACGATACGCCAAAGCAATATTTATTCTGGCAAAAGAAAGAAACATTTTAAAAAATGTTTTTAACGATTTTGGATTGGTGAAAGAAGTAATCTCAGAAAATATTGAGTTTTATTCAGTTATAACCAGCCCGATAATTAAGCCTTCAGAAAAGAAACTACTACTGAACAATGTTTTCAAAAGCAGTTTAACTGAAATTACTATGAATTTTCTAATTATGTTGGTAGAAAATAGCCGAGAAGCCTACATCTCAGACATATCAAGAAATTTTGAAGATTTATACCGTAAGGAGTTCAATATTAAAAAGGTTATTCTAACCACTCCAGGAGGTTTGAGCCAAGATACGAGAGATAAGATTGCAAAAACGGTTGCCACTTCTTACAAATCAGATGTTGAAATTTTAGATGTTATAAACCCAGAAATGCTAGGGGGAATCGTAATTAGAATTGAACATCAGCAACTTGATTTAAGTGTAGCTACTCAACTAAGAGAGATAAAAAAGACATTAAAAATAGATTCATATTTAAAGAAAATTTAAAACATAAATAAGTTATCGTTATGGCAGATATTAAACCATCAGAAGTATCACAAATATTAAGGCAGCAATTAGAAGGCTTATCCGCAAAGACAAGTCTTGAAGAGGTTGGTTCTGTTTTACAGGTTGGTGACGGGATTGCTCGTATTCACGGTTTGGAAAATGTACAATCTAATGAGCTTATCGAATTCGAAAACGGAGTAAAAGGTATTGTTCTAAACCTCGAAGAAGACAATGTTGGCGCTGTATTGTTAGGACACAGCGACGATATAAAAGAAGGAAATGTTGTGAAGAGACTTCGCAGAATTGCTTCAATTATGGTAGGTGAAGAAATGCTTGGCCGTGTTGTTAATACGCTAGGTGAACCACTCGACGGAAAAGGTCCAATCGGAGGAGAATTGTTCGAAATGCCTTTGGAAAGAATTGCTCCGGGCGTTATTTTTAGACAACCAGTAACCGAACCCTTACAAACTGGTATAAAAGCTATCGACTCTATGATTCCTATTGGAAGAGGACAAAGAGAGCTTATTATTGGTGACCGCCAAACAGGTAAAACTGCAATTGCGATTGATACAATTATTAATCAAAAACATTTTTATGCTAAGGGCGAACCTGTTTATTGTATTTATGTTGCAATTGGACAAAAAGGTTCTACAGTTGCTAATATTGCAAAAACACTTGATGAAGCCGGTGCTTTAGACTATACTGTAATTGTAACTGCATCTGCTTCAGATCCTGCAGCTATGCAATTTTATGCTCCTTTTGCGGGTTGTGCAATTGGCGAATATTTCCGCGACACTGGACGTCCTGCTCTAATTATTTATGATGACTTATCGAAACAAGCAGTTTCTTACCGCGAAGTTTCTTTGTTATTGAGAAGACCTCCAGGACGTGAAGCTTATCCAGGTGATGTATTTTATCTACACTCAAGATTACTCGAACGTGCTGCTAAAATTATTCAATCTGACGAAATCGCAGCAACAATGAACGATCTTCCAGAGTGTTTAAAAGGTAAAGTAAAAGGCGGTGGTTCTCTAACTGCTCTTCCAATTATCGAAACTCAAGCTGGCGATATTTCTGCATATATTCCGACTAACGTAATTTCAATTACAGACGGTCAGATTTTCCTAGAGTCTAACCTTTTTAACGCTGGTGTGCGTCCTGCTATTAACGTAGGGGTTTCTGTATCCAGAGTTGGCGGTAATGCACAGATAAAGTGTATGAAGAAAATTGCTGGTACATTAAAAATCGACCAAGCTCAATTTCGTGAACTTGAAGCGTTCTCAAAATTTGGTTCTGACCTCGACGCTGTTACTCTTTCGGTAATTGACAAAGGTCGCAAAAATGTCGAAATTTTGAAACAAGCTGAGCGTTCACCTGTTTTGGTCGAAAATCAGGTTGCAATTATATATTGTGGAACTAATGGTTTATTAAAAGATGTTCCACTAAATAAAATTAAAGAGTTTGAAATGCGCTACATAGAGTTCCTTAATGCAAATAACAAAGACATTATGAATAGACTTGCAAAGGGTGAATTTTCAGACGATATAACTGCAGTTCTTACAAAAGTTGCTGCTGAGTTTTCCGAGAAATATAAAAAATAAGCCATTATTATGGGAGGATTAAAAGAAATACGAAACAGAATTGGCTCGGTAAAATCAACTAGGCAAATAACCTCTGCTATGAAAATGGTATCGGCAGCCAAGTTGAAGAAAGCTCAAGATCGGGTCGTTCAAATTAGACCATACGCTAACAAACTTCGCGAAGTCTTGGTAGAAGTAAGTTCTGGCCTCAATAAAGATCATGTTGGCAAATACAATCAAGTTCGCAAAGCTGATAATATTCTAATAGTTCTTATTGCATCTAATCGTGGATTATGTGGTGCTTTTAATGCAAATATTTGTAAAAAATCGATACAATTAGTTAACGAAACATATAGTTCTCAGGCAGCTGCAGGGAAGGTTAAGTTTTATTGCATCGGGAAAAAAGCAAATGATTTTGTAAAAAAAGCTGGATTTGAAATTGTTGGATATAATCACGAAATATTTGACCAGCTTAATTTTGAAAATACTTCGGTAATTGCCGAATCAATTATGAAATTGTTCGCTGATAAGGTGTACGACAAGGTTGATATTGTATTCAATAGTTTCAAAAATGCGGCTGTTCATTATCAATTAGTAGAACAGTTTGTTCCAGTTTCAATTGAGGTTGAGGAAAGATTAAATCCTTCAGAGTATATTTTCGAACCTAGTGTTGAAGAGATTATTGAAGAGATGATTCCTAAATCGCTAAAAGTTCAGATGTTTAAATCTATTCTCGACAGTAATGCTGCGGAGCATGGAGCCCGAATGACAGCAATGCATCAGGCAACTGATAATGCAACCGAAATGATAAAAGATCTTACTCTGGTTTATAATAAAGCACGCCAAGCCGCAATTACAAATGAAATTCTCGAAATTGTTAGTGGGGCCGAGGCTCTTAAAGGATAACAAAAAAGCCGGCAATTACCGGCTTTTTTGTTATCATATTTTATACTCAGCCTCTATGTACTTGGACTGATTTTTACACCCTTCCTACCAAAACTTCCTAAACCCAATAATTTCTCGTACTTCTTTAACGGTTTTTGCTGCACTTTCGCGGGCTTTTTCTGCTCCTTGTTTTGCAACTTTGCTTAAGTATTCGTTGTCAGAATCAATTTCTTTAATCCTTTCACTTATAGGAGCAATAAGTTTACAAACATCCTCGGCAAGTTGTTTTTTCAAATCTCCATAGCGGATTTCGCAAGTCGCATATTTATCTTTAAAGATTTTAACAGTATCTGGAGTAGAAACAATATCCATTATTGTAAAAAGATTGTTTATTACATCTGGCATTGGTGAGTTTGGTACTGTTGGACCAGCATCCGTAACTGCTTTCATAATTTTTTTCCTGATTGTAGCCTCGTCATCTGCTAAAAAGATTCCATTTCCCTCAGATTTTCCCATTTTCCCAGTGCCATCAAGTCCTGGTATTTTAATAAGTTCTTTTCCAAAATTATATGCAACTGGTTCTTTGAAATATTCAACGCTGTACATATTGTTAAAACGTCGTGCGAACTTACGAGCCATTTCCAAATTTTGCTCTTGGTCTTTACCTACAGGAACTTTATCAGCATGGTGAATAACAATATCGGCAGCCATTAAAACTGGATATGTCAACAATCCTGCATTTACATTTTCGGGTTGATTTCTGGCTTTATCTTTAAAAGATGTAGTTCTTTCCAATTCGCCAAGATAAGCGTTCATATTCAACAGTAAATATAATTCTGCAATCTCTGGAACATCACTCTGAATATACAAGGTAGATTTTTCAGGATCTATTCCTGCTGCTAAATATTCCACTAAAACCTGACGAACACTTTTATGTAAATCGCCTGGAGTTGGGTGTGTTGTTAACGAATGATAATCAGCAATAAAGAAATAGCAATTATTATCATATTGCATTTTTACAAAATTCTGAACCGCTCCTAAATAGTTCCCGATATGTAAATTCCCTGTTGATCTTATTCCGCTTAATACTGTTTCCATTTGTAAAGTTTTAACAAGTTGCAAAGATAGAGAAAAAAAAGTGACTAAAGTGACTAAAGTGAGCTAAAGTGCCTAAAGTACTTAAGGGGGATATACACAATTCTTATTTTTCACTCTAGGCACTCTAAGTACTTTAGGCACTTTAAGTACTTCCCCTGCCTAAAGTACTTCCCCAGCTTAAATTTTCACCAACCTCACAAAGTAGCCATGGTCGATAACATTTCCTGAGGTTGACTGACCAAAAACCTTTTCGCAAAATTCAAATTTGTGTTCTGGGAAATAGGTTAAAATAAGTCTGTGAATGAATTTTTCGTTCATAGAATGCGAATAAAGATTCATTATGACAAATGATTTTTCGTTCAGCAATTGCGCGATGTCCACTAAAAGTCCGTCAATCATTTCTTCTAGCACCCATTTTTCGTTGTTTGCTCCCATTCCTATTGCAGGAGGATCGAGGATAACGGCATCGTATTTACAGTCACGTTTTAATTCGCGACTTACGAATTTGGGAGCATCTTCTGCTATGCAACGAACATTTGTAAATCCTGAGTTCTGAACATTTCTTTTTGTCCACTCAACCACTTTCTTTATCGAATCGATATGAGTTACTTTTTCGGCAAATGGTGCTGCTGCAACGCTTGATAATCCTGTGTATCCAAACAAATTTAGAAATTGCATTTTTTCAAAATTCGAGCTTACACTCTCAATATATTTCCAGTTTAAAACCTGCTCAGGAAAAATGCCAATATGCTTTGAATTTGTTAATGAAAGTTCGGCATTAATTTTTAGATTACCGGAATTATAGTGCATTGTCCACGAATCTGGAACTGGTTTATACACGTTCCAAACGCCAGCATTTCTGGATGTTTCTACAAACTCCGCATGGGCCATGCTTCTCCATTCTTCGTAAGCTAAAACCGAATCTTTGTCTGCGCTAAGCTCAGGCCGTATTAGGATAATATCTCCAAAACGTTCAAGTTTGGCTGAGTTTCCACAGTCTATCAATTCATATCCTGACCATAAGTCGTTGAGTTTTATTATCATCTTAGTTTTTTTGTAAAATTATTTCTCTTTTTCCCAATATAACTTTTTACCAAAGCCCAATCTGTTGTCTGTCATTTTAACTTTGTTTAATTTGACAATCCATAAATCGGTATTTATAATTACTGCAAAAGGGAATTTTTTAAGATATTTTAATCTGTATTTTGTTCGCCGCGGCGAATCAGTATTCTCTACTTTAACCAACTCTCCTGTAAACTGCACTCCTCGAATTTTCCCAATAATTTTAGTTTCGAGTACAATTGAGCCTGAAACTATTGGGTTTTCAAGTCCCATCAAAATATGCTTTGTGTCGCTGTCCGAAGTAAATAAAAATGCAGCCTCATCTTTTAAATAAACATAAAAACAGTTTGCACACCAGGACTCTAAATTATTAGAGGTCGCCAATGTAAGAACATGATGCTCTTTAAAAAAATCGGTTATGCGTGGTTCGGGTATCGACATGTTTTATCCATTATTTTAATACACTTTGCAAAAGTAGCTGATTATTTACGAAATTCAATTAAATAAAAAATGAATTCATTTTCAAACAAACTCGGTTTTGCAAACTACACAATTCTATTTCTGGTAGCTTTTCTTCCTTTTCATTTCTTCGGTATCCACCATTTTGTAGAGTTTGTCTCCACGTCGCACAAGAGTTTCTGTTGATAACGAAAATAAGTCGCCTTGCTCTACTTGCTGAGTGGGAATTAAATCTTTTCGTAATTCAGTTACAATTTGCTGCAATACTCCGGTTGTTGGACCTAAAAATAAAATATCATCACCTACAGCCAGATTTTCGCCTGTTTCGATTTTTACTTCGGCAACTCCTACGTTTGTGTAATAGTTTAAAACTTTACCCAAATATACTTTTGTTTGTGTTGCTCGTGAGCCATAAACTTCGGACCATTCGCCTAAACGTTTACCTAAATAATAACCATTCCAAAAGCCTCTGTTAAATACTGTACTTAGTCTTTCTGTCCAATTGATTATTTTTTCTGGAGAATAAGTTCCATCTACCCAAGAATTTATTGCTTCGTTATAACATTCTACAACAGTTTTTACATATTCGCCAGATCGGGCGCGACCTTCAATCTTTAGCACACTAACACCAGCCTCTATTATTCTATCGATAAAACTTATAGTTGCTAAATCTTTTGGCGACATCAGATATTCGTTATCTACTTCTATTTCGGCACCAGTTTCTTTGTCGGTTAACAAATATGGTCGGCGGCAATTTTGCAAACACGAACCTCTATTTGCAGAGTGATAATATTCGTGTAAACTCAAGTGGCACTTTCCCGAAACAGCCATACATAAAGCTCCATGGCAAAAGATTTCAATCTGTACTAGATTTCCAGCAGGACCTTTAATATTTCTTTTCTTTATTTGGTAAGTTATATCGGCAACCTGATCCAATGTTAGTTCTCGTGCTGTTACCATTACATCACAAAAATTTGCAAAAAACTCAACAGCCTCAATATTTGAAATATTAAGTTGGGTAGAAGCATGAACTTCTACATTTTTACTTCTGGCATATTGCATTACTGCAATGTCGGACACAATTACAGCTGTAACTTTCGATTCGGCAGCGGCATCAATAACCTGACGCATTTTGTCGAGTTCGTGATCGTATATTATGGTATTTACTGTAAGATAGGTCTTTACATTCGCTTCTACACAAATTTTTACAATCTTTTTTAAATCTTCGAAAGTGAAATTGTTAGAAGAGCGTGCGCGCATATTTAGTTTTTCGATACCGAAGTAAACAGAATTTGCACCAGCTTGTATTGCAGCCATAAGAGATTCGTAAGAACCTACAGGAGCCATTAAGTCAATATTTTTTCTTTGCATTGCTGTGATAATGATATTTTGCAAAATTAGCATTTTTACTACTAAACTTGCAATAAAATACTTCTTGAAAAACTATTGAAAGCAACGAAATTGCAAAAAATATTTTAATTGTCTAAAAAAGCTTAGTCCAGAACCTTTGCATTTTTTACTTTATTTTTAAGTAAAGCAATTTCGAGAACATCCGAAACAGTTGATACATAATGAAAAGTTACGCCTTTTATGTAGATTTCCTTTATTTCGGATATGTCTTTTTTATTTTCTTTAGACAGAATTATATCTTTTATTCCCGCACGTTTTGCTGCCAGAATTTTTTCTTTAATTCCACCAACAGGGAGAACCTTTCCACGTAGAGTTATTTCGCCAGTCATTGCAATTTCTTTTTTCACTTTTCTCTGTGTAAATGCAGAAGCCATAGCTGTTGCCATTGTTATTCCGGCAGATGGGCCATCTTTAGGAATAGCGCCTTCTGGCACGTGAAGATGTAGATTCCAATTTTCAAAAACTGATGATGGAATTCCCAAAATATCAGCATGTGATTTTACATATTCGAGAGCAATTGTTGCAGATTCTTTCATCACATCGCCCAAATTACCTGTAATTGTGAGACCGCCTTTACCTCGCGACAAACTTGTTTCAATATATAAAATATCTCCACCAACAGCAGTCCAAGCAAGACCGGTTACAACTCCTGCAACTTCGTCGTCATGATATTCTTCTCGCGAAAACTTCTCAGTTCCTAAGTATTCTGTAATATTCTCAGGTTTAATTACTTTCGGAATTTCTTCTTCCATTCCTACTTTTCTTGCTATTTGTCGAACTACTTTAGCAATATTTTTATCTAGTCCACGTACACCTGATTCACGAGTATATCCTTCGATAATCTTAACGATTGCCTTATCGTCAATTTTTATTTTGAGTTTGTCAAGTCCATGGTTTTCTAATTGCTTAGGAACCAAATGTTTTTTTGCAATGTGCATTTTTTCTTCAACAATATAGCCGCTTATGTCAATCATTTCCATACGATCGCGCAAAGCAGGACTAATAGTAGAAATATTGTTTGCAGTTGCAATGAACATAACTTTTGACAAGTCATATTCTATCTCTAGAAAATTGTCGTGAAATTCGGTATTTTGTTCAGGATCAAGCACTTCCAGTAATGCAGAAGATGGATCTCCCCTATAATCGTTACCAACTTTGTCTATTTCGTCAAGTACAAAAACTGGATTTGAAGATTTTGATTTTCTAATATTTTGAAGAATTCTACCCGGCATTGCACCGATATATGTTTTTCTATGTCCGCGAATTTCAGATTCATCATGAACACCACCTAGAGACATTCTAACATATTTTCTGCCTAGCGCTCTAGCAATACTTTTACCCAACGAAGTTTTTCCAACTCCTGGAGGGCCATAAAGACACAAAATAGGTGCTTTTAAATCGCCTTTTAGTTTTAAAACAGCTAAATGCTCAATTATTCTTTCCTTTACGTTATCAAGGCCGTAATGATCTTCATCAAGAATTTTCTGAGCTCTTTTCAGGTCAAAATTATCATTTGTATATTCACCCCAAGGTAAATCTAAAATTGTATGTAAATAGTTAATCTGTACAGAAAATTCGGCTGATGCAGGATTTAAGTGCTGAAGTTTTTTTAGCTCTTTATCGAAATGGTTACCAACTTCTTTAGTCCATTTTTTTTCTGCAGCTTTTGCTTCGAGATCTTTAATCTCTTGTTCTGCCGGTCCTCCACCTAATTCTTGTTGAATAGTTTTCATCTGCTGATGCAACAAGTATTCTTTTTGTTGTTTGTCGAGTTCTTTTTTTACTTTTATCTGTATTTCGTTTTTTAATTCCAGCATTTGAACTTGATTCGCAAGTATGCCAAGTAATTTTTCGGCTCTTTGATAAATATCGTTAACTTCTAGCAATGATTGTTTTTCCTCTGGTGGAATATCGCTATTTGAACAAATAAAATTAATTAAAAATGAAGAATTATCAATGTTTTTAATTGCAAATGAAACTTCGTGAGGAATTGTAGCACTTAGTTTTACAATCTTTAGAGATAAGTCTTTGAGAGAAGATACTATCGCCTGAAAGTTTCTGTCGGTATGATCGGCTTTTATTTCGGGGATATAATCCACCTGAGCAAGATAGTAAGGTTCGTCGGTAAGTATTTGGTTAATATGAAATCTTCTTTTGCCTTGAATAACAACAGAAATTGTATCGTCGGGCATTTCAATAACTTTCAAGATTTCGGCAACAGTACCAATCTGAAATAAATCCTCAGGTTTAGGATTCTCAACATCGGCTTCTTTCTGTGAAATAGTTCCAAAATATTTAGTCGAATTCTGAATGTCTTTTATCAGTTTAAATGATTTACTTCTTCCGACAGTTAGAGGAATAACAACTCCTGGAAATAAAACAGTATTTCGCAAAGGCAAAACCGGCAATGTGTCGGGATAAACTTTAGCACTGTTATCGTCGAATGAATCTGCTACAATTGGAATAATTTCTGAATCACCTTCTCCGTTGCCCATAATCATTTTTAAAAAATTGAGGTCTGTATTTTTAGTCATAACTCTGTCAAAATGTCATTAAATCAAAATAAAAATAATAGATTAACCTATTGTCAATCCTTATGCCATCTTAAACACCGAAATGGCAGATTTGTTTAAAAATTGCGGTACTTAGCTGTTATTTCAAAGATATGTGATAAAATCTTTTTATCTGTTTCTGTCAGACTAATGCTTCGTCTTTCCATAACTTTTGACATAACGTCATACGCAGTTTCTGTTTTATACTCGGATAATCCTGCTGGTCCGCCCCATGAAAAAGAAGGAATAAAGTTGCGTGGAAACCCTGCCCCAAAGATATTCGCAGATACGCCAATTACGGTTCCAGTGTTGAACATGGTATTTATTCCACATTTTGAATGATCGCCCATAATCAGTCCGCAAAATTGTAACCCTGTACTGATAAATCTTTCCTTTTCGTAATTCCACAGCTTTACAATTGCGTAATTATTCTTCAGATTAGAATTATTTGTGTCTGCTCCAAGATTACACCATTCGCCAATTACTGCATTACCCAAAAATCCATCATGTGCTTTGTTTGAATAGGCAAAGAAAACCGAGTTGTTAATTTCGCCACCAACTTTACAATCTGGACCAATCGTTGTGGCACCGTAAATTTTTGCACCCATTTTAATTTCAGAATTTTCGCAAATTGCAAAAGGACCACGAATGTTTGTGCCTTCCATAATTTTTGTATTTTTCCCAAAATAGATAGGACCATCGTTAGAATTTAGCGTTGTACATTCTACAAAACAACCATCTTCGAGAAAAATCGGGTAATTTCCAAATGTTATATTTGTATGACTTAAAAGTGCCGATTTTCTTCCAGCAGTTAAAATGTCGAAATCGCGTTCTAAACAAATCTTATTAAGCGAAAAAATGTCGGTATTGTCTTTTAATAAGACTAAATCACCAGGATATTCAATGGTTTGTTCTGGAATACTCTCAATATTCTTTGACTCAACATTATAAGCCAACAATATTCCATTTTTAACAAGTTTAGAATTTTTAAGGTTGGATATGGCATCAACCAAAGCTAAGTCAGGAATAAGCGTTGCACTAATCAAAGTGTTATTCGATTCTACAATAAGATTATATTTTTCTTGCAGATAATCTTCAGTTTTAACAGAAATATTTTCGTTAAGCAGCTTTTCCCATTTTTCTTTAATAGTTAATATCCCAACACGAAAATCGGCAATACTGCGCGTAAAGCTTAGTGGCAGGAAGCTTGCATGAAGATTAAAGTCTGAAATAATATAATTCATCTGCTAAGAATTTGGTTTTTGTAAAGATAAAAAAAGCCCCGTAAATACGAGGCTTTTAATTTATATAAAATTGATTTATTAATTTTTAGGCTGATGTCTTTCTTCAAGATGTTTTGCATAACGGTTACGGAATTTATCAACGCGACCAGCAGTATCAACAAGTTTCATTTTACCAGTGTAAAATGGGTGAGAAGTGTTTGAAATCTCTAATTTGTAAAGTGGATATTCAACACCTTCAACATCAATGGTTTCTTTTGTGTTTGCCGCAGATTTAGTAATAAACACGTTTTCGTTTGACATGTCTTTAAAAGCCACTAAACGATATTTTTCAGGATGTATACCTTTTTTCATTTCAATAATTTTTTTAAAAACTTTTTCTACATTCGGGCTGCAAAGATAATGATGTAATTTGAAAATGCAAAATAAAAAGTAAATATTTTTCAACATTATTTTCTCTTAATCTGCATATCTCTAAAAACTCGTTATAATCAGCAGTTTTAGGCCTTATGAAAGTCAATTTTCATTAACATTCTTATGGTACTTGACATATAATATTCAAAATTACATACTATCATCGCCACCTTCAACCTCTCTTTCTATTCCTTTATCTTTTCTACTTTTAAAATCATTAATTTTATATGTAACAGAAAAATTGATAATAGGTGTTTTTGGTTGACTAAGTGTGTATAAATAAAACGCATCTGTTTCGCTTACACTTTCGTGCTTCATTGAAACAAATATGTTTCTAACATTTACACTTAAAGATAATTTTCTGTCGAAAAAATCTTGTCTAATGCCTGCGTTAACCATCCAGCTAGCATATTCTCTTCCTTGTGCTTCGACTTCTGGTCCAGAATAACGACCTCCAATTTGAAAACTGGTACCTGTTTTTTTAAGTTTGAATGTATTGTTTAGATTCGCTCTCCACGAAAATGTGTTGCCAGAATTATAGTTTTCGGAAATAAGTTCATAATAATAAGCTGTTCCGCTAATATTAAGATTATACCATTTTGTTAAATTAAAATTCCCCATTATTTCACTTCCTACAGATAGATCTTCACCAATATTATCAAATGTTAATAAAAATATACTAGGGTCTTCGGGATATACCGACGCGATACGGTCAATTTTATTATAAGTTTGTCTAGCATAAGCTTCTACAGATACAAAGTGAGACCCAAATTTTTTCTGAAAACTTAAATCAAACGAGTTTGTGTATTCTGGTAAAAGATTTGGATTTCCTTGTCTTATATTGTTAGGGTCAATATATTCGATAAAAGGATCTAAATAATAACCTCTAGGCCTATCTAATCTTCTGCTGTAACTTGCTAGCAATTGCATATCTGCTGGTAGTTGGTACGAAAGGTGTACAGATGGAAAAAAGTCAAACTTATTATATGCCCATTGTTGGGTTGTTAATGTTTGATTAAACAATCTATCGGTATATTCGGTGCGCAAGCCAAATTGATAACCAAGTTTTTTCCAGAAGTTTGCAAATAACACATAACCCGATTGGATATTATTTGAAAATACGTAAGGATTTAATCTAGTTGTGTCGTCTGTCCAGACTTCCGAAACTAATGATTGATATCTTAAGTCGTTATCTGTAATGGAGTATTTTAGTTGGTATCCAGCTTCAAATTTTCCTTGTTCAAAAACTGGCAGTGTGTAATCTACTTTTGCAGTGAATGTACTTCCTGCACCATCTTCCAAAGTTCTATATTGCGAAATCATGCTCCCATCAATAGGATTTCTCATGTAGTCGGCTTCTTGCTCTGTATAAACATTAAATTCATCATCAAAATCTCCAGAATAGCTACCAAATATTTGCAATTCGTGTCCAGCTTTTTTAAATTTCTTCATGTAATTAATATCTCCTGAGAAATAACTACTGTTAGACTCCATGCTATTGATAGTCAAATAATTATAAAAGTCGTTGTAGATCCCTGCATAATCATAATAGCTACCAGCAAAAGCTTCGGAGCCCATTCCGTATCCACTAAGACCATATCTTCCAGATACTGTTATTATTTCGTTGTCGTTTAGATAATAATCTATCCCTGCTCTAAAGCTTCCCGATTTACGATCTCGATAATTTGTTGAATATGTATTTAGAAAATATGTGGTATCTTCGTTTAGGTAGGTTTCTCTGAGGGTTGTTCCTTCGCCACGAAATATTCTATCGTTAAAATTTCCGCCAATAAAAAAGTTTATTTTTTCGGTTCTAAAATTAAATATTGCATCCCCACCATAAGTATTAAATGTTCCATAGTTAGCAGAAACCTGACCATTGTATCCGGCTCTTTTATCCTTTTTTAGAACTACATTTATAATTCCACCAACACCATCTGGGTCATATTTAGCCGATGGGTTTGTGATTATTTCAATGCTTTCTATTGAATTTGCTGGGATTTGTTGCAAAGCTTCACTCCCTTGAATCGGGCTAGGTCTTCCATCAACAAGAACTAAAAAACTTCCCGAACCTCTTAAAGAGACATTACCATCTATGTCGGTTGATACAGAAGGCACATTCTCGAGAGCCTCAACTGCTGTTGCTCCAGCAGAAATTATATCCTGATTAACAGTAATTACTTTTCGGTCAAGCCTATAATCTACTTGATTTACATCTGCCTCGATACTAACTTCTGAAAGCATTTCGGCATTAATTGCGAGATAAACTTTACCAAGATCTATTTCTTTTTTATCGGGCTTAATCATTAGTTCTGGAATAATATATTGTCCGTAACCAATAAAATTAATTTCAACAAAGAATTTTCCGTATCTAATTTTGTCGATTCTAAAATATCCTGTATTGTCGGTAATACCACCGCTTACGATACTTGAGTCGCGTTTGCTGTAAATTACAATATTTGCATAATCGATTGGTTTTCCGGATTCTTTTTCGTAAACAAAACCAGTTAAAACTCCATCAGATGGCATGTCGCCACTTCTACCGGCCCCACCGCCATTTGGGTTTTGTGCAAAAACACTTAATGACATAAATGCACAAGAAATTAGAAATAGATATTTCATAAATAAAATTTAATTAAAAATTGTATAGACAGGAAAGTAGGAAAAAGGTTTAAAATTAAAACGATTATTCTACAAGAATAACTATTTTATTTTTTTTACATTCTACTAAGCCGCTTTTGATTTCAAAAGATAGTTCTTCGCCATCGGTTTTGCGAATGGTAACAGTTCCTTTTTCAAGTGTAGAAACAATAGGAGCGTGGCTATTTAATATTTGGAAAGAACCTTTGCTGCCGGGTACTCTAACCATTGTGGTTTCGCCGGCAAACAGTTTCTTTTCTGGTGTAATTATTTCAACTATCATAATTATTTAGATTCTGTGAGCATTTTTTCACCTTTTGCGATTGCTTGGTCTATTGTGCCAACAAGGTTAAAGGCAGCTTCTGGATATTTATCAACTTCGCCGTTCATAATCATGTTAAATCCTTTGATAGTATCTTCAATTTTAACAAATTCGCCTTTAAGTCCAGTAAATGCTTCTGCAACATGGAAAGGTTGAGATAAAAACCTCTGAACACGTCTCGAACGATGAACGATAAGTTTATCATCGTCAGAAAGCTCGTCCATACCTAATATTGCAATAATATCTTGTAGTTCTGTGTATCTCTGAAGAATATTTATAACTCTTTGAGCTGTATTATAATGTTCCTCTCCAACAATATCAGCAGATAAAATTCTGGATGAAGAGTCGAGTGGATCAACAGCAGGATAAATACCTAAACCTGCAATTTTTCTACTTAACACAGTTGTTGCATCAAGGTGGGAAAAAGTTGTTGCTGGCGCAGGGTCTGTCAAGTCATCAGCAGGTACATAAACAGCCTGTACAGATGTGATAGATCCAGTTTTTGTAGAAGTAATACGCTCTTGCATTTCGCCCATTTCGGTTGCAAGTGTTGGTTGATATCCTACCGCAGAAGGCATACGTCCAAGTAGAGCTGATACTTCTGAACCCGCTTGTGTAAAACGGAATACATTATCTACGAAAAATAAAATATCACGACCACTAGTTTTACTACCGCCATCGCGGAAACTTTCAGCAATTGTTAAACCTGATAAAGCAACACGAGCACGAGCTCCAGGAGGTTCATTCATTTGACCAAAAGTCATTGCGAGTTTTGATTGTTCCAGTTTTTTAATATCAACTTTGCTTAAATCCCAAGAGCCTTTTTCCATCGATTCTTTGAACTCATCACCATAATTAACAATATTAGCTTCTATCATTTCTCGTAAAAGGTCGTTTCCTTCGCGAGTTCTTTCGCCAACACCTGCAAAAACAGATAGTCCGTCGTAACCAACAGCGATATTATTTATTAATTCTTGAATAAGAACAGTTTTTCCTACTCCGGCACCACCAAACAATCCGGTTTTTCCGCCTTTAGAGTAAGGTTCGATAAGGTCAATAACTTTTATTCCGGTGAAAAGCACTTCAACATCAGTACTTAAATCTTCAAATCTTGGTGGATGTCTATGAATTGCATAGCCATCAACTTTTGAAACTTCCGACAAACCGTCAATTGTATTCCCAACAACGTTCATCAAACGACCCTTAACTTGATCGCCAATAGGCATTATAATCGGACTTCCTGTTCCGTGCACTTTCATCCCACGACACAAACCGTCGGTTGAAGCCATAGATATTGTTCGAACAGTATGTTCTCCAATATGTTGCTGACATTCAACGATTAACGATGTTCCATCTTCTCTATTTATTTCAAGAGCATCATAGATTTTAGGGAGTTCATTTCCTGATTTTTCAAAACTTACGTCAATTACAGGCCCAATTACCTGAACGATTTCACCGATTATCTGACTCATTGCTGAAAAGTATTAATTTATTGCAAACAAAATTATAAACTTTATTTACAAAACAAAACAACTTTAAGCATTTTAGTGAAAAAAAATGATTCTTTTTTTATTAGTACACTCTGTACTTTAGAGAATCGGTGAAACCCTTTAAGAATTGTTTCTCATTTAGAGGAATATTTATCTTGTTAAAGTATTCTTCGGCTTTGATAAAGTAAGATTCTATGAGGTCTTCAGAATGTTGGGCAATATTTAGTTTGTCGTAAATTGATCTAACTGCCAATATTTTTTCTTGAGAATCGAATTCTTTTCTTTCAATCCAATTCATCAATTCTAATTTAATATCAGCTTGAGCTAATTCAATTGCTTTAATTAACAAGTATGTTTTTTTGTTTGCAACGATATCACCGCCGATATTTTTGCCAAATTTTTCTATATCTCCATAAGTATCTAAGAAATCGTCTTGCAGTTGGAACGCCATTCCTAGATTGCGACCAAATTCATAAATATTATTTTGATCAATAACTGAAGCATTTGCAGCAATGGCACCAATTTTCAGACTTGCAGCCAACAGCACTGCAGTTTTAAGATTAATCATTTTTAAATAATCATCAGCAGAAACATTTTGCATTACTTCAAAATCCATATCGTATTGTTGACCTTCGCAAATTTTCAATGCTGTGTCTGAAAAAACACTGAGAGTTTCTTTAAGATTGGCTGATTCTGAAATATATTTATATGAGATAACAGACATTGCATCCCCAGAGAGAAGAGCAATATTTTCATCCCATTTTACGTGAACCACTGGTTTTCCTCTTCTAACAAGAGCCTTATCCATCATATCATCATGAAGAAGAGTGAAATTGTGGAATATTTCGATTCCAAAAGCAGCATTTAGAGCATCTGTATAGTTTCCTCCAAATAATTCAGAGGCCAAAAGACAAAGAACAGGTCTAATTCTTTTTCCACCAACAGCTAACGAATAATAAATTGGGTCGTATAGCTTTAACGGCTCTTTGCCACAATCGAGTTTTTCTAATCCGGCATTTACAATTTCAAGTAATTCTTTGTCACTATGCATTATTTACCCTGATTTAAATAATCGAAAACACCAGCTTCAATCATTTTGCGAATACCATCTTCGAGACTAATTAAAGGACGTTTTACGACATTCAACATAGCTGAATTATCTGGGCATCTGCGGGTCATGTCGCCTTCTGGCAATGGTGGAATATGAATAACTTTTGATTTTGAGCCAGTAATATTAATAATTGTTTGGGCAAGTTCAAAAATTGGAGTTTCAATTGAGTTTCCAATATTTACCACATCATTAATAAATAAATCTTGATAAGCAATTTGAGCACAGGCATCTACATTATCATCTATATAACAAAATGTTCTAGTCTGAGATCCGTCGCCATAAATTGAAATATCTTCATTATTTAATGCTGCTAACAAGAATTTACTTATAACAAAATCTTTACTTTGCTTAGGTCCATAGGTGTTAAAAAAGCGGAAAATAGTAAAATCGATACCATATTCTTTATTGTATGATCTAAGATATGCTTCTCCTAAATTTTTAACAATTGCATAAGGCAATCTTGAGTTTAGCGGGGTAGTATGTGCATTTTGAGGAAATTCAACAGGTTCTCCATAAACCTCTGAAGAAGAAGCATAAAAAACTCTTCTCACTCCTGTGTTCTTGCTAATACGACAGATATGTTCAAGACCTCTAATGTCGCGCAAAACGCTAACTGGATTTTCCTGAGTACGAATAACCCCAACCATTGCTGCGTAATGAAAAACATAATGAAATTGAAACGACAACATTACTTCCATAATTTCTTTATAGTCGTTAACATCTCCCTTTATAAATCTTAGATTATCAGATAATGCAGGTAGTTTTCCTTCGTCTCCAGTGGAAAGGTTGTCAAAAATAATTACGAGATTTTCTGGATCTTGGGCAAGTTTTTCTGCTAAAGAGCTTGCTATAAATCCGGCTCCACCAGTAACTAAAATTTTTCGTTTAAACGAGTGTCTAGAGGTTAGAGTTTTCATCTTTGATTTCTTTATTTAATTCTTCATAGTTTTCATCATCATCAACATCGTCAATTTCTAATATGGGTTCTAAAAACACTTTTTTATTAAGATGCTTTTCTAGCGATAATAATAGTGTAGGTAAAATGACAAGGTTGCATATCATTGAAATCAGAAGTGTCATAGATAAAAGTGTTCCCAGAGCTTTTGTTCCACCAAACTCAGAAGCGGTAAAAATTAAAAAGCCAAAAAACAATATAACAGATGTGTACATCATACTTGTTCCTGTTTCCATTAACGCTTTTCTAACGGCTAAACCAATGTTCCATCCATTAGTTTTTAGCTCTTGGCGATACTTGGTTAAATAATGAATTGTTCCATCTACCGAAATCCCTAATGATATACCAAAAACTAAAATTGTAGATGGTTTGATTGGAATTCCAAAATAGCCCATGATAGCCGCAGTAATTAGCATTGGAATTAAATTTGGCACAAGTGCTATTGCAACCATTTTAGGCGAACGCTGAAGCCCAAACATAAGTAATGAAATAATTAATACCGCAAGAAATAGACTGCCAAACAAGTTGTTTATCAGATAGGTTGTTCCAGTAAAATAAATTACTGTAGAGCCTGTAATTAAAGTTCTGTAATTTTTCTCAGGAAATATATCATGAACATCTTTTGTGATTTTAGGCAATAGAACTTTCATTCTGTTAGTGCCAATGTCTGCAATATTTAAACTAACACGTGTAATTGTTTGAGTGCTATCAATAAATGCTTTGGCTAGATTTTGGTTCAGGCCATTGGGTAATCGTTTAAATATTGTTTCATAAGTTTTTGGGTCATCAGGCAACTTGTAATTGTCTGGATTTCCTTTGCTGTATGCTTGATATAAAAATTTAATTGCATCTGCAACAGACATAGATCGAGAAAGTTCTGGATATTTTGCTAGTCGTCGCTGAAGTGAATCTATTTTTTGTATTTGATAAATTAAGTCGGTACCTTTTAATGAATCTTTTGATTCAATAGCTATTTCGAGTGGGCTAACTCCATTAAATTTATTTTCTAGAAATTTAAGGTCTACTGAAATTGGGTCATCCGGAGGAACATCATCAAGTAAATAACCAGTTTTCTTTATCAGGGTCATGCCATAAACTCCCAAAATCAAAACAACAACTACAACTATGTAAACTTTTGGTCTGTGTTTGGTTACGATAGTATTAATAGCATCTACTACTTTTGTTAGAAATTTATTTTGTAAATGCTTTGTGTATTTATTCGAAGGTGGTTGAATAAAGCTGAATACTGATGGAATAACAATCATTGCAGTGAGAAATGCAAACATAATTCCACATGATGCAATTATTCCAAACTGAACTAAAATTGATGAATTAGTAATTGTAAATGTTGCAAAACCTGCAGCAGTAGTCACATTACTGAGAAAAACAGCGTTTCCGATTCTTGATATTACTCTTTGTAAAGCAAGAATTTTATTTCCATGCAACATTGTTTCATGGTGATACTTATTTAAGAGAAATATTGTATTTGGGATTCCAATAACTATTAAAAGAGGCGGAATCATGCTAGATAGAATCGTTATTGGAAAGTCAAAAAGCCCCATAAGACCAACTGCCCAAAGTACGGTTACGCCCACAACAATCATTGCAACACCAATTACTTTAAATGACCTAAAGAAAAGGTAAAGAATGAAAATACAGATTAATAGAGCTAAAATGATAAAGATCTTAACCTCTTTTTTTACCAAATTCATCATTTTTGTTCTAATGAAAGGTAAACCAGAGATGTGAACTTCAACCTTTTGATTTGCAGCATATTCGCGAACAACTCTTTCAATTTCATTCACAACGGGAATTCTAGCTTTACTATTAATAATATCTTTATTAATGCTTACACTCATTAAGTAAACATTTGAATTTTTATTGTATAGCAATCCTTCATAAAATGGCAATGAAAGAAAAATCTCTTTTAAACTATCGAGTTCTGCCTGAGATTTAACTTTATCTGGGAAAATATTAAAAGTCTCGAATATTCTTTTCTTTGTTCCGGTAGAGTCTTCGGAAGTTATCTGTCGTATATTAACAGCTTTTGAAACGGTTAAAACGCCAGTTACATTTTTAATTTTCATTAAATCATTACAAAGTTTTTGCAATGCATTAAATTTTTCAAGCTGAAAAATGTCTTTATCTACTATTCCAACAACGATTCCGTTTGCTTCTTCGCCAAAAATCTTTTTAAATCTTGCATTATCAATTGCTACAGGATCTTTTTTTGATAATAGATTTGCGAAATGGTAATCCATGTGAATTTGAGTTGCCTCATATCCCATAAATATTGTTATCACTCCAATAATAATTAATAAAGCGATACGGTTTCTTAATATAAATCTAGCTATTTTTTGCCACATGTTTAAAAATTTCAGACTGCAAAAATAAAACTTTGCGCCAACATATCAACACAATAAATCAATTAATAATTGTGGCACTCATTTATAAGCCCTGTATTTGCATTAAAATTCTATTAATTAATCAAAATAAGACCTTAAACATATAGACAAATCAAATGAATCTCGGAGCCTACTCTAAATTCACAACATTTATCAGATGAATCGATAATTGGTAATAATTTTACAATTACTTAACATTGAAATCGTGAATTTATAATTTATAAGGTTTATTATTGCAACCTAAACTTTAAACAAAATGGAATACGGTTTTATGGATATTATGACCCTTATTGGGTCGCTAGTGTTATTCCTGTATGGGATGAAACTTATGAGTGAGGCTTTGCAGAAAGTTGCTGGTAATAATCTTAGAAAAATTCTTTCGATAATGACTTCCAACAGATTTTTGGGAGTGCTGACTGGATTAACTATTACTGGTATTATTCAATCTTCTTCTGCAACTACAGTTATGGTGGTGAGTTTTGTTAATGCTGGCTTATTAACTTTAAGTGAATCGATTGGAGTTATAATGGGCGCAAATATTGGAACAACGGTTACAGCATGGATAATTTCACTTATAGGATTTAAAGTAAAAATAAGTGCATTAGCATTACCATTAATAGGTATCGGTTTTCCATTAATATTTTCGAGTAAAAGTAATCGAAAATCTTGGGGTGAAGTACTAATGGGTTTCGCATTATTATTTATGGGTTTAGATTTATTAAAAGGTGCAGTACCTGATATTAATAGCAATCCTGAAATTTTAACATTTTTACAATCATACACAGGACATGGATTTTGGAGTGTACTAATTTTTCTAGGAATCGGAACTTTACTAACAGTTATAATACAATCTTCCAGCGCAACTGTAGCGTTAACCCTGGTGATGTGTTTCAATGGTTGGATTAGCTTTGAAATGGCCGTGGCAATGGTTCTAGGGGAAAATATTGGAACAACAATCACTGCTAATATTGCCGCACTTATTGCAAACACTACGGCAAAACGAGCAGCACTAGCTCATACAATGTTTAATGTTTTCGGTGTTATATGGGTTTTGATACTTTACAAACCGATAATTAAGCTTGTTGCTGGAGTAGCAGAAGGAATGGAAGGAATGTCTCCTTTAACAAATGCTGCTGCAATCCCAATCGCCCTCTCAATATTTCACACCGGATTTAACATTACTAATGTGTTAATTCAAGTTTGGTTTGTGAAATATATTGAGAAAGCTGTAATTTTTATTGTTAGAAAGAAAAAAGATGAAGAAGAAGAATTTGGTTTAAAATTTATTAATACTGGGATGCTTTCAACTTCTGAATTGTCAATACTTCAAGCGAGAAAAGAAATTACCGAGTATGCAAAGAAGTCACACAAAATGTTTAATCAGGCAAAAAAACAATTTGCCGAAACTGATGAAAAAAAGTGTAAGAAAATTGCAGAAAAAATATCTAAAAATGAAATTGCAATGGACCAGTTCGAAGCTGATATTGCAAATTATCTAACAAAAGTTTCGGAAGGCGAGCTAAGCATAATGGGGGCAAGAAGGGTTCGAACATTGCTTAAGATAAGTGATAATATTGAAAGTCTTGCAGATGGTAGCTACAATTTATCTCTGTCAATGACAAGAAAAACTAAAAAGAAAATTTGGTTTACTCCTGATCAAAGAAATGACATTATTGAAATGTTTAAACTTGTCGATATGAGTTTTGAGCTAACAATGGCAACAATGGAAAATTTTGATAATCAGAAAATTGATTTGGCAGTTATTCGTGAAAATGAATCCAAAATAAACGAAATGAGAGATTCATTAAAAAAACGTAATGCTAAAAACCTTGAAGAAAATGCGTATACTTACCAGTCAAGCGTTATATACATGGATTTAATTTCTATTTGCGAAATACTTGGCGACAATCTTATGAATATCAATGAAGCTATGAGCTTCCAAAAACTAGAACTCACGAGTGGACACGGAATGTAAAAAAATAGCTCCTTCGGGAGCTTTTTTTATCCTTATTCTCAACCCAAAACAATAAATAAAAATAATGTTTTTACGAGCAGATTTCATTTGTATATTTGCATCGAAATTATGAAAACAGGAAAAGTAATACAAACTACAGGGGCAAATCACTTAATTGAATTTGACAGTGAAGTGTTTTCTTGTACGATAAAAGGTAAATTGAGGTTGAAAGCGTTCAAAAGTACAAACCCAATAGCCGTTGGTGATATTGTTGATTTTGATGTCGAAAGTGAAAAAGCTGGTGTTATAGTAAAAATACACGAGAGAAAGAACTGCATTATCCGAAAATCTATAAATCTCTCTAAGGAAACACACATTATTGCATCAAATATTGACCAAGCTATATTCTTATTTACTTTACGAAATCCAGAAACGACAACTGTTTTTCTTGATAGATTTCTTGCCGCAGCAGAATCTTATAGTATTCCTACAATAATTATTTTCAACAAATCAGATATTTACAGACCCGACGAGTTTGACAAATTGGCCGATATAATGGCTACTTACGATGAAATAGGCTACAAAATAATTATTGCTTCAGTCGAAAAAAACAAAAACATAGAGGCCATTGCAGAAGTTTTAAAAGATAAAACAAGCGTGATTTCTGGTCATAGTGGAGTTGGCAAAACCTCACTCATAAATGTGCTTTCGCCAGGTCTTAATCTAAAAACTGCAATAATTTCCGACTCACATCAATCGGGAAAACACACAACCACTTTTGCTCACATGTTTAAACTTCCTAATGGTGGTTATATAATTGACACACCTGGAATTAGAGGTTTTGGATTAGTAAAACTTAAAAAAGAGGAAATATATCACTATTTTCCAGAAATATTTGCAATGTCGCATTCATGCAAGTATCAAAACTGTACACATATTAACGAACCCGATTGCGCAGTAAAAAAAGCTGTTGAAGAGGGCGATATCGCTTACTCTAGGTATAAATCGTATCTCAATATTTTTCTCGACGAAGATGATAAGCACAGAGTTAAAGGCGTGTAACTACTTCTTAAAAAATGTTTTTTCACCATCCTAGCTATCAACTTTAAAATGATGTTTTGATTTTGAAAAATATTCATTTACTTTTGCACAAACATTTTCAAATTGACAAACAAGAAAAAAATTATAAATGATCCAGTTTATGGATTTATTAATATTCCTGGAGGTATTATTTTTGATCTAATTGAGCACCCTTATTTTCAGCGCTTAAGAAGAATAAAACAACTGGGAATGACTTATCTTGTTTATCCTGGAGCGGTGCATTCTAGATTTCAACATACAATTGGTGCAATGCATTTAATGGATATGGCTATTGATGTAATTCGTAGCAAAGGGCACGAAATAACAGAAGAAGAATCGGAAGCTGCTCGAATTGCTATTTTACTTCACGACATTGGCCACGGTCCGTTTTCACATGCACTCGAAAGTTGTATTATTCCTAATTTGCCCCACGAGCAACTTAGTTTGATGTTTATGCAACAGCTAAATATCGAGTTTGATGGAAAACTCGACTTGGCAATCAAAATATTTAAAAATCAGTATCATAAAAAATTCCTTCACCAGCTTATTTCTGGTCAATTGGATATGGATAGACTTGACTACTTGCGTCGTGATAGTTTTTTTACTGGCGTTACCGAAGGGGTGGTTGGATCTGAAAGAATTATAAAAATGCTTCAGGTTGTTGACGATAATCTTGTGGTTGAAGCTAAAGGCATTTATAGTGTTGAGAAATTTCTTATTGCGCGCCGACTTATGTACTGGCAGGTTTACCTCCACAAAACTGTGGTTGTTGCAGAACTATTGCTAGTAAAACTTTTAGAAAGAATTAAATTTCTGTATCAAAACAACTTATTGTTAACAAATAATCAATATCTAGACTATTTTCTTGCTGGTAATCATAATGATAGCCACGTTGAGGTAATCAATAACTTTAATATGCTAGATGATTATGATGTTTTTTATCTCTTAAAGCAAAACATTAACTCATCCGACAAAATACTCTCAATACTAGCCGATTCGCTGTTGAATCGACGATTTCCAAAAATCATTATCAACAAGGAAAAACCTGACGAGAAATTAATTGAGGATATTTGCAGAAAAACAAAGGCTGCTTATGGGATAAATGACGATGAACTCAAATATTTTGTTTATACAGGAGAGCTTTCAAATAATGCATATAGCAATGTTGACGAACAGATAAATATTCTTTATGGGGATAAGCTTATTGATATTGCCGAAGCATCAGATATGTTAAATTTATCTGTACTTAGTAAAGTCGTAAAAAAATATTATGTTTGTGCATCAAAAAATATTATTAATCAAAAGTAATTAATGATGGAATTTACAGCGAAACAAATTGCAGAACTGCTAAGTGGAAAAGTAGAGGGTGATGAAAATGCAATTGTAAATAGTTTTTCTAAAATTGAAGAAGGCAAGACAGGATCTCTTTCTTTTCTTGCAAATCCAAAATACACAAATTACATTTACGAAACAGCCTCTTCTGTTGTTTTAATAAACGATAGTTTCGAAGCGAAAAGAGAGATAAAAGCAACTTTAATTAGAGTTGAAGATGCATATAAGTCCATTGCCATTTTACTTGATCTTTATAATAAAATGACTGAAAAACCTTCGGGTATTGAGAAACAGTCGTTCGTTCATAAAAAAGCTTTTCTGGGTAAGAATATTTATGTGGGAGCATTTAGCTATATTGGTAAAGATGCTAAAATTGGTAACGATGTTCAAATTTATCCCGGTTGCTACATTGGAAACAATGTAAAAATTGGGGATAATTGTATTATTTATCCAGGCGTAAAAATTTATTACAATACGATCATTGGAAATAATTGTACAATTCATGCTGGTTCTGTTATTGGTGCAGATGGATTTGGTTTTGCACCTAATGGTGGCGAGACTTTTCTGAAAATTGCGCAAATTGGTAATGTTGTAATTGAGGATGATGTTGAACTTGGAGCTTTACTTACAATAGATAGAGCTACTATGGGCTCAACATTCATTCGTAAGGGTGTAAAACTCGACAACCATATTCACGTTGCACATAATGTTGATATTGGAAAAAATACTGTTATTGCAGCACAAACAGGTATAGCAGGAACTGCCAAGATTGGCGAAAATTGTATGTTTGGTGGGCAAGTTGGGATTAGTCCACATGTTACAATTGCTAATGGAGTAAAAATCTCTGCACAATCTGGAATTTCCAATAATGTTTTACAGGAAAATAGCATTCTAATGGGCGCTCCAGCATACGACTTAAGAGCATATCACAAATCGTATATACACTTTAAGAATCTTGATGATATCGTTAAAAGATTAGAGAAACTTGAAAAAACACTAGGAGAGAAATAATATTACTCTCCCAGTTTATAGTTTTCAAAAACCACTATTTAGTAAGCTTTTTTACTTAACACAGTTGCGTGTTTTTCAACTACTTTTTTACCGTTTAGATTAAACATCTCAACGTAAACAATGTAAATCCCTATTGGACAAATATTATTGCCATTGTCAAAGCCATCCCAAAATAAATTTCCTTGCATTCCTAACATTTCGTTATTAAGAATATAAGTAATAAACTTTCCATCAGCATTATAAATAGCCATAGTTGCTGTATAACCTGGCACATCGAGTTGATAATTAATGGTTAGTCTGTCGTCAACTCCGTCATTATCAGGAGAAAATACATCTGGACTTAAAGTAATTGTAGTTTCGCTTACAATTTCGGAAGAGTATTGAGAATTTTCATATCCTGGAGTCGCAAACCCAACTGTTTGTGACGCAGAATGCCAGTTTGCCAAATCATCACTTTCACGATTAAAATTTATCCTCTCGAGCGAAACTCCATCATCAGAAGCCAATAACTTATATTGCTGATCGTCATTGTAATAAAATGCATCAATAGTATTTATAAATCTATCTGTTAAATATATGTTTCCAACATCGTCTGGCAGTGATGGCATTGAAGCACATTCATATAAATTTTGTGGATATGGAACATAATAATTGTCTTTTAAGAACAAAATATCTGTCGAAATTGCACAGTATTCTCCTGGTAGCAATAAGCGACTTATATTAGTAATCACATATGAATCATCAATTTCGCCGGCATCGTCTTTATTAACTAACCAAAGTTTTTTAAGATCAAAAACCTTATCCGAATTATTGTAAATCTCAACAAAATCGCTACCACCAGAAAGAGGATTAAACAGTAATTCATTTATTACCATATCTCCTTCAGTAGCCGAATCGGCAATTGCAAATCTTATAGAAGAGTTTTGAGCAATCTGATTTCCAAAACAATCTTCAATGCTATCTGTAATATTCAAATAATATACTACCCCAGTTTCAAATTCGCCATCAAATGCCATAGTAATTACAGAGAAATTTGGTTCTGCCGCACTAATCCAAACAGGATTTCCAAATTCTTCAACACTAAAGTTAAGTACATTATTTGCAAACTCGGCTTTAAGTGTTTCACTGAAATAAACAGTTAAAGTGTCAAGTGAAACAGTTTGAGCAGCAACAAGATAAGGAAGCGTTTCATCAGGATTAATTCCATCAACAGAATTAATTCGGCCTGGTGTTCCGCCAGAAATGTCCTTTGTAGCTGACCAGTTTTCAATACCGTCACATGGATTATTCAAATCAATCATTTCGAGTGAGTAGCCACCATTAAATTTGAAATTGTCTTTATACCATTTGTCGCTGTATGTAATAGTATGTACCACTGCTCCAGTTTTTGACTTTAAAGTAAGCGTTGCCCCACTGTTTGTAAGAGCGGGAAAACTAGTAACTCCAACAATATTGTTTATTCCCGTAAACAATCCTACTTTATCGATATGACACAAAACAAGATATCCTCCTGCTGGAATTATGCAATATGGAAGAGTTCTTATTGTAGTTCCAGCGGCAATCGTCCAGTCGCTCAGATTAAGGTCGTATTCTGTTCTATTATACAACTCAACATATTCAACTTCAGGCAATAAAACAACTGGATCTGGGTCAGCCATTATTTCACAAATAACAACATCGTAGTCGGCGGGATTATAAATTATAAAGTTTGAATTTTGTGAGCTAAGTGTATTTCCACACCAATCGCTAATGTTCTGTACATTTAGTGTATAATTTACATTTTCGCTAAATGATGCGGGGAATTGAATTATTACTTGAGCGGTATTTGTAGGATTAGAATATGCATAAAATGGATTTCCAAATGAAGGTTCCAAATTATAATTTGTTAGCACAAAGCTAGTCAATGTATCTACCGGCTCAGAAAATAAAACTGTTAATTCATTTCCTGAACTAACCGTAACACCTAATACAGTTGGCGCCTGAGAATCTGAATTTAGAGCATATACTGAGTTTATTTCTCCTGGTGTTCCGCCCGTTGAGCTGTTCGATGCGATCCAATTTGTTTGTGCAGAACAAGAATTTGTTGGGTCTATTTTTTCGAGAGACCAACCGCCATCGTCTTTATTAGTATCGTGATACCAAGTTGAAGAGTAAATAACTTTATCAATCTCTTGTCCGTTTTTATCACTTAAAATGATTGTTTGACCACCATTTGTAATTGAAGGAAAAGTTTCAATTCCAAGAGTATTGCCATAAGCTTCAAAATCTGCAACAACAGTACTATTGCATAAAATTAAATATTGCCCAGCACCAAGCTGATAAGAAGGAAGAACTTTTGTGCTGGTTCCAATTTTATAAACCCAGTTCTTTAAATCAATTGTAAATGCTGAAGTATTTAAAAGCTCAACATATTCAAAATTAGGCAACAAAATTGGAGGATCTGGATCTGCCATAATCTCATTTATAACAACCATTCCTGGTTCAAATTCCAGATAACTAAAATTTATCACTCCTGGCTCAACTGCATTTAAACTCAAATCTGCAATATTCAGATACTGAAGACCATAATTGCCTGGAGAACTAAAAGATGATGCAAACTCTAATAATATTTGAGATGGATTTGAATTGTAAAAACTAGCATCTGTAGGATTGCCAATTCCACCATTAACGCTAAAATTATTAATATTGAGACTTGTAGTAGCATCTAGCTCTTCGTTAAAAACCATTAAAAAATGCTGTGCATCAATTATCTGCGAAGATAACAACAGAGGTGCAACATCATCAACAAATGGGTCGCCAGTAACCACGAAATTGTCGAAGAAAATATTTTGAGAACGTGTTGAAGTATAAACGCATTTTAGCCCAAAATAAGTTGAACTAATATATGTATTATCGAAAGCAATACCTTCAGAATAATAATCCGTTCCCCCCAAAGTGTCCGAAACCAAAGTCCAGTTTCCGTCTAAGTCGCGAGTAACCTTTACACGAACATTTACAGTTGTAGTATTTAGTCTGCTATCTGTACCGTCTATTATCATAGATGAACTAGCAGCATCTTTTCTGTAAAGACTAACTTCATCGGCAGTATTTCCAATTTTAACAAAATAACCATTAGTTGTGGTGGTAATATCAGATGAATTAGAAACCAGATATACATCGCAATAATTTGTTGATGAAGGATTAAAAGTCATCTTAACCACAAATTCCCAACTAGCATCGTAAATCGCACCCGACGGAGTTGACAAATAAGATGTTCCGGCTGCAGCAGGATTTTCAAACAATTGAAGCTCCTTCGCTCCGCTAACAACATATTTGCTTGTGTTTCCACTCCATACAGGATTGGTCGAAAAATCACCATCAGTAAAATCATCGTTAAACTGTGCAAATCCCAAAACAGGTAAAAACATCAGTAAAAATAAAATTGATCTCATTTTATATAATTAAAGTTTTAATACTAATTGTCGTTGCCTATTATCTTACTTCAAACTAGTATTTAAACTATTTTAAAGTTTGTTATAAATAAATTTATAGACACTTCACAATGTAAAAATACCTTATTTTATTTTATTATTGCGTTTTTGATGAAAAGATTAGTTTAAAAATTTTAATTTTACCAAAAATAATTGATTTTTATGAAACTTGCTGTTGTTGGAATTACTGGAATGGTAGGAAGCGCAATACTTAAAGTGCTTGAAGAAAGAAATTTTGAACTCGATGATTTAATTCCTGTAGCATCGGCCTCATCGGTTGGGAAAAGCATTGTTTTTAGGTCAAAAGAATACAAAGTTGTTAGTATTCAAGACGCATTAAGCATGAAACCTGATGTTGCAATCTTTTCTGCCGGTAAAACAGTTTCTTTGGAATGGGCGCCAGTGTTTGCAAAAAATAATTGCTTTGTAGTTGATAATTCATCTGCTTGGCGTATGGATAAAAGCATTAAACTAGTTGTTCCCGAAGTAAATATTGCTTTGCTCGAAGAAAGCGATAAGATTATTGCAAATCCAAACTGTAGTACAATTCAGTTGGTTGTGGTTTTATGGCCTTTGCACAAAAAATATGGAATAAAAAGAGTTGTCGTTTCAACATATCAATCGGTTACGGGATCTGGGTTTAAGGGATTAAATCAACTTATGGAAGAACGACAAGGAAATAATTCTGAATGTCCTGCATATCCACACAAAATTGACCTTAACTGTATTCCACATGGCGGCGCTTTTCTCGAAAATGGATATACTGAAGAGGAAATGAAACTAGTGCATGAAAGTAGAAAAATTCTTGGGATTCCTGATCTAAAACTTACTTCTACTGTTGTTCGAGTTCCTGTAACTGGTGGGCATAGCGAAAGTGTAAATATCGAATTCGATAAAAAAATCGATATTGATGAAATAAAAGATATTCTTGGAAAATCTATGGGCATAATTGTTCAAGATAATCCCGAGAAAAATGAATATCCAATGCCAATGAACTCTGAGAACAGAAATGAAACTTTTGTTGGCAGAATAAGATTGGACGAATCGGCAGAAAATACAATAAATTTATGGATTGTAGCCGACAATTTAAGGAAAGGAGCTGCTACTAATGCTGTTCAAATAGCAGAATATTTATCTGATAATTTTGTGTAAATGGCAAGAAGGCGTAGGCGCAAAAAATCATCGAAACAGATAATTTGGGTTGCAGTAGCATTGCTATTAGCAGTTGGCGTTTTTTATTTTTACTCAGATATTTTTGAAATTTTTCAACCTACTAACCGAAAAAGCGAGGAGTATTCAGATTTTAAGAAAAGCCTAAAAGAATATACTGTTTTCGGTATTGATGTGTCGCAATATCAGGCAGACATCGACTGGGAAAAATTAGTTAAAGAAGAGAAAATTGATTTTGTAATAATTCGTGCTGTTGCTGGCAAAGATAAAATTGATTCAAAGTTTAAGACAAATTGGAAATCTGCAAAGGATCATAAGTTAATCAAAGGAGCATATCACTATTATCGACCAGACGAAAATAGCACAGATCAAGCAAATTTTTTCATAAAAAATGTTATTCTTGAAGAAGGCGATTTACCACCAGTTTTAGATATTGAAAAATATAGCCGTGTGCAAAGTCTTACTAGCCTAAAAAATGGTTTGCTAAATTGGTTGACAATTGTTGAAGAATATTATGATGTAACTCCAATTTTATACACATATTATAATTTCTATAATAGCACATTGTCAAAAGATAGCAGGTTTAATAAATATCCTGTGTGGATTGCTTGGTACAATATTACTGGAAATCCTAATGATGTAAATAATGACTGGGTTTTTTGGCAATTTAGCGACAAAGGCTTACTAAAAGGCATTGAGGGTGATGTTGATGTAAATGTTTTCAATGGAAAACTACAGGATTTAGATGGATTAAGAATAAAGAAATAGTTTTTAGTTTTCACTTGTCATACCAAATTTAATTACAAAACATTCTATTGGGTATTGAAATTATCAATTTATATCGGGTGTTTTGTGCATTTATTAGTATTTGCTTTGTCATGCACTGAGAGCTTTTAAAAGAAGGTAACAAGGTTGAGGCCGTTGGTAGTAAGTGGTTCCGCCGCGGCGGAGTAAAAACTGTAAGTGGTAAATGGTAAGTGGTCCCGAGTAACGCCACAAGAGGTTCCTGGTAACAAACTCAGACCCGTGGCGGACGAGGGGAGTGGTGTGAAAAAAGTA